>CALBTC010000401.1 GCA_937967805.1 uncultured Anaerolineaceae bacterium
GCGTTCGCTGGACCAAAACGGCAAAAAGCTTCTCGTCTCCTTCCCCTCACCCAAAACAGCCGGCCAATGGCAGCTCACGGCGCAGGGTTGGGTAGGGCAAATTCAGGTGCCGCAGCAGCTTAGCCTCATCATCACGCCCAAAGTGCCCATTGCCAGATTGTTCCAACTGTGGGAGACAGCTTACGATTTGCGCCTGGCCGATTTGGCCGAAGGGTTAACGGCCGTTGCTTCCGTCCCACAATTTTTCAGCCTGCTGGCCCACATTTTAGCCCAGCGCGTCATTCGGCGCGGGCGCCAGGGATTTCAGCAGGCGTATTTGCGGCAAACGGCCGTGCTGCCCTACGTGCGCGGCAAGCTGCAGCCGCGCCAACCGGCGGCCACCAGCCCCACCGTGCAGCTCGCCTGCCGTTACGATGCCCACACCGCCGACATTGCCGATAACCAGATTGTGGCCTACACGCTGCGCCAGATTGCCCGCAGCGGCCAATGCACGCCGGCGGCACAAACGGCCGTGCGCCAGGCGTATCATTTATTGCAGCCGTTGGTGACGTTACGGCCGTTTCAACCCGGCGACTGCCAAAACCGCAGCTACAGCCGGCTCAACCAGGATTACGCCACGCTGCACGCTCTCTGCCGCTTCTTTTTGGAGCACACCGGTCCACTGCTGGCCGACGGCAGTCACCAACTCATGCCCTTCCTGCTCAACATGGCCCAACTGTACGAGCGCTGCGTGGCCAACTGGCTGCAATCCCATTTGCCCCCGCCCTACCGTATAAAAACCCAAGAAAGCACCACGCTTGGCCCCAATGACGAGCTGCGCTTTCAGATTGATTTGACGCTGTATGGGGCAAACGGCCGTCCCCTGGCCGTGCTGGACACCAAATATAAAACGCCAGACAGACCCAGCCCGGTCGACGTCAGCCAGGTGATCACCTACGCCAAGGCCAAAGGGTGCCATCACGCCTTGCTCATTTACCCCCAGCCGCTGCCCCAGCCGCTGCACGTCATGGTGGGCGATGTGCAGCTGCACACTCTCACCTTTGCCCTGGATGCGCCGTTGGATATTGCCGGGCAAACGTTTATCCAACAGCTTGGGGCGCGGCTGCATCTTTAAGCTGTGCCTTAAGCGGGAGAGGGTATAAAGGGGAACGGCCGTAACACATACAACAACCGTCCCATTTTGCATCCCAGCTACCTGTGTTACGATTAATAAAGGTTTTCCAAATAGAGAGAACCACAGAGGAGCCAATAAGCACAGAACAGTAGCAACAAAATCTGTGTCTATCTGTGAAAATCTGTGTCCTATTAAATTGCAATAAGGAACGTTTCATGAAAAGTATTTTCAAAAAGTTATTTGGCAGCAAACCTGTCGTCACCGTCGTGAGCGGCCTGCCTCGCTCCGGCACCTCCATGATGATGAAAATGTTGGAAGCCGGCGGCATCCCCCCGCTCACAGACAAAATTCGCACCGCCGACGACGACAACCCCAAAGGCTACTATGAATTTGAGCGCGTCAAGCAGATGGACAAGGGGGACACCAAATGGATGGCCGACGCGCAGGGCAAAACCGTCAAAGTGATCTCCCAACTGCTCAAATACATGCCCGCAGAGTACGAATACAAAGTAATTTTCATGCGGCGCAATATGTCTGAGATTTTGGCCTCGCAGAAGAAGATGCTGATCAACCGGGGGGAAGACCCGGAGCAGGCCAGCGATGAAGAAATCTCGGCGCTGTTTGAAAAACATCTCAACAGCGTCATGGATTGGATGGCTGCCCAACCTAACGTCTCTGTGATTTACATCCACTACAGCGACATGCTGGCTAATCCCGTACCCCAGGTGGCCCAAATCAACGAATTTTTGGGCGGCAATTTGGACACAGAGGCCATGAGCGAAGTGGTGGACCCTAATTTGTACCGCAACCGGAAGAACCGCTTGAAGAAAGATAAAGTCGCCTCAAACTAACGCGAACGCCGTATTCGGGACCTGCCGCAGTGCGTCCTTGCTCTCTTCAAGCGGAACGGCCGTTGCCAGGCAAAAACGTATCAGCCACTCCTGAACAGCCCTATCAACTCGGAAACTATGGCACTATGTTGATGATGGGTCCATGGTGATAGGCGGCCACACTACCAGGGGGCAGAAATAGGACAATGCTGTATATTTCGTAGCGTCCTGTCTTCGGGATTGGGAACCTTTGCTGACTGACATACTCGAAAACTTGTGGCTTGAGTTCACCTCGTCCCGAGGCAACCAGGTTTACCTCTTTACTATTCAAATCAAACGTGTGTATTTCAACCCGGTAGGGAAGGCGATCGGCCATAAGCGTTTCAGCTTCGGTTCCCGATAATTTAAAGCGAACCTCGGCCATGAGCCGCTTCTCGGGCACATCCGACGATGGCCCTACCTCAGACAGACCAACATCGCGAATTTCTAATAAGGTAGGTTCTTTCGCTGCAACAAGTTCAGGCACCGGCCAATCCACTTCTTCGGCGATCCAGCCTACCCATTTATTATAATCATCAAATCGATGTGTTGGCCCGTCACCGAAATCTTCCCGATACAAACTCACCTTGGGCACTAGTCTACCCTGTTCGTCTGTTTCACCATTGAATCCCAATTCCACCGTACAGATTTTAACGATTTTATGTTGTTTCCATTTTTCCGGCGCCTCTTTGGTATCTTTGGCTGAGGACGCTCCGTTTGCTGCTTTTTCCGGTGGGGCTAGTTCACTAGCCTGTTGCATCCAGCTTCCGTATGGTTGACCCTTGTTTTCGATTCGCCAAATGTCGATTTCCTGACCAGTTTTCGTGTTCACCTCAGATTGAAGTTGTTCGGCCGTTTCATAAGCAGCCAGCTTGGCAAAGGTATTGATATCGGCTTCCTTCAATATGTTGGCGGATTTTTTAGTGATCCCTTTTATTTGTGTTAAATCATCGGCTGATGTGTTATCTAGCCGGGTCAATTTATCTTCATTATCCATAATGGCCTCTCCTTCGCCTCAATATGCGGTATTCCGCTGATACCGGACAACCATTCACGCGCCAATACGATAGTCCCCAGATATTACAGACACGGGTATCCCATCAACCTGGTCTGGAAGACTAAGCCGCTTTTCGGACGATAATTTAAACCACCGTTCACTAACGTGAATACGCAGCACCACTTCTCCGGTGCTTGTGTCCTTTTTGGCTGGTTTATAACCGACGTCAATAAGATTTACGTCGGGGTGATCAAGATACTCATCTATCAGCTTATCCCGCGCGCGACGTATTCGGTTCCAAGACTCGGAATTTCTTTGTGACATTTTATTATTTCTCCACCAACCTTAACATTGGAACACCGGCCAATGCACGTTTATCCCTTGAATCTACGGCGACAACTGCGCCAGGATTGGCGAAACGATAGCTTTTATTTGATTTTGGTCCTAAGACCGTTAACTTTTTCTGACCAATATATTGGAAATAAGCCAGGGGGCTATTTTCAAATTGGGATTGAAAACCGGTCCTTTCATTTCGATTAGAAATACGACGATCCTGGATGGATCGATGGACTTGTGTTCTCTTTTGACCGCAGCACATATTCATCCTCGCTTTCTTCGAAAAATTGGGCCGGTGATTCGCCGAACCCATGGTTAGTGACACGCTCCAACAAAATGGCTCCTGCCGATAATGCAGGCAATAACAGAATTCTTTGGCTAGATTTCTTGCCTAAATGTAAGGCGAATGGAGCCGCCGTCCATACACTTAAACAGTAAAAACAGTCAAGAAGGTTTCCCCAAAACCCCATTCCAGCCATTCGACGTAAGTGAACAACGCTGTCCCAGGGACCGTCCTCTGCATTAAGCAAGTGGGTGATGCGCCAGACAGATAAAACGCCCAGCCAAAACTGATAAAAATGCATTTAATGTTGCCTCACTGGATTACGAATTTGCAAAATAGGAAGGCATTCAGCTCTGGACCTATTGTTTCCCTAAAGTTACTACTACATGTTGTGTTCTTGTATTGTTAGGTGACGGCCGTGTCAATGTCTACGTTAAGTGCATCAAGGATAGGCTCCATATCCATCGCTAAAGCACGTTCAGGATAGTTGTTGCCGGCAAAGTGTAGACCGACAGCCTTCATGGACCCTTCTTCAAGCCAAAATGATCCTGAATCACCGCCGTCGCTTACTTCCTGGCCTGCACGCGGCACAATTGTCATCACGTTTTGAATGAGACGATACACGCCGTTATAATTTATTCTGGCAGTACCATCAACGCCCACAACACGACCGTATGTAATTCCAGTCCGCCGACCAGACTTGACGACATCCATTCCCAATTGCGCCCAGCTTACGCCTTTTACGGGACTCAGGCCAAACTGATTGTTAATCAGTTTACGGTTTCCGTCGAGTTTGGCCACAGCGGCATCAAGGTTAGATGACATAGCATGATGAGACAGATTAGCGACTCTGTCCATCTGGTTACCACCATCACCCAAACCTGGCTGATAAATGGGCCATCCTGGCCGAGCTTGCCAGCTTCCAGCTAGCACATGCCAATTGCTCAAAATCATCTTTTCGTCGGTATCACGGTCCATTACTGAACCACCCAGGGTTCCATAGATGTTACGATAATTGGAAATGCTAATGCCGCCTTGCATGGGAGCGGCACGCACCCCGCGTGGCGTTGAAGTCTGTCGCCAGCTGTTTCCTAGCCAATCTTGGTGCAGCAGGTAATCTCCCTGTGGCCTATCGACATCAAATCCGCCTATATTATCTGGAATTGGGCCGCTGGTCTTGTTTTGTTGGACAGCCGCTTCCAGTGCTGTTTCGGTTGTAAACTTTTCGATGACATGGACACGAACACAAAGCTTATTTTTGATTAAGACGCCGCCGCGTTCTTTCCAGCCAAAGTCAATATACATTACATTGGGGTCATAGATCCAGCGATTAACGGCCTCGCCCATTGCCAACTGCACGCGTGGCCATAACTGTTGGTCATTTTTCATGATAATTCCTCTGTTCGTTAACCGAACATAATGAGTTAAGGATATAGTTGACGGTCATCGGCCGATAACCGTCAACTTATGGGTGTTATTTTTGAACAACTGCTTACGTCAATCTGGTTAACAGGACTTTGCCTATCGTGAACAGGGCGGTCATGGTTGGGGAAGATTGGGGCAATCACACGGAATATCTTTGTCGTAAACCATGTAGCGGATTGGACGGTCGAAACGCCAATGCTGTGGAGGAAAGATCAGATCAACGTCAAAATCATAAACCCACCGTACAAAGCCAGCATATTCTGGATGTTGGTAATAATCGCAGTTACAGACCCGAGCGCAGATGTTCGTCTCATAAAGGCAGGCAGCTTCAGTTGGAGTGAGTTTCCACAAGTAACTGTACCAACATTGCCCTTGTACTGTCTGGATGCAATAGGTGTGATTCAGGGCAGAAACTGTTCTCATTTCTTGCGTGTTGGATGTCCAGAAGTTAAGCTCAATCTTTCCGCTAAACCCGGTCACATTCGCACACATCACCGGATCCATCCACACGACAACATAAATGTAGGCGTCCTCACCTTTTTTAATGATCCGCCCCGGGCTTAACGCAGGAAGATTCTGCCAGGGACCCCAGGCCCAAACTTCCCAATTGCCCATTCCTGGCGGCGTTTGGGTAAGTTCCAGTTTTGCTGCTTGTTCAAGAGTTTTCTCCAATTTTTGATCCAATTGCTCTTTCAGCGCCTTAGTCGGATCTTTACTCCCTTTATCGCCTCGTTCGAATGTTAAATTATCATCTGACATGGTTTATTTCTCCTTTGTGTCATATCTTGGCTTGGGTGAAAGTGCTTTGTCGAACAGTTCGTTTTCTGGAATTCCAACCTCAAACTACCATTTCTTGCTCAATTTGAACTTATTATTCGCTCAATCTTGGGGCGTTAATAAATTGAGACCCTACGCACACTGCGTGAGTGTTGCTGACGAAGAAGAAGGTGACAGCATGGGCTTACGCTCGTGTCGTCTCTTAGAATATTGGGGGTTACCGGGTAATGCGCTGGTACAGTGCTGTTGTTTCTTCGGAAGGAAAAATGTCTAATTCATCACTTAATAGTTGCTGACAAGTCTGGTATTGACGGATGGCCAGATGACGCTGCCCCTGCGCCAAGTAGCATTTCATGATTCTATTGTGAGCCGCTTCATGGCAATTGTCCTGTGTAAGGAGTTTTTGACATAATACGAGCGCGGCCGTATATTCTTTTCGCTCCATGTAATGCTGACTCAATCGATCGGCGACGTGCAAATAGAGAGTCTTGATTTGTTCCCGACGCGGGTTGGCCCATTCTTCGTAAATGTCGCCGATTAAAAACTCACCTTGATAAAGACTTTCGGCCACACTATATTCCGCCATCGCTTGTTTAGTCTGCCCGGCAATTTCCTGACGTTGACCAACTCTAGCGTGTTTTTCGAATTCTTCGCAATCTATCCAGGTCCTCATTTCTGGATTGAGGAAATAACGGTCGTTTTCGTAGAGGATATGTTGAAAATCTTGTTCTTCCCATTTTAAAGTCTGGCGCAAGGAATAGATCGCCTGGTGTAAATTACGGCGGGCTGCTTCTGAATCAACGTCAGGCCAAAAAACAGTCATTAAAATATCTTTGACACACGGTTGCTCATGATGAGCAATGAGATACTTCAGGATGAGCTGGCCCTTGATCCCGTTCCAATTTTCGATTAGTTGATCATTTTGGAAGACGCGGAAAGGGCCTAAACAATAAACAACCAAGTGAGGTGCGGTCTTTTGCTGGCGACTGATAGCGGGAGGCACGGCCGTTTCCACCGCATCTATCTTTCCCTCAACTTCCACTAGGGGGCGCTTGTCAACTTTTCTAACTATTTCTTTCGAACGTTCTTCTGTAGAGGAAAAACGCTTCGCGTCTTTAATTGACAAATTTTCTTCTTCTGGTCGCAAATCTGGTGAGGACGTTAAATCCGGGACTGTTCCAGCGACATCACCACCTGCACCAACGCTGTCAATCAGAGGCTTCGAAGCAGCGGGCTCCTTGCCGAATCCGAAGAACTCTATCAGCCGTTGCCACACGCTGTCACGCTTTTTTGGTCTGGGGGTTTGATCTCTCGCCAGATCTAATGAATTTTCCTGTGAACTAAGCAGGCCTGGTACGGCCGTTTCCGACCCACCTCCCACCATTTCCAACAGCTTGTTTAGCTCGGCGTCCATCTGATCACGCCGCGTTTCAGATTGGTGAAACGCTTCCTTATGAAACGACACTTCTTGCTGAAGTTGAATACAGCTGGCGCAGAGCTGGCGTGCCGCAGCTAGTAGCGCCGCTCTCTCCACGTCATCATGGTCAATCGCTTTTTTATGTGCTTTTTCTAGACTGGTTGCGATCTGGTTATATTGATTGTTTGCCAGCAATGAATGCCAGACTCCCCGCTTATCTTCCGGTTTGCGAACCACAACCTCTTCCGCGGGAGGCATTTGAGAACACTCCACTGAACGAGCGCCCGCCCACCACGCAAAACAACAAATTAATTCGATTGTAGATACTCTGGCTTACGCAAGGATCGAAATTCTTTGAAGGATGGCGCTAAAACGGTTTCGCTCGTACTACTCAGGATAACTTTTACATCATAACACAAACAGGAGGCAAAATGATATGTCTCCTGTCCCTCTCATCGCGATAAACGTATTTCCTTCTTGTTTTCCACTAAATTAAAAAATCCGTATGCCTGCCACAACCCGCCGTAAAGTAGTGCACGAACAAAAGTTAACCAGGGTTAATTTTTTTTGTCACATTGGTTAATTTTTGTTATAAACCTACGTTAACAATAAGCTTGGCAAAGGTTAAACCAATGCCCTTTGTCACGCCAAAAAAGAACAAAAATCAATGACCAACTTGGACCCCCGCGCCTAAAATATGGGAAAAGGATTAATCACATGGATGATAACCCCCAAACAGACCATGAAGAAAGTTGTGCCGACCTGATCAACGAAGCCATTACCGACCAGGAAGGCATTGTTCAGGTAAGCCTGCACCCGCAAGACGGCCGTCTAGAAATTGACTACGACCCCACCAAACTGTCTGAACCCACCGTAGAAAAGGTAGCCCAACAGGTAAGCCCCATCTTGCAGGAGCGCTGGCACACCTGCACCATGCGGCTCGGCCGCCAGGGAGGGCGCGCCTGCGAATCGTGCGCCATCGGGCTGGAGAAGCAGCTCAGCCAGCTGCCCGGCGTGCGCCGGGCCACCGCCAGCTATCTGGGCGGCGCGCTTTCCGTCACCTATAACGATCAGCTCATCTCCCCCGATGAAATTTCGCGCCATGTGCAAAACATGGGCGTTGTCGTGTCCCCCTCCGCCGCCGAAATGGCCCCTGCCGAACCGGCCCTGCCTAGCCCAACCTCCCCGCTGCGGCGCGCCTGGGATTGGCTGGCAGACGGCCGTCTCGAAGCCATCTTTACCGTCATCACCCTCATCACCATGATTGGCGGCCTCGTTGCTGAGCGACAAGAGGCGGCCACCGCCGCCACCGTGCTGTTTGTCATTGCCTACATCGCCGGCGGCACCTTTGGCCTACAAGGGGGCATCGAATCGCTGCGCAACCGCACCATTGACGTCGATCTGCTCATGATTTTGGCCGCCGTGGGTGCCGCCATCGTCGGCGAACCGTTTGAAGGGGCGATGCTGCTCTTCCTGTTTTCGCTGTCCAACGTGCTGCAAGATTTTGCCCTGGACCGCACGCGCAATGCCATTAAAGCTCTGATGGAGCTGCGTCCGGCGCAGGCGCTGGTGCGGCGCGGCGACAACACCTATTTGCTGCCCATCGAAAAAGTAGTCGTCAGCGACCGTATTATCGTGAAGCCGGGTGAGCGGCTGCCGCTGGATGGTGTTGTGGTGGACGGCCGTTCCGCCATCGACCAATCCTCCATCACCGGCGAATCGATGCCGGTGAGCAAAACCGTCGGTGACTCCGTATTTGCCGGCACCATCAACAAAAACGGCAGCCTGGAAATTCGCGTCACCAGGCTGGCCAAAGATTCCACCCTGGCCAAGCTGATCCAGATGGTGGAAGAAGCCCACAGCGAAAAAGCGGAAACTCAGCGCTTTATCGACACCGCCGAGCAATATTATGCGATGGGGGTCATTGTGCTCACCATTTTGGTGGCCGCCGTGCCCATGCTGTTCTGGCAAGAGGCGTTCAGCGCAGCCTTTTACCGCGCCATGACGGTGATGGTGGCCGCTTCACCCTGTGCTATCGTCATCAGCACGCCGGCCACGGTGCTGTCGGCCATTGGCAACGGCGCGCGGCGCGGCATCTTGTTTAAGGGTGGCGTCTACGTCGAAAATGCGGCCACTGTCAAAGTGATCGCCTTCGACAAAACCGGCACGCTCACCGTGGGCGAGCCGCAGGTGACCGACATCACCCCCCTCAGCGACACCCTCAGCGAAGATGAGCTGCTGGCTCTGGCCGCCGCCGTCGAGGCCAAATCGGAGCATCCATTGGCCCAGGCCACGGTGAAGGCTGCCAAAGAGCGCGATCTCACCTGGCCGGAAGCGGACGATTTTCAGGCAACGACCGGGCAGGGAGTGGCGGCATACGTGGGTCAAAAGCATATTCGCATCGGCAACGGCCGTTTCTTCACCAACTATCAGACCACGGGCCTGGACGCTGCCAAAGCCGAACTGGATCGCCTGCAGAAGCTGGCCAAAACGGCCGTGCTGGTAGCCGAAGTGGACGATGATGTGGCAACGGCCGTCATCCTCGGTGTGCTGGCTTATGCCGACGTCATTCGCCCCGACGCACCCGACGTGGTGCACGCCCTGCACGCCCACGGCGTTGAGCACGTCGTCATGCTCACCGGCGACAACGACGACGTGGCCAAACAAATTGCCGCCCAGGTGGGCGTCGATGACTATTTTGCTGATTTGCTGCCGGAAGATAAGGTAACGGCCGTTAAAAAGGTGCGCCAGCAGTACGGTCCGGTGGTGATGGTTGGCGACGGCGTCAACGACGCCCCGGCTCTGGCCACGGCCGACATCGGCATTGCCATGGGCGCTGCCGGCACCGACGTAGCATTGGAAACGGCCGACATCGTACTGATGTCCGACGATTTGAACAATTTACCCTACGTCATCGGCCTCAGCCGCAAAACGCGGCAGACGCTGCTGCAAAATTTGGGCTTCGCCATCTTCATGATTTTGCTTATGCTGGGCACCATCTTCTTCTCCGGCCTGGCGCTGCCTGCGGCCGTAGTCGGCCATGAAGGCGGCACGGTCCTTGTTTCCCTCAACGGCCTGCGCATGTTGGGCTACAAACCGAGCGGATAATTGTGAATGGTGAATTGTGAATGAATGACCCGCAGCAAAAAAAATGGACGGCCGTCGCCGCCCTGCTGCCGCTGGCGCTGGGCTTTGTGGTGACCTTTTTTGTGGCTCAGATTTGTCATTTGTTTAGCGGCTGATCTTCATCATTTACAAATACACACAAATTCGCTATATTTTACACATTACAGGGGACTCAAAGTGCCCTGTAACTGTTTAATGCAGTGAAGAAAAAGAAGATGAAGAATGCGCACCAATATCGTTTTAGATGATAAATTAGTAGAACGCGCTCAAGAGCTCACAGGGCTAAAAACCAAGCGTGCAGTTGTCGAAGAGGCACTGCGCGTCATGATTCAGCTAAAAGAACAGGCACTGGTACGAGACTTACGCGGCAAGCTGCAATGGGAAGGAAATTTAGACGAGATGAGAGAGAGTCGCTTAGTAAAAACTGAGCTCGGTTAACCAATTATTCTTGCGGCAAACGGCCGTTCACCGCCCCGGCCCATTCATCAACGCCCCATCCCCCACTATCCCCCCAAATCGAGACAACCAGACGCCCCCTCTTGAAAATGCACTTCGCGAAATCCTGTACTTTGATAAGCACATGCAGATTCCCCATCCAGCGAAGCTCACGGTGCAACGTGTTGTGTGGCCGAAAATTTTCAGAGTCATGTCCGGTCGCAATAGCGTTCCGATAATTAGACCACGCAAAGCACAGAACAAGTTAAACTGGGTCCTTCAAAATCTCTGGCAGCGGACCGACATAGGTTATGACCAGGCGCTGTCCGGCACGGGTGATGGCCATGTACAGCTTGCGCGTGTTGTCTCGAATCAGGTCGGCGCGTTCTTCATCCGATAAGCGAATGCTTTGCTCCATTTCGTATAAATCGTGAATGCCCATTAGAAAAACAATGGGGCTTTCTAGCCCGGTGGCCGCATTTAGGGAGCAGACCCGAATTTGATCTTGTGGCGTATCTTTGCCGGGGTCAACGGCCGTATTCGCCCCAAATACTCTATTCAGCCGCGCCGTAATATGCGACGTTTCTTCCCGGCTGGCATGAATCACCAAAATGTCTCGCCAGGGCACCCCGTTTTGGTGCAGTTGCCGAATTTCATTGATGACGCGTGTGACCTCATCCTGCTCGCTGGTCAGCGGAATGACCACCGGCAGCACGCCATGCGGCATGTGATCCACATCCGGGATAACCACATCTTCATCATCCTGCGGCAGCCGCCTGCGGTAAAACAAAGTAGCAAAATCTAGAATCTCGCGCGTGGTACGATAACTTTTCGTAAGTCGATGTACACGGCCACGAACTTCGAGCCCGCTGGCAACCCACGATTGGCCTCGCTTCAAGAACCCTTGACTGGCGTCCGCCACCAAAAATAGATGTCCCGTTTGCGGCGTCAGGATGCGCTTGATGATCTCAAACCAGAGCGGGGCAAAAAATTGGGCTTCATCAACCAAAATAATGTCATAGCGAGGCAGCGCGACCTCGCCTTCATGCCACAGCCGCCACAAAAGTCGGGGCACGTCACCCCAATCCATCAGCTGCCGCTGCTGCAAGCCGTGATGATAACGTTCCATCGCCGCATAAACCCGTTTGCGCATCTGGTCTGATAAGGCAAAACCTCGCCCGGAACGATCGGCCGCTAAATAGTCGGCCTCGCAAAAAAGCAGCCGATCTTTGTACCAGTCGATTTCATCCATGAGCATTTGCTCGGAAACGGCCGTATCCCGCAAATGCTCATGCCAAACCTGGGTCACCAAATCCAGCCGGTCACGGTAGCGCACCAGGTCGCGCCACGGCTTATCTTTGGGCCAATGACGGCGGCACCAGCCCATGAAGGTCCGCATCTCAACCGCGCGATCCCCATCGCTTAAACGCACATATCGCCGGCGCAAATCGTGAATGAGGGCACGGTTGTGGGTCAGCAGTAGAATTTTCTTGCGGGGAAACAGGCGGCGCAGCATATAAGCACGGTAAATGACAATCAAAGATTTGCCGCTGCCGGCCACCCCGTTGATCAGGCGCAGCTTAAAATCTTTGGCCGTATCATGGCCTGTTTTGGACAGGTTTAAATCCAGCTTGAGCGCATGTTCCTGGTCATAATCCAGCAGGTAGCCGGATAACGCCGCTTCCGTATGGCGTTCTACCGGTTGGCGCACCGTAAAAACAGAGGGAACGACAACTTCCGGGGTAAAGTGCCGGCGCATCCGGTCGATTTGGGAAGAAGAAAGCGGTGGGGAGAGACGGCCGTTTACCCAATTTACAAACCGGTCAGGCGACAAATGCTCCTTACCCACCCAATGAAACATTTCCGACCGACGCAACGAATTCAACTGCTTGTCGGGCACGTTGGGAAACAAGACAGCGCCGGGCAAGTCGCCATGTGCCGGTAAAGTTTCCAGGAATTGCGACAGGCGCTGCTCTTCCTCCACCCCAACCAGCCTGGCTTTCTCGCCAAACAGATCCAGCTGATCGCTGCGCTGCACGTCCAGCGGCGTTGCTTCCGAAATGCTCAAAAACAGGAGTCGGTCCGCCCAGATCAGGCAAAAATCCGGTCCGGGACCGTGCAGCGCCGGTAAACGCTGGCAAACCACCGCCTCATCTGGCAACCGCTTCAAAACATTAAACAGGCGAATTACTTCAGGTGGCGACCCCTGAATCGGCGTCGCGGGGATCAGTTGCGCCATTTGTCTACCAATTGCTCTGCCAAATATCCGGTCTGAACCAGTCCGGCTGCAAAATGTAAGTGCAGCTTTCCAGCAAATTGGCTAACAAATCCACCGTTTTCTGGAGTTCTGGGTCAACAGGCCGGGTGTTCAAGATGTATCGGCTGCCAACGATTATTAATTTTTTGCGCGGACGGGTGATCGCCACGTTGAGCCGTTCCGGCTGGAAGTAAAAATCGGCCACATGCGCGGCAAATGCTGCATTAGACGTTGTCAGCGAAACAATTACCAGATCACGCTCTTGCCCCTGCATTCGCTCGACGGTATCCACAACGATTTTTTGGCGAACGGCCGTTTCCGGCACAAACTTCCGCAGCAAATTCCGAATCAGCCGTCCCTGGGCGCGGTAGGGCGTCACCACCCCAATCTCTTCTGCCGGAAAATCACAAGCCAGCAGCGTGGTGATTAAATCGACAACCGCATTTGCCTCCCGCTGACTATAAACAGAATTGTTATGGTGTGCCAAATCCCAAAACACCTTGGGCTCATCTGGGTCCAGAACATCTTCTAGGCGATCCGGCGGGAAGGCCAATTCAATTCGCCGCTGTGCCGCTGCCGGAACCGACACCAGCAATCCATCATAAAATTGTTGGCTCGGCCATTCGGTTAGCTCCGCATTCAGCCGGTAACTTTCCGTAAGCATCTTATCAAAATTTTTGCCAGACAAAAGACCAAAAACAGAATTCTTAAACGCACCGCCCGTTAAACGCGTCGTGAGGACCGGGGGAAGCTGCTTGTCATCCCCAAAAAAGATATATTTTTGCCCGGCCAACATGCCCATCACTGCCAGCGGCAGCGTGATCTGGCTGGCTTCATCAAAAATCACCGTGTCGAACGTTACGGAGCCAAGCCGCTGGGTGCGGGTGGCAAACGGAGTTGCGCCGACCACGTACCCACCCCTTTTCTCGGCCAGAGGCGAGACGTGGAACATTTCATAATTTTTTACCAATAAATCTCTGGCCTGGATGGGATGTCCTACCTTGATAGCATCGATTTGGGGATCCTGCTTGTACAGGGCATTCAGGGCATTGTTGATAGCCCGATGCGTGAAGGAGCAAATGAGCACCCGCTCACCATCGCTAACCAGCGCACGGGCCAGCGTGGCCAGGACGCGCGTTTTCCCCGTCCCTGGTGGTCCCTGAACCAAAAAAGCCAGGTCGGTTGCATACGAATTCGCCAGCGCTTCGCCTTGATTCCAATTCAGCTCCAGGGTCTCGGCAATGTCCAGCCCCCGTTCATAAAAGCCGGGATCGATCTCTGGTTTTAGCTTCCCCATGAGCAGCGGCAAGATTTGCTGCCGGCCAACCTCAGAATCACCCGCTTCAGCCAATGCGCTGGTAATGTAGCTGCTCAAATCAATGAAACCGATATCCAGCGTCCACCCTTTTCTGGCTTCGAATAGTTTGTCCCACGCCACCGGGCCCTCACAAGAGATAATAAGCTCAGTTTCTTCATCCTCAACCAGGGTGACCATCAAATTGTCGTGAGCAAACGGGTTGTTGCGGCTCAGGCAGAGAATGTCTCCTTCACGAAAGCGGGAGATGTTTCGCGAACAAGTTAGTTCAACAAGATCATCTTTGCGAATCTCTTGGAGGCAGACGTTTTCGATGGCAAAGCCTTCGGCCACACGGGTGGCAAGCGGTTTTTCCCACTGCGTATAGACTTGCTTGCGTTGGGCGTTCGTTTCCGTGATGACCAGATCGCGCAAACCGTTTAGAAAGTTTGCCATTTCCCGTTGTGCAGAATCGTTTAGCGACATGGATCAAAATTTAGCAGAAGACCTAATAATTTTGCAATAGCGCCACATGGCCTCGCAGGCTCTCCAGCATTTTGGGGATGGAAATGTATTCGTCCACCACATGGGCCTGGCTTTCTTCGCTGGCGGCATAGCCAATCATGGTGAGATTGTAGGGGACGAAGTGACGGCCGTCCGTAGCAAACTGGTAACTGCTCAACTCGGCTTCCCGGCCCATGCCCTGGCCGATGAGCGTCTGGGCACGCTGCACTTTTTCATTCGTAGGCGGGGTGTAGAAGCCGTAAATAATCTCCTCGGAGTCGGGATACGGGGTAGGCGTGCTGCACAGGCCGTCTTCCAGCACGACGGGCTGGTCACCCGCCACGCGCTGCACAAAGGCGCGCAAACTTTTATGGCTCTCGCTGGCGGTGCGGAAATCGAGGCAAACGCGCGTCCAGGCGGGCGTCACGTTTGTGCTCTTGGTGTCCACCTCAATAATGGTGGGCGAAACGGTGGTTGGCCCCAGCAGCTCGTGGGCCGACAGCTCACTTTTGGCCGCCTGCAACTCCTGGATAAATTTGGCCATCGGATAGTTGGGATTCACCCCCTTCTCCGGCACGCTGGCATGGACGGAACGGCCGTTAAACTGCACCCACATCTGGGCAATGCCGCGATGGCCCAGGGCAATCTTGTTGTCCGATGGCTCACCCAACACCACCAGGTCCACGGCATAATCCAGATTTTCTACCCAATGAATTGCCCCCGCGCCACCAATTTCTTCTTGCACCACAGCGCTGAAAACCACGTCCCGCCGGGGACGAACGCCGGCGCGCAGCAGCGCCGCCATGCTGTACACCTGCACCGCCAGCGGCCCCTTGATGTCGCAGGCGCCCCGGCCCACAATGCGATCCTCGACAATCGTGCCGCTGTACGGCGGCACGGACCATAGGCTGGGTTCGCCCGGATCGACATGATCCATGTGCGTGTTCAAAACGAGCGCTCCCAAGGATGGATCGGTGCCGCGGATACGGCCGTTCACGTTGCCAATCTCATCAAGCCACACCTGGTCAAAATGGAGCTGCTGCAATTCAGCCACAATTAGTTCCGCCAACTGCGCTTCTTCAAACGGCATACTCGGCGTTTGAATCAACCGCTGCGTAAAATTAACACAATCTTGTAATAAGACGTCCCAATCGAGGTTCATTGTTCTTTCCTTAGTGAATGGCGGCTGGTTGCTGGTGGCTGGTAGCCGGTGAAGGAAACTAGCCACTAACCACTAACCTAAATTCAACAAATAAACCGAATACGCCACTACTTCGCGCACGTAGGAATAGGTGCGGGTCACGCTGTTGATCCAACGGATGGTGCGCGTGGGCGAACTGTACGCTTCCATCTGCAAATCGCCGGCCACCGCCAGCGCCCGCCGCATGTGGTTGGGCGTGCTGACAATGAGGAAGGTCTCCAGCCCATTTTGCTGCGCCACAATTTGCGCGTTGCGCAAATTTTCGTAGGTGGAAGTAGAGGTCGTTTCCAGCAGGATATGCGCCGGGTCGACGCCGCGGGCAACAGCGTAACTGCGCCCTACTTCGGCTTCGGCCAGCTCGTCCCGGTTGCCCACGCCGCCGGTGAAAATAAGCGTCTCGACCACGCCGGTGTGGTAAAGCTGGATGCCGTGGTTGAGCCGCTCGCGGAACACCGGCGACGGCCGATCGCCCCACACCGCCGCGCCCAGCACAATGGCCGCATCCGCCGGGTGCGTTTCGTCCTTCAGCGAAAACAAAAACACGGTAACGGCCGCATACCAGCCCAGCAAAATGGTCAAGGTAATGATGCCTGTGACCAATCGAGCCAGGAGACGCACGGCCGCACGCAAAAATCTCATCAAATTACCCAATTACTCAATGACTAACCCGTGCTTCCGCCAGCTCCCGCTGCCAAAACCAGCGCGCCAGCCACAAACTCCAAACGGGAATCAACAAAATAATCAACCCGCCGATGCCCGTCTCGCCAATGGTATAGACCAACGGCGGCGGCACGAGCATTTCAACGATTGCCAGCAAAAAGAGAGCAATGCCCGTCGCCAGCGTAAACTGGCCCAGGCGCCGGGCATCCACAATGAGTCTTCCCGCCAGCCAGATCAGCCACAGTCCCATAAAGGCAAAACTGATCGTCTTGAGGCCGGAATCCCGAATCGGTTCCATATACTCCCACATTTGGGCCACAAACAGCGGATTGCCCTGGGCATAGCGGGCCACGACTGGCGTGCCAAGCTGGTCAATCAGGCTGGCCACCAGGCCAAACACCGCACCTACCGTGCCCAAAGTGGTGAAGGCGCGGGTTCGGCCGTCTACCTCTGCCACCCTCAGTTCGGCCAATAAGGGAACAAGAAAAACGGCCGCACACAACCCCACCGTCGTCCCGATATGGAAAATTTGCCAGGAGATGGCATTGTCTCGCACAAGGGCCAAAAAGAGATCGCCATCATCCCAAAAGCCCGGCGGCAGCTCCTGGATGATCGGATACCAGACGCCCAAATTCACGCCGATGGCTACCAACCAGCCCAGCCCCAACAATCCTGCTGCCAATGTACCCAATCGATTATAAGACATGGTTCGTTTCCTTATTGCAAGTGCTCTGCCAGAAAAGCACGCATCTGTGTGGTGAATGTGCCCGGATCGGCCGTAAAAATGTTTAGGTGGCCCGCGCCAGGAACCGTGTACAGCACTTTCGGCTCATTGGCGGCGGCAAAAATCGCGCGCCCCTGTTCCGTGGGGACCAGCCGATCCTGCTCGCCGTGGATGAGCAAAAGCGGCACGCCTAAACCCGCTACCGTGTCGGCTACAAGCGTTTCCTCCAACGGTTCCACAGTGGCCGAATTCATGCGGTTAAACACGTAGGGAGCCAAAAATCCGGGCGCGCGGGCAATGCTGGGCAAAATGTTCGGCATATTTTCCGCAAAGCTGCTGTAGGTGCTTTCCAACACCAGCACCGCCAAATCAGGCAGCTGCGCCGCCGCCAGGGCCACGGCCGCTCCACCCATAGACTTGCCCACCAGACCTATCCGGTCGGGATCAACTTCCGGGCGAGAGAGCAGGTAGTTGTAGGCGGCCATTACGTCTCTGGCTTCGGCCGGTCCCCAGGTGGTGATGGCCTCACCGCTTTGGCCATGATTGCGCATGTCCAGCAGCAGGGCACCATAGCCCACTTCGTGCATGGCCGCCGCCTGCTCCAGCAGCGCCCCGCGATTGCCGCCAAAGCCGTGGACGTAAATCAGGGACGCCCCGCCTGCTGCCTCTGTAGGGGGAATGTACCAGGCAGCCAGTTCAATATCGTCTACCGGAATACGGACATCTTCGGCCCCCAGGCCAAAGTCGGCTGGGGTTTGGCTCGGTTGGGTGCGCCGGGGAAACAGCAGCGCATCGGCGCTTTGCCCCACCCAACGATTGCCAAAGAAAACGGCCGTTCCCACCCCCACCACCAATAAACCAACCAGCACCCAGCCAACGGTACCCATACAACCTCGCTTATTTTTACGATGACGCATCAAATGCTCCTATTAAACTTAATACAGCCATCGTATTTAATGTGGCTTTCGGCACAAATGAACTGACCAGCACAAATTCCTGGTCTTTGCTGCCGTCCTCGCTGCGCTCTGAACAGTGGGCATTGCCTCCCGACGGCCCCAGCCCGTCCAGCGAGGGAATACGCTGCCAAAAATGATTGCCGTCACTCAAGCCGCCGCGCTCCTCCGGCAGCACGGTGAAGCCCAGTTCAGCCCCGGTCTCGCGCCAAATCTCAAACAGGCGGTCGGTGGCCTTGTTGCGCGCCCAGGGCGGCGTTTTACGATACAGGTTCACGTCTACCGTGCAGGCAAAACCGTCTGCCGAGCTCACCACATCCGCCTCACCATCCAGCGCCAAAATCTTATTGATTGTTTCTTCATACACTTCCGGCCGAAAGGTGCGCATCTCCAGCCACGACTCTGCTTCGTGCGGCACGCGATTGGTCACCACGCCACCGCGCATCGTACCCACGTTCACCGTCACATCCCGACTGTAATCGGTCAGTGCCGCCAGCTTCAATATGGTGTGGGCCATCTGCACCACAGCGTTGGCGCCGTTGGGATGAAAGCTGCCGGCATGTGAAGAGCGACCTTCCGTTTTTACCTGGAAGACGGCCATCCCTTTGCGGGCCACCACCACCTGGTACGTATCGTCTACCTTGCTGCCGCCCTCAAATATGAGGCAGGCCAGCGTATCTGGCCCTTCCAGCCGGTCGATGCACAATTGGCCAAAATCTTCGGCTTCGGCTTCTTCAGCGGCGTCGATGAGAATGACCCAGTTGATTGCTTCGTACTGTTCCGGGGCATGGGTGCTAAGCGCATCCAGCATCATGTAGATGAGCACGGTGCCGCCTTTGATGTCTACCGTGCCGGGACCGTAGATGCGGTCGCCTTCTTCACGCCAGTGAAAGTTGTTGCGCGCCTCTTCTTCGGCGGGGAAAACGGTGTCCAGGTGGGAGACGAGGCCGATGGTTTTGTTAGTACGGCCGTTTCGCGTCAGCACCAAATGTTTTCCGTAATTCGGCATAGCTGACTGGACAAACTCGGCTTTAAAACCGAGTTGGGCAAACAGCGCAGCCGTCACCTGGCCCAGCGCGTTTACCCCGGCTGCATGGGCGGTGAAGCTGTTGATTTCTACCATCTGCCGCAGCATTTCCAAATAGTCAGGTAAATTTTGGGTAAAATGCTCCGGCAAAATTGAAGCAAATGTTGTACGGTTCATGCGACCTTCCTTAACCGATTTTTATAGAATTTCTATCTGTTTTTCTATCACGTTCGGGGGATTTAGGCGAATCTGTTTAGCGACAAACAAACAGCAGCTGAGACCCAGGTGGCCCAACTGCATTGTATTATCTTATGAGGAAGGAAACGGCCGTTTACTGTTACTAGGCCTGTTTAGACTGGGACTGCAACCGGGGCCGGTCCAAAAAGTAGCCAAACAGCAGCGTTGCCAGCAGCGTGTAACCAACCGCCAACCAGGCTGTCACATCCCCGGAGCCATTCAGCTTATTGGCCAGGATGATGAGGAACGCGGCGCCGTGCGCCACAAAATTGGCCAGCAAAATGATGTGCAGCTTCTCCAAATCCTCAATCTTGCGTACCAGCCAGTTTTGCAGCGCCAGCCCAAAAACGGCCGCGCCCAATAGCTGGCAGAAAAAAACATAATCCGGAGCATGGTAAATGCCCAGCATATTGTGCACCCACGTCATATCAAAAAAGCAGCCGACAGCTACAACCAGTAAAACCAGCGCATCGAAGATTAAAGCGTACTTGACCTTCATCATTCGCCTCCTGCAAACCAGGCGGTTTG
>CALBTC010000402.1 GCA_937967805.1 uncultured Anaerolineaceae bacterium
GAAGTCGGCGCCTGGGGCGTCAACCTCCACGATAACGACCTGGTGCCCATCGACGCCACGCCTGCCCAACGGGACAAAATCGTGGCCGATTTCAAGCAGGCGCTGGCCGACACCGGCCTCGTCGTGCCCATGGCCACCACCAACCTGTTCACCGATCCCGCCTTCCGCGACGGCGCCTTTACCAGCAACGACTCCCACGTGCGCGCTTACGCGCTGCAAAAGACGATGAACGCGATTGATTTGGGCGTGGAGCTGGGGGCCAAAATTTACGTCTTTTGGGGCGGGCGCGAAGGCACCGAGACCGACGCGGGGAAAGACCCGATTACGGCCGTAAAACGCAGCCGTGAAGCAATGAACTATCTCTGTGAATATGTCCTGGACCGGGGGTATGATTTGAAGTTTGCCCTGGAAGCCAAGCCCAACGAGCCGCGCGGCGACATCTATAACGCCACCACCGGCAACATGCTGGCCTTTATCGAAACGCTGGACCATCCGGAAATGGTCGGTGTAAATCCTGAAGTGGCCCACGAGCATATGGCCGGGCTGAACTTCACCCACCATGTTGCCCAGGCGCTGGAAGCGGGCAAGCTGTTCCACATTGATTTAAACGACCAGGCGTTTGGCCGGTACGATCAGGATTTTCGCTTTGGTTCGGTGAACCTGAAATCCGCCTTCTTCCTGGTGAAGCTGCTGGAGGAAAACGGCTACGACGGCAGCCGCCATTTTGATGCCCACGCCTACCGCACCAGCGATTATGAGGACGTGAAGGCGTTTGCCCGCGGCTGCATACGTACGTATCTCATCCTGAAGGCGAAAGCGGCCCGCTTCAAAGCCGATGCCGAAATCCAGGCGCTGCTGGCAGAAATCAACGGCGACAGCGGCGAGATGACGCCGCTTATGGGCCATTACAGCGCAGAAAAAGCCGCAAAGCTGCGGGCGCACCAGTTTGATCGCCCGTCGTTGGGGCGACGCGGCCAGCCGTATGAGCGGTTGGACCAACTGGTGGTGGAACTGCTTTTGGGCGTCAGGTAATCACCCCGCCTGTCACCCCCGCCTTCGCGGGGGTCCAGGCTTATGGATTCCCGCCTTCGCGGGAATGACATAAGGCTCGGTTGTTTTCGGAGAGAGATGCGCTATTTCATCGGTATTGATAGTTCCACGACGGCAACAAAGGCGCTGCTGCTGGCGGAGACGGGCGCAGTCGTCGGTGTGGTGTCGTCCAGCTACGAGTACGAAACACCAAAGCCACTGTGGAGCGAGCAGCGACCAGAATTGTGGTGGACAGCCGCAGTGGCCAGTATCCGGCAGGTGTTGGCCGAGAGCGGGGTGGCGGGTACGGCCGTTTCCGGTATCGGTCTCACGGGGCAAATGCACGGGTTGGTGCTGCTGGACCAAAACGGCGCGGTGCTGCGCCCGGCGATCCTGTGGAACGATCAGCGCACCGGCGCCGAATGCGACGAGATGCGAACGCTCATCGGCAGTCAGCGTTTGATTGACATAACGGGTAATGACGCCCTCACAGGCTTTACCGCCCCCAAGATTTTGTGGGTGAAAAACAACGAGCCGGAAATTTACGGCCGTATCGCCCACATCCTCCTGCCCAAAGATTATGTGCGCTACAGGCTGACCGGTGCATTGGCCACCGACAAGGCGGGTGCAGCGGGTACCCAGCTGTTCGACGTGCGCCGGCGGGTTTGGTCTGATGAGGTGGTGAACAAGTTGGGTATCGATCCCGCCTGGCTGCCGGAGACGTTTGAGGGAACGGCCGTTACCGGCCATCTCACTCCCCAAGCGGCAGCAGCAACCGGGCTGCCGGCAGGCATTCCTGTGGTGGCGGGGGGCGGCGACCAGGCAGCCAACGCCGTGGGCACCGGGGCCGTGGTGGATGGCGTAGTAGCGCTCAGTTTGGGGACATCGGGGGTGGTTTTTGCCAGCAGTGACGTGCCGGTGGTGGAGCCGGACGGCCGTCTGCATGCATTCTGCCACGCCGTGCCGGGGAAGTGGCACCTGATGGGCGTCATGTTGTCGGCGGCGGGCAGCCTGCGCTGGTACCGCGACGCCCTCGCGCCAGGCGTGCGCTTCGACGACCTGCTGGCGCCGGCGGCTGACGTGCCCGCCGGCAGCGAGGGGCTGCTCTTTTTGCCCTACCTCACCGGCGAACGGACGCCGCACCCGGACCCGCTGGCGCGCGGCGGCTTTGTTGGGCTGACGGTGCGCCACAGCCGGCCGCATCTGACGCGGGCCGTGCTGGAAGGCGTGGCCTTTGGCCTGCGTGACAGTTTGGAACTAATGCGAGGCGCGGGCCTGGCCGACATTACCCAGATTCGCGCCTCTGGCGGCGGGCTGCGCAGCCTGCTCTGGCGGCAAATTTTGGCCGATGTGCTGCAAACCGCGATTGTGACGGTGAACAGTACGGAAGGCGCGGCTTATGGGGCGGCCGTTTTGGCCCTGGTTGGCGCGGGCATGTTTGCTTCCGTCGAGGAAGCGTGTGCGGCGTTAGTGCAGATAACGGGCAAGACGGAACCGAGTGGTGATACGGCCGTTTACAACCAGCTTTATCCCTTCTACCGGAAGCTTTACCCGGCGCTAAAGCCAACCTTTGCCGCGCTGTCTGCAATCTAATTGGTCCGCTGCTTTTTCCGGTACGGGTTTTTCGCGCCGCGATCTTCTGAGAGCGTGCTGGTAGTGCGCTGCACAAAAATCTCGATGGCGTCGGCCAGGTGTTCGTCAGTAATGTTATAGTCATGCCGATCTGTGCGCAGCTTGTGTGCCAGATGCAGCACCTCGGCATGGGTGACGCCCGGCGGCGGGTCGAATTTGTAGTTGGCCAGCTCGTACAGCTGTCCCAGCGGATCGCGGAAGTAGATGGAGTACATGAAGCCGCGATCCACTTCGCCGCTGTTGGGGATACCGCGCTCGTCCAGACGCTTTTTTACCTGGGTGTAGGTGGCTCGTGACACGTTGAAGGCGATATGGTGCAAGTTGCCAATGCCTTCGGGATTGGACGTGGAATCTGGTTGGCGGTTTTCGTTGGTGAAGATGGTGATGAGACGGCCGTCTCCCGGATCAAAGTACAAATGATTCTCTTCCGGTACGTCCAGGTTCGGCTGCTCAAAGATAAATGGCATCCCTAATACGCCTTCCCAAAAATCAATTGATGTCTGGCGGTCGGCACCAATAAGCGTGATGTGATGCACACCTTGTGTTTGTAATTTCTGCATAATTTCCTCCAAGCGTTTTCACCGCAAAGGACGCAAAGGGCGCAAAGTTAACTCTCTGTACTTTGCATTCTTGGCGCTCTTTGCGGTTCAATTTGAGACCAGTAAACTAGTTACGATTTTTTGCGCTTCGTCGATTTCGTCCTGGATGATGGTGTGGCCCATGTTGGGGTAGATTTTTTTGTTGACGGTGGCGCCGAGGTTGGTGAGGGTAACGGCCGTTTCCTCCACCCGCTCCACCGGAATATGAAAATCGACATCGCTGCATCCAATGAAAACCGGCGTGCCGTCCAGGGAACCATCATACTCACGCGGCGTGCCGGGCGGGCCGATCAAGCCGCCGCTAAACAGCAGCAGGCCACCGTAGCGCCGGGCGTTGCGGGCCACAAACTCGCTGGCCAGGCACGCCCCCTGCGAAAATCCGGCAATGATGAGTTTGTCTGCCGGAATGCCGGCTTCTTCCACTTTTGCGACTGTGTCGGCCACCGTTTGCAGAGCGGAACTTAGCCACGGCTCGTTTTGCGGCATGGGAGCCATAAAACTTTGCGGATACCAGGTGTTGCCCTGCGCCTGCGGTGCGACGTAGGCCATCTCCGGGTGTGGTAAGACGGTGGCCAGTTCCAGAATACTTTGCGCTGTGGCTCCACGGCCATGTATCAAAAACATGGCTGCTTTAGCCTCAGCCAGCGGTTTGCCCCGCTGCAAAAGCGGCTGCCCCTGGTGCGGGCCATTTGCTCTCATTGTCATCATCTGTTAACTCCTTCATAAATAGCCTCACGCAAAGACGCAAAAACCGTTTTATACACTTGGCGGCTTGGCGTGAAATTTGCATTCGTGGTGGCGTGCCGTTGTTCGTGAAATCGCCTGCAGAAAAGAAAACAGGAGGCTGATTTACTGATCTTCCTGATCAGGGCAATCAGGTAAATCAGCGTCCCATTATTTAGCGCAAAGAAAGGGCGGCTACGGGGTGGCGGGTACCACAGGCTTGAGTTCGATTTCGGGCAGGCGCTGCTCGATGGCCGGGCGGTGCTGCTCCAGCCAGGATGGCAGCTTGAGGTGCGTGCCCAGCTCCGCTACCGGCTCATCGTAGGGGAAACCCGGCGCGTCGGTAGCCACCTCAAACAACACGCCTCCTGGCGATCGGAAATAGATCGAGCGGAAATATTGCCGGTCCTGCACCGGCGTTACCTGCACCCGCGCCTGGCGCAGCTTTTGTAAATATTCCAACTGCTCCTCGTCATCTACGGTGCGGAAGGCGATGTGGTGGATGGAGCCAGCACCAAACTGCCCTTGTGGCTGGCCTGGCCGGTGCAAGATGTCCACAAACAGACCAATATCGTTGCCATCCGCTTTGTAGCGGAAACGATTGCCTTCTTCACCGACAAACTGGTAGCCAAGCTGTTCTGTCAGCAGCCAGGCGGTTGGTTCAACCTGCTCCAGCCAGAGCGTCACGCTGTGGAAGCCCTGCAGCGCTTCTTTTTCACCGATGGGGCCATCGGCCCAAAATTGCAGCGTGGCCGGGTTATTCGAGGTAATCAGTTCAAGCGGCAAGCCATCGTGATCGGTGAAGGGCAGCACGTCCTGACCAAAGCGGGTTTGTATCTCGCCGGTGGAGATGCCGTTCTTTTTGAGCCACTCTTGCCAGAAGCCCATCGCTTGCGGGCGAATCGTGTAGGCCATGGCGGCCGTTTCCCCATTACCCCGTCGCCCTTGCCGCATGTGCTGCCAGGGAAAGTAGGTCATGATGGTGCCAGGCGTGCCGACCTCATCGCCATAGTACAGGTGGTAGGTGCCCGGATCGTCGAAGTTGACGGTTTTCTTGACCAGCCGCTGTCCCAGGATGTGATGGTAAAATTCGACGTTTTTATGGGGATTGCCGGCAACGGCCGTAATATGGTGCAAGCCTTGTATCGGTTTCATATTTACTCCTTTGAGTGCGCTTGGGCCAAACCCAGCGTGCGGCACAGGGCCGCTAACTGCTGCTGTTCTGCCGTGCTCAACGCCGCAAGCGATTGCACCACGCCGGCCACATGAGCGGGTAGGATGGTGGCGATGAGGGTACGGCCGTCTTCGGTCAGATGAATGTCTATGCAGCGGCGGTCATCCTTGCGCCGCTGGCGGTTCACCAGGCCGCGCTTCTCCAAATGATCAATTACCATCGTCATGTTGCCACTGGTTTTTAGGATTTTCTGCCCCAGTTCGCCGCTTTGCATCGGGCCTAAATGGTAAATGGCCTCCAGCGCCCCAAATTGGCTCACCGTGAGGTCATGATCACGCAAATGGGCGTTGATGCGCTGGCTGACCGATTCGGCGGCGCGAAACAGCTTGATGAAACAGTCCAGCGCCAATTTTTCTTCTTCTGTGCCGTCGTAATGAGTTCCCACTTTGCTCCTCTAAAAACAAACCGCGGAGAGCGCGGAGAACGCAGAGGAAGAGAGAAAAATAATCTGCGTAATCTGCGGATATTTATTCATGGTGTTGAGCTTGCGCTCATGTCGTCTCCTTAGTAGCAGACCTGATTGTGCAGCTTTCAGACGACAGTTTAGCAACAAACCAAATATAAGACAATATTAAATAGTTTAATATTAAACTATTACTCATCAACGGCTTCACCCTAACGAGAAAAAAGCCGTTGAGCCTGGGCTCAACGGCTTTTTTCCTACCACTACCACTACTTCAGGAGGAGAAACAGATCAGGATTTCATGGTTTGCTGTACCATTGCCAAAAATGTTTTGGCGACCGGTAAAACTCTTTCCATGTCGGCAGCTTTTTTGGCCGACATGCCTGTGCCAAACTGATTACACCAGGCGATAGCGAGCTGTGTTGAGGTGGGCAGGCTATTGCCGGCAAAAAGAGGGGCAGCTTCGGTGGTGAGGAAGCTTTCATCGAACAGGTTACCCACCCATTCGGCGTGTGTTTTCTGAAACTGCCGGTAAGCGATCTGGATTGCCCGAGGAGTGGCTACGGCCGTTCTCTGCGCCACTGCGCTTTGCCAACGAAAGTCAAAGACCGAACTAAATAATTTATGACTGAAACTTTGCTGCAACATGTCACTACCTCCTAATCCGTTAGGACTCTACAATTGCTCTAATCAGTACAATGAATCGATTTTCCAATGAAGGAATCATAAGTAATCTCCGTGACGCTAGCGTGACAGGCGGATTGGGATTTGGAAATTGATGTAAAATGACAATTATGCAGCAAGAAAAGCCGGCTTCGAATTCTGTTTCACCCACGCAGCCAGTGCGTTGGCGGCTGACGGTGCGCGGCGTGGTTCAGGGTGTTGGCTTTCGGCCGTTTGTGTATGGGCTGGCCCTGAAGCACAAGCTGACCGGGTTTGTGGGCAATAACAGCAGCGGGGTATTTATTGAGATCGAGGGGGCGGAAACGGCCGTTACCCAATTCTGCCACGATCTCACCCATCACCCCCCTCCCCTGGCCCACATTGAACAGGTCACGGCTGACGAATTGCCCGTCCAGGGCTGCACAGGCTTTGTCATCGTCCACAGCCAGGCGCAGGCAACGGCCAACACCCTCATTTCACCCGATATTTGCCTCTGCGACGACTGCCACCGCGAGCTGTTTGATCGGCAAAATCGACGCTATCGCTACCCGTTCATCAACTGCACCAACTGCGGCCCGCGCTTTACCATCATCAAAGATATTCCCTACGACCGGCCGTTGACCACAATGGCCGCATTCACCATGTGCCTCGACTGCCAGGCGGAGTACGATGATCCCCTGGACCGCCGCTTTCATGCCCAGCCGAATGCGTGTGCGGTGTGTGGGCCGGCAGTTTGGCTGGAGATCGGTGATCGGTATTCGGTAAACGGTGATCAGTATTCAGTAAGCAGTGGTCGGTATTCAGTTGGAGGAGATGAGGCGATTAGAGAGGTGCAGGCGTTGTTGGCGGCGGGCAAGATTGTGGCGGTGAAGGGGCTGGGTGGCTTTCATCTGGCGTGTGATGCGGCCAACGATGCGGCCCTTGCCACTTTGCGCCAACGCAAGGGGCGCGTAGACAAACCGTTTGCCGTGATGGCCCGCGATGTGGCCACCGTGCGCCAGTTTGCCCATCTGTCCGCTGCTGAAGAAACTTTTCTCACCAGCAAAGAACGGCCGATTCTGCTCCTCCAGCAAAAAGAAAACAACCCACTCTCACCGCTGGTAGCCCCCGGCAACAACACCATCGGCGTCATGCTCCCTTACACGCCACTCCATTACCTCCTGCTGGAAACCCAATCTCCAATCTCCAATCTCCAATCTCCAGTCTTCGTCATGACCTCCGGCAACTACAGCAACGAGCCCATCGTTAAGGACAACGATGAAGCTCGTGAGCGGTTGGCCGGATTGGCCGACGCTTTTTTGATGCACAATCGGGAGATTTACGGCCGTTGCGATGACTCCGTCGTGCGGGTGATCGGTAATCGGTATTCGGTAAACGGTAAACCGGCCACCGTACGCGAAGCGGTCGCGCAGCGACATTACTGTCTCCCGCTCCGCCGTTCCCGCGGCTACGCCCCCTTCCCTGTCAGGCTGCCCTTTATCGTGCCGCCGACGTTGGCCGTGGGCGGCGAGCTGAAGAGCACGTTTTGTCTGGCCAAAGGCGAATACGGCTACATGAGCCAGCACATTGGCGATATGGAAAATTTGGAGACGCTGACCGCTTTTGAAACGGCCGTTTCTCATTACAAGTCCATCTTCCGCACCGAGCCGGAGCGACTGGTGTGCGATTTGCATCCCGGCTACCTGTCTACCCGCTGGGCGCAGGAACAGGCGGATGTGCCCGTGACGGCCGTGCAGCATCACCATGCCCATATTGCCGGCGTCATGGCCGAGCACCGGCTGGACGGCCGTTCCCCGGTCATCGGTTTCAGTTTCGACGGCACGGGTTACGGCAGCGACGGCGCGGTGTGGGGCGGGGAACTGCTGCTGGCCGATTATCGCGGATTTGAGCGAGCGGCTCATCTGAAATATGTGCCGCTGGCGGGCGGAGATGTGGCGGTGAAACGGCCGTATCGCCTGGCGCTGGCCCATCTACACGCCGCCGGTTTGGCCTGGGACAAAAATTTACCCTGTGTAGCCGCCTGCCCGGAAACAGAACAGCGCGTTTTGCAGCAAATGCTGGCTAAGGAAGTCAACACCGTGCCTACCAGCAGCATGGGCCGGCTGTTTGATGCGGTGGCCTCGCTGCTGGGCATTCGCCATACGGTGACGTATGAAGGTCAGGCAGCGATTGAACTGGAAGTGCTTGCTGCGCCAGACGTGACGGAACAATACCAATTTGATTTATCCGGCAACGTATTTGATGCCGCGCCCATTTTTGCGGCCATCGTAAAGGATTTGCAGGCCGGGTTGGCAACGGCCGTTATCGCCGCTAAATTTCATAACGCTGTGGCCGATCTCATTGTGCAGTTGAGCTTGCAAATGCGAAAGCAGCACGGCCTAAACCAGGTGACCCTCAGCGGCGGCGTGTTTCAAAATGAGACTCTGTTGGAAACGGCCGTCCAACGACTGCACCACCACAATTTTGACATATTCACCCATCGCCTCGTCCCTCCAAACGACGGCGGGCTGGCCTTGGGACAAGTAACGATACAAACTTAACAAATTTTTGATTATTACCTTCCTGTGTCACTCCTGCGCAGGCGGGAGTCCAGGTTTGTGGATTCCCGCCTGCGCGGGAATGACAAGCGAAGGGTTGGAGGCATAACAAAATGTGCTTAGGCATTCCGGGAAAAGTAGTTGAAATTTACGAAACAAACGGCACCCGCATGGGCAAAGTCGATTTTAGCGGCATCCAGAAGGAAGTTTGCCTGGCGTACCTGCCGGAAATCGAAGTTGGCGATTACACCATCATTCACGTCGGTTTTGCCATCACCCAACTGGATGAGGCATCTGCCCTGGAAACGCTGGCCCTGTTTGCAGAAATGGGCACGCTGGAAGAAGAACTGCTGGCCGACGAGAAAGCGTTGGCCGATGAGGAACAGGTGACATGAAATATCTAGATGAATTTCGCGATCCGGCGCTGGCGCAAAAGCTGTTTGACCAGATCAAGCAGCTGGCCAGCCAAAAATGGATCATGATGGAGGTGTGCGGCGGGCAAACCCACTCCATCATCCGCAACGGCATCGACCAGCTTTTGCCCGACACAATCGAGATGATTCATGGTCCCGGCTGCCCGGTGTGCGTCACGCCGCTGGGCGTGATTGACAAGGCGCTGGCGATTGCCGCCCGGCCCAACGTCATCTTTTGCTCCTTTGGCGACATGCTGCGCGTGCCCGGCAGCGAAAAAGATTTGTTCCGCGTCAAGAGCGAAGGCGGCGACGTGCGCATCGTCTACTCGCCGCTGGACGCCATCAAAATTGCCCGCGAAAACCCGGAAAAAGAGGTCGTTTTTTTTGGCATAGGCTTTGAGACGACGGCACCGGCCAACGCCATGGCCGTCTTCCAGGCCAAGCAGCAAAATCTAAAGAACTTCTCGATGCTAGTGTCGCACGTTTTGGTGCCGCCGGCCATTGAGGCGATTTTGTCATCGCCGGCCAATCGCGTGCAGGCGTTTTTAGCCGCAGGGCACGTGTGCAGCGTGATGGGTTATTGGCAATATCTACCCATCGCTGAGAAGTACAAAGTGCCGATTGTGGTGACGGGCTTTGAGCCGCTGGACGTGCTGGAAGGGATTCGGCGGGCGGTGCAGCAGTTGGAAAACGGCCGTCACACCGTCGAAAACGCGTACCCTCGCGCCGTCAGCGAAAAAGGGAACGTTGCGGCGCAAAAAATGCTGGCCGAGGTGTTCACCATCAGCGACCGGCAGTGGCGCGGCATTGGTCTCATCCCGCAAAGCGGCTGGGAACTCAGCGAGGCGTACCGTGATTTTGATGCGGCCGTTCGCTTTAACGTCGGCTACATCGAAACACATGAATCCGAACTGTGCCGCAGCGGCGAAGTGCTGCAAGGCATGATCAAGCCCAACGAGTGCGCCGCCTTTGGCAAAGAGTGCACCCCGCGCAATCCACTGGGGGCCACGATGGTTTCCAGCGAGGGGGCGTGTGCGGCTTATTA
>CALBTC010000403.1 GCA_937967805.1 uncultured Anaerolineaceae bacterium
AATCGGTGATCGGCATCCGCCGTAATTGGTGATCGTTTTGGCCCGGATTATGCAATGTTGACTTCGTTTTTGCTAGCCACAAACATCAATATCGTCCGCAAAAGAGAATTACCCTGCTTTTGTTTTGGCACTGGCAACTTGGACAAGATAGGCTGGCATACGGTAGCTAGAATTTTGCTGATGTTAATTGTTTCACTTGTTTTAGTGTTTACTCCCCACCTCCCGTATGAGATAAGTGTTTTACTTTCCGTGCCAGTTGCGATTTTTGTTCCCCTTGTAATGTTGACAATATTTGGGCTCCTCGTGCTGTCAGTGGTTGAAGTCGTTCCGCTGGTTGTTAAGGCCTGGACGGCACCAGCTGTTGCCCGTCCTAAGAGAACAATGAATCTTGTCTGGCAGCGTGAGCTGCTAGACGAAAAGGAGGAAGCGTTGTTGTGAGTGGCTTGTGGTTGGTTAGCTATGTTGCATTGTGGATTTTGGTTGTTGTTTTAGCGGTGATAGTGCTTGGCTTGGTGCGTCAGCTTGGCCTCATTCATCTTAGGATTGGTGAAGAGGAAAGTGGTTTACTGAAAACGCAAGAAGGGCTAGAGTTGGGCGTCTCAGCTCCTGATTTTGAAGCAACAGACATTGTTGGCCAAACGAAGATTTCATTAGCTGGTTTAAGAAAGAGGCCAAGCATCCTGGTCTTTGTCTCTCAATCTTGTCCTGCTTGCCAGGAGTTGATGCCTCACATCACCGAGTTTCAAAAATCCCAGAACGGAAATGTTGATCTGATCCTCTTCAATCGGGCACCGATACAAAATAGCCTAGAGTTGGTTAAAAATTATGGATTAACGTTTCCTGTCATTGCCGACGATACTGGAGTCATATTCAAAAAGTATGAAATACAGGCCACGCCTTTTGTTTACCATGTAGATAAATCAGGAGTTGTTAAGCAGCGAGGCGTCGTCAATAGTTCAGAAGGTCTTGAAGCTCTGCTAAACAATAACAGTTCATCAGAGACAACAGCAGCGCTTCCCATATAGATAATATGAGGAGGTTAGCATGTCAGTAGATGAAAGAGTGACTAGAAGTTTGGCTCGTGGATTATCGCGTCGCAGCTTTTTGAAAACGGCCGGTGCCTTTGTTGCTGGATTAGGTCTTGCTCTGGCAGGAACACCCAGGCCAGCTAGTGCGGAACTGTTTTGTTGTCCAGGTCCTGAATGTTCGGGGTGTCGAAATTTAGGTTCTACCTGTCCAATTGGTTACACTAAGCAAAGCAGTTTCCAATGCTGTATAGCTGACTATCAATACACATGTACCGTCTGTAAACAAAATGGTACCAGCTATACTTGCTGCTGTGCCCATGATGATCTAGTATGTTGTCAGGGACAACCAAATTGTGCCAACGAATTGCCTTCAGCTTAGTAGTTAATGGCTGTCTTTTGCATTGACATTTGGCAGATAGTTGGAGAGTGCAGTTTCGTACTCTCCAATCTCAATTTCTTTTGGAATGAAGATTAAGGCTTTTTCAGCTATTAACAGGAGCAGAGGAAAAGTTAATGCTCTGAGAATAGGTTATATTCTTGTTATCGTCATTGCGTTCTTTATTGTCGGCTGCCAGGATGATGTACCATCAATACCCCTGGAGGTTGCTACACCAAACGTGCTTAGCACTGCGACAGCTACCTCTTCCAAAATTCAATCAACGCCAATAGTCACAGAGAGATTGACAGCTACCAACGTGCCCACGACTACACCAGCCCCAGTTTCTAGAACGCCAACGCTGACCCCGAATATATCTGACGATGCGCTTATACTTGATATTCAACTTAGTAGTGACGCAGCGGAGGTTAAGGCTATCTGGCAGGAATGGGCGCAGCAGTTAAGCGAGGCGAGTAGCCAGACTATTTTGGTTCGGCCAAGCTCGGCTACGGAAGTGGAAACAATGCAAGCCCTTCAATCGGGGGATGTTCATATTGCTTTTCTATCCTCTTTGGCCTATGTGTTAGGTATAGAGCAAGGGCAGATCGAGGTGGCGGCTATGTCGGTGGGGCATGGACGAGCCAGCACGGCCGTTATGTTTATCACTCGCATAGATTCTGGCCTGGTACCTGGTGAACCGCCGGAAGTTTTACAACAGCTAGCTGGCAAACGGCCGTGTCAGCCAGACCCCGCTAAAACGTCATTTCTACTTACCGGAGAAATCGTAATACCTGCCGGACTGTTGGCCTTACATAGTGTAGAAGCGGGTCAACCGGTAACGCTCGTTGGCGGAGCAGACACCGCCTTTTACCCCGATCTCCATACGGCCGTTTTTCAGGATGAATGTGACTATGCTGTGGTTGATGCCGTTGACCCAGAAATTTTTGCAAATTCTAGACCGGGTGAATTGAGCCATATCTACTTTGAGCAATATGCGGAGGAGATGCAGATTTTATATACAACGCCGCCCATTATGCCGTTTAGCGTGGTGGCTCTTTCGCCTCAGCTAGAGCCATCTGTGCGAGAAGCAGTGACACAAGCGGTTTTGGCGATACCAGGGGCTTTTCCCGACATAGAATATGAGCCACTGGATGAGACGCTGTATGAGGAATTCAGTCGAATCGTCGCTGCCTCTGGGATTGATATTGAGGCGATGTTAGCAAACCTGGGGACAGGGACGGAAGAGGCCGCCTCTCCATCTGATTGGGTTGCCGCCCCTGCCGATACCATTGTCATTGATGTCCAGCCACGGGGTGGGGCACCCTTTTTACCCTTTATTGCTCAAAGCCAACAGCCCCTGAACCGGCTGGTGATGCCCGCCATATACGCCGAACTAGTGCGCCTGGATGCCCAGGGCAGCTATGTGCCATTGCTGGTTCAAGAAGTGCCCACGCTAGAAAATGGCCTGGTTCGCTTCGTAGGCGAAGGCGAAGATGAACAGCTTGAAGTGGAATTTCGCCTACCTCCCAATGCCCAATGGCAGGATGGTGCGCTGCTCACGGCCGCCGACCTCGTTTTCTCCTGGCATCTGGTCATGCGGCCAGAATGGCCGGGGTCACACAGCAGCCAGGCAGGTGTAGGCTTCGCCCCAGAAATTTACGTCGCAGAAGTTGAAGCAGTAGCCGATGACCGGATTGTGTACCGCTTTATGAGCCAGCGTCAAGCACGAGAGGCGGCGCAAACGGGCGGTCAACTAGCAGACCCCATGCTCTACGCCGATTTAGCTCAGCAGGTTGGCCCGGTCGTGCCGCTGGATTTTCTGGACGTGGGGCGCAACGTATTCCCTCAGCATCTGCTGCAAAATATCCTAGCAAGCGACATCCTCAGTAGCGATTTTGCCCAACGGCCGATCTTTGCTGGCCCATACCGGCTGGTAGAAGGGGGCGGAGATAGCGAACCTGTGGTGCTAGAAGCGTTTGCCGATTTTGTCCTCGGTGAACCAGCCATCGAGCGGGTTGTGTTTGGGTCTACTTATTACTCAGTCATTGCCGAGCCGTATTGGCAAGAGCCAGAGTCATTGGCAGCGGCTCTGGCGGCCGGAGCCATTCAAGCGCAGTTGGGTTTGCCAGCCGTGCGCATCCGCGAAGGCGCTGACCCCCGCGCTTTTGACGCGCTGCCCGGCACGCAGTGGGGTCCCCGTTTTGGCTGGGAGGTGCTGGATTTTAACCTGGACAATCCGCACTTAGCAGATTTGCAGGTGCGCCAGGCGATTGCTCACGCCCTTGACCGGCAGACGATTATTGAAGAAACAGTATCGGGTTATGGTACTTTGATGCAAAGCTATCTGCCACCATGGCATCCAGAGTATGCCGGGGATGGCAATTTGCCTGCGTATCCGTTTGATCCGGCGCGGGCTAGAGATCTGTTAACGGCCGCTGGCTATGATCTCAGCCAATTTCCGGCTACGCACCCCACGCGGGGGCCGCTCATTTTGCAGTTAGCCTCAATGGATGTAGCCGCTTACCCACGCCAGGGAACGGCCGCGCTCATTCAGGAATTTCTGGCCAATGTGGGCATCCAGGTGGAGATAAGCTTTTACGGCTACACGGAGTTTGAAGGTCAGGACTGCACAGCGGTTCGCAACGGCCGTCAATTTGATCTGGGGCTAGCGGGTTGGTTAGGTGGTGCGCGCTACTATTTGTGGTGGGTAGAACACGTCACCCACAGTGGCAGTATCCCCACCCCCGCCAATGGTTGTCCCTTGGACAAAGCGAACTGGACAGGCTGGCAAAACGGGCGTGTCGATGATATTGTGCCACAGTTAATGGAAGGCAGGTTGGCTTTAGAGGAGCCGGACACCTACTTTGCCCTGTGGGTGGAGCATCAGCAGTTGTGGGCAACGGAACTACCCAGCCTGCCGCTGTTTAACGTGCAACGGCCAATTGTGATTGCCACAGAGTTGCAGGGGGTGGCCGCCAGTCCGTTCGCCTTTGAAGGGGGTGTGCAAGATACCTGGAATATCTTTGCCTGGGAGCTAAAGTAGGTTATCAATCGCACCAAAAAATATAGATAGAAATCTTCAGTCGCCGGTTGGGGCAACGGCCGTTGACCGTTCCACAACTTGCTCAGGAATAGGCGTGTGCACAACCTCGTAGCGAATGTACACTGCCAGAACAAACAGCAGCAGCCCCACCGTCTGGTGCGATAACGCCAGGAAGATCGGCACGCTGAACCAGATGGTGCTCACACCTAGCACAATTTGCACCGCCACCAGCCACAGAAAGTAAACCACAGCCTTGTGGACGTTGGCTGAGTACGCATGTCGCCGGGTAATGAAGTAGAGCCAAACGGCCGCACCCAGCACCACAAAAGCAAACCAGCGATGCACAAAATGAACTCCTACAGGTGAAGAGATCAGGTTTTGCCACCAGGCATCAAACTGGGCAAACAAATTGGTAGGAATCCAGCGCCCGGCCATCAGCGGCCATGTGTTAGAAATCCAGCCGGCCTTCAGACCAGCCACAAATCCGCCGTAAGTGATCTGAATTACCAAAACGACCAATACCAACGCCGACAAAACGTAAGGCAAGGAGCCACGTCCTTCTTTGATCACCTTAGGGAAGCCGTGCCGGTGGCGCAGCGCCGTCCACATCGTCAGAGCCAGCAAAAAGAGGGCCATGAGCAGGTGAATCGTGAGCCGGAAATGGTCCACCGCCGGATTTTCTACCAGGCCGCTGCTGACCATGTACCAGCCCAGGAATCCCTGAAAGCCAAACAGTGCCGCAATGGCCAGATAAACGGCCGATCTCCGCCACGGAATAATCCCTTTGTACAGATAATAAAAGAGGGGAATCACCACAACCAGCCCGGCAAAGCGGGCAATGAGACGATGAAGATACTCGACATAAAAAATGCGCTTGTATCCTTCCAGCGACATATTGTAGTTAACAAACCGGCCTTCGGGCGTCTGCTGATATTTGGCAAACTCAGCTTCCCAGGCGGCTTCACCAATGGGGGGAATAACGCCACTAATCGGGTTCCACTCCACAATCGAAAGCCCGGATCGCGTCAGACGGACGTAGCCGCCAAACACCACCATGATCATGATGAGACCACACACCACTAATAGCCAGCGAATGATTCTTTTATTGTCTTGTTCTGACATGCTTTTCTCCTGCAATATCACTTAGACCCTAAGGGTTTGTCTTGAGTCAGCTCAATTTGTTAATACCAAACCCTTAGGGTCTGGCACGGATGATTATACCAATTTTGGCATACGTTTCAGCCCATAAAAAACAGGTGGATGACATTTAGCGGAAATATGGATGATTTTTGTCAACAATTATTTGGGGCGAGTAGAACGGCCGTCTTTGCCGAAAGTAACAGGATATTTGCCTTATACCCCTTTCTGCTCAACCTCTGCTAAGATTAACCACATTATTCACGAGAACCCACCAAAACGAGACGAAAAATGAAAAAATTAGGAATGTTATTACTGCTGTTAAGCTTGAGCCTCATCGCCTGTGACGATGTATCCGATGAGTATGTGGAAGATATTTTTGACGAGCCGGTGGCGGATGAGGCGGACCTGGCTGAAGAGGATGTAGATGTAAATGATAGGGAAGGGGCGGAAACGGCCGTTGCCGCCACCAACAGCTTCCAATTTACCGACTGCCCCTTCGACGCCCCGGCTGAAATAGAGTGCGGCTATCTTACCGTACCTGAAGATCGCAGCAGCGCCGATTCGCGCACGATCGAGCTGGCGGTGGCCATTGTTGCCGCGCCAGCTGGCGGCAGCGAACCGCCTGTCGTTTATCTGGCAGGTGGCCCGGGCGGCAGCGGCCTGGATGATTACGCCACCGACCCGGAAAGCTGGGAATATCCCTTTTTGCAAAACCGCGACCTTATTTTGCTGGACCAGCGTGGTACCGGTTATTCGGAACCCACCCTGGACTGCCCTGAATTTGCTGAGGTAGATGAGCAGGAGAACCCCGATGCTCTCTGCTATGAGCGGCTGATTGATGAAGGTATCAACCTTATGGCTTACAACACGCGGGAAAACGCCGCCGATGTGGCCGATCTGCGGACAGCGTTGGGCATAGTTGAGTGGGACTTGTTGGGCATTTCCTACGGCACCCGGCTGGCGCTGGAAGTGATGCGCAATCATCCCCAGGGCGTCCGCGCTGTCATCCTCGATTCGCCCTTCCCGCCCAACGCCGACACGCCCGTAGACGAAGTTTATAGCGTCACCGACGCGCTCGCCGAGCTGTTTGCCGACTGCGAACGCGACGCTTACTGCAGCGAAAATTACCCCAATCTGGAAGCGGTCTTTTTCGAAACCGTCCAGCGGCTGAACGAAGATGAAACGGCCGAAATTTACGGCGACGATCTGGTTTTTGCCCTCAGCAGCGCCTTTAACGATACAGAGCTGATACCGCTGTTGCCCTACGTCATTTACGAGGTAGCCAACGACAATTTTGACGCCCTGGACGAAATCAGCAGCGCTGATGGCTTTGCCCGTACCCAGTACCAGGACGACGAAGATCGCAGCGACAGCGAGGGAATGTATAACTCGGTCATTTGTCACGATGAATATGCGCTGGGGGATTACGAGCGGGTGGAAACGGCCGTCATCGGCAATATCCCTGTTGAGCTGGAAGGTGCCCTGCTGCAAAGCACCTTTGATCTGGTGAGCCTGTGTGAATATTGGAATCCGATGACGGCCGTGGACAATATGGCCGTCTCCAGCCCTATCCCCACGCTCATTTTGGTGGGCCAATACGACGTGGCCACTCCGCCACGTTGGGCTACCCTTACTGCCGCCACCTTGCCCAACAGCTACCTCTTCCTGGTGCCAGGCGCCGGTCATTCCCTGCTTAGCAGCGTAGAATGCACCGTGTCCCTCGGTGATGCGTTCTCGGAAAATTCAAACTACTCCCCTGTCGCGGTCTGCCGGGACGAGATTTAATGGCCTTTCTTTTTTTAAATATACTTCTGTAGGGTCAAGGCATGCCTTGACCCTACACGGAAAATTTCAAATGTCCCCCAAATAGATGCCCGCCTGCGCGGACATGACACCAAGAACCACAAAAGAACCACAAAACTCGCCAGAAGAACCCCATACGCGCTTATCTTGGTCAGAACAATGCTCCAATTTTGGTTGATTTGGGAAAGGTAGGCATCGGGTGAGTCGCAAAGGTTTGGCTGTAAGGATGTGTTAGAATGTTGTCCTTCTGAACCTGGTTCATCAATGGGAGAAAGTGGCGCATGACAAAGGGATTTATTGTACTCAATCCGGCTGCCGGAGAAGGCAATATGTCCCAGCTTGTTATGAAATAGTCCGGCTGCTGCCCAGCATAATGCCCACAATCAGCGAGCCTAATATAACGATAACCAGGTAAATTAGTGGCATTGTGATCATTACTATACGCTCCATAGCTACTGTTCCAGACGAAAACTGATAACCATTTATAGCATAGCATTTACTGTTGCCGTTCGTTATAAAAGCGGCATGGTTTAGGATGTCAACTTCTTAACAGGGGGGAAGCTTTATCCGAAAAAATCTGTCGGATAAAGTAAAAAGAAACAAGGCAGGCGAATCACACTTCAGGCATCATGCCTGTAACAAATCATCCAGCGGGTCATCGTCCTCATCGACCAGCGTGCGGCGGGTTTTGCCGCCGGATTTGGGGTCTTCGACCAGCCCCATCTCGTACAGGTGCTCCATGAGCCGGGCGGCGCGCGGGTAGCCCAGACGCAGCTTGCGCTGCAAGAAGGAGGCGGAAATGGTGTCGTTTTTCTGCGCCAGCTCGATGGCGGCTTCCAGCAGGCTGTCCGTTTCATCCAGAAGGGCGTACTTGGCAATGAGGCTTTCCCAAGGGGCGGGAATGGGCTCAAAATCGTCGGGGGTATTGTCATGCCAGAAGTTGACAATGCGCTCAATCTCGTTGTCGGTGGGGAAGACACCCTGGACGCGCACCGGGGCGCTGGCTTCGGGCGAGAGGAAAAGCATGTCGCCTTTGCCCAGAAGCTGGTCCGCGCCGGTGGTGTCTAAAATGACGCGGGAATCGATGTTGGAGGCGACGGCAAAGGAGAGCCGAGCGGGGAAGTTGGCCTTGATCAGCCCGGTGATGACGTCGGTAGACGGCCGTTGCGTGGCCACCACCAAATGCATTCCCGTGGCCCGGGCCATCTGCGCCAGCCGGCACAGGGTGCGCTCTACGTCGCCGGGATAGGTGTGCATCAAATCGGCCAGCTCGTCGATGAAAACGGCGATGTAAGGCAGCTTTTTGCGCGTTTTGTCACCCGCGACCTTACGATTGTAGCCGCCGATGTTGCGCGCGTTTACCTGGGCAAACATCTCGTAGCGGCGGTCCATCTCGGCCGTGAGCCAGCGTAAAACGCCCACGGCTCGATCTGCTTCTACTTCTACCTTTCCAATGAGGTGGGGCAGCCCGTTGAACCGTACCAGCTCCACCTTTTTGGGATCGATCATCACCAGGTGCAGATTTTCCGGCGCGTTGTTGAACACCAGGCAGGTGACGAGCGTGTTGATGCAGACCGACTTGCCGGAGCCGGTGGTGCCAGCGATGAGCAAATGGGGCATCCGGGCCAGATCGATGGCCACGGGCGCGCCGGAGACGTCTTTGCCCAGGGCCACGGCCAGGTGGGAATGGTGCCGGGTAAATTCCGGGGATTCGACGATGGAGCGCAGGTTGACAACGGCCGTTTCCGAATTCGGCACCTCCACCCCCACAATGCCCCGGCCGGGCACCGGCGCCTGGATGCGCAGCCGGGTGGCGGCCAGCGCCAGGGCCAAATCTTTACGCAGGGCGGCAATCTGGTTGATGCGCACCTTTTTTTGGTACGGCTCGCCGTCCGGTCCGGTGCGCTCCACGTAACCGGGCTCCACGCCAAACTGGGTAATGGCCGGACCGCGCTGAATCTGGGTGACGGTGGCGGGCAGGCCAAAATGGGCCAGCGTTTCCTCGATGATTTGCTTTTTCTCGTCGATTTCCTCTTTGCTCATGACGACGTCGCTGCCCTCGTCCAGCAGGGAGAGCGGCGGTAGGCGCTTGCTGCGTTTGGCGGGGTCGGTGTAAACGGCCGTGTCGTCAATAATCAGCAGCTCGTCGTTGCTGGTGGCTGGTGGGGCTGGTGGCTGGTCCGGCAGAGGCAACTGGACAGCTCGTTCTGGTTGCGTTGTGGGCCGGGGTGCCGGCTCTGGCGGGGCGAGCTCTTGCGCAAGCTGGCGCAGCCGGGCTGACAAATTGTTCAATCCGGCCAGAAAATCATCCCAGGTGAAGCCGGCCATCAGGCTGACGCCGTAGGCCAGCAGCAGCAGGTAAAACCCGTTGGTCAAAAACGGGCCGAAAAAGTCCAGCAGCGGTTCAGACAGCGCCCAACCGACCAGCCCGCCGCCTCTGCCCAAATGGGCTTCGGGCAGCGTGGCCCCGCTGAACTGGTAGCTAAGCGGCAGCAGGGTGAGCAGCACCAGCTCAAAGCCGATTACCTGGGAGACGCGGATTTCATACGGCCGTTCCACCTGGCGCAGTATCAGATGCAGTCCTCCCGCAGACAGTGAAAGCAGCAGCGGATAGACTCCCCAGCCAAACCCTTCACGAAACAGGCAAAGCCAGACGCCGGGGCAGGCATCATTGGGTAAACTCAAGAGGGTCAGGAAAATAAGAAAAGAAACGGTGAAAAGGACGATGCCAGCGATTTCGATGCGCCAGGGCATCAGGCTGTTGATGAGGCGTTCGTCCCAGGTGGGGGGCGGCGGCTCGGGGGTTTTACGGCCGCCAGATTTTGTTCGTGCCATACCAGTACGGTTTGCCCCAATAAACCCTAAGGGTTTTA
>CALBTC010000404.1 GCA_937967805.1 uncultured Anaerolineaceae bacterium
GTGGGGCCGATTTCGGCCGTGCCGCGCCTGCTCAAGCGCACCGGCATGGCCTTGAGCGACATTGATCTCATCGAACTCAATGAGGCTTTCGCTGCTCAAGCTGTGGCCGTCATTCGCGAGTTGAGCTTTGACGAAGAGAAAACCAACGTCAACGGCGGTGCCATTGCGCTGGGCCATCCGCTGGGCTGCACCGGGGCCAAGCTGACGGTGCAAATCATCAACGAGATGAAGCGGCGCCAGTCACAATTTGGCATGGTAACGATGTGCATCGGCGGCGGCATGGGTGCCGCCGGCATCTTCGAGAACTTGAATTAATTGACCGGCAAGATTGGTCCAATTTTTGAAAATTGGACCAATCTCCCGTATGGATGCTCACGCTGTCGTTCTGCCCATTTGTCATTCCCGCGAAGGCGGGAATCCATATCCAAAAAGTGAAAGAGCTTGATGAGACAGGTAACGGATCAGATGGGGCGAGAGATGAGGGTGCCGCTATGGCCGTCTCGCATCATCTCTCTTGTCCCATCCCAAACGGAACTGCTGTTTGACCTGGGGCTGGACGATGAAATTGTGGGCGTGACGAAGTTTTGCGTGCATCCGGTGGAGCGGGTAGTCCAAAAGCAAACGGTGGGCGGCACGAAACAGTTTCGTTTTGACGTGATTGATCAGCTCCAGCCTGATCTCATTTTGGGTAATAAGGAAGAGAATTACCCCGAAGGGATTGCCCAGTTAGCAGCGTCTTATCCGGTGTGGCTGAGCGATATTTACACGCTGGGCGATGCCCTGGAAATGATCCGGCAGGTGGGGGAGTTGGTGAATAAAACGGCCGCTACCACCCAACTAACTGAGCAAATCGAGACTAAATTTGCCGGACTGCGGCCTCTGGCACGGCCGTTTCGCATCGGCTACTTCATCTGGCAAAAACCGTTTATGGTGGCGGGCCGGCACACATTTATCCACGATATGCTGGCCCGCTGCGGTTTTGTTAATGCGTTTGCGGCGGTGGGCAACGGCCGTTACCCGGAACTCACCCCGCAGCAAATTCGAGATGCCAACCTGGATGCAATCTTGCTGTCTTCCGAGCCGTTTCCTTTTGTTGAAAAGCACCGTCAGGCCATTAGCGAGATGTTTTTCGGAACGGCCGTTCATCTGGTAGACGGCGAACTATTCTCCTGGTACGGCAGTCGCCTCCTTAAAGCCCCCAACTATTTTCAACAAATCGTTACTTCTATTCAGGAAGCAGTATAGGAGTCGGTACTCATTTACACGTAGATCGACTCCAGTTGTTCATCCTCCACCAGCCAGATTTTGGTGGCAAACTGCTCGATGAAATAACGGTCGTGAACGACGGCCAAAATGGTGCCTTCAAACTGGCCCAGCGCTTCCTCAAACATGGTGCGCGAGGGGATGTCCAGGTGGTTGGTTGGCTCATCCAGCAGCAAGAAGTTGCAGCCGGAGGCGACCAATCGCGCCAGGGCCAGCCGCGCCCGTTCACCATAGCTTAACTGCGCATTGGGGCGCAGTGGATCATCTCCGGTAAACAGGAAGTAGTGCAAAAAGGAGCGGGCGTCCGTCTGGTTGAGCGGGGCGACCTGCTGGATGGTGGTCAGCGGTGTCTGGTCTGGATCAAGCATTTCCTGCTCCTGGGCCATGTAGCCCAGCTGGACGCTTTGCCCCAGCCGCACCCGTCCCGCCCTGGGTTCCAACTGCCCGGCGATGGTGCGCAGCAGGGTGGTTTTGCCGCTGCCGTTTATCCCCGTCAGGATGATGCGCTCGCCGGCCTGGGCCTGCTGGTTGATCTGTTGCAGCAGCGGCGGATGACCAGGATAGCCCACGGCCAAATCTTCTAAAAAGAGCACGTCTTTGCCCAGGTGCGGCGCTTCATCTAAATCCAGCTTCATTTGCCAACTGCGCAGCGGTTTTTCCACGCGCTCGTCGGAGTCCAGGTAGCGGTCCAGCTTTTTCTGGCGGGACTTGGCTTTGTTGGCCACTTTTTTGGCCAGGCGGCGCACGTTGGGCTGGCGCGGCGTGGTGCTGCGCTCCACGGAACGTGCCTGCTCAAAGGTGCGCTGAATGTCCTGCTTCATACGGCGGATTTCGTACTGTTGGTCTTTCCAGGTGGACAAATGTTTTTCTTGCTCAGTCAGATATTGCTGGAGGTAGCTGCTGTAGTTGCCGGGATATTCACGGATGGTGTGGCTGTGTGGATTCAGGTCGAGAATGCGGCTGACGGTCTGGTCCAAAAAGGCACGGTCGTGCGAGACGATAAGGACGCCGCCGCTGAAGTGACTCAGCCACGTTTCCAGCCATTCCAACATGCCGATGTCCAGATGGTTTGTTGGTTCGTCCAGCAGCAAAAGCTGCGGTTCATCCAGCAGGATGAGGACGAGGGCGAGGCGCGTTTTTTGGCCGCCGCTGAGGCTGCGCACGCTTTGGTCCGGGTCGATTTGATCCAGTTGGAAGGTGGCGAGGAGGGGTTGGATACGACCGTAATCCGCCCGGTTCAACTTTTCCAATGTGGCATCATAAGCCATCTGGATTTCTTCTCGTTCAGGAGTTGAAGCCAGCGCCAGGGCCAGCTCGCCCAATTCGGCTTCCAACTCGTCCGGATCGCCAACGGTTTGGTGCAGCAGGTCGCCCAACGTCTGCTCCTCATCGGGCAAAAAGCCCTGGGCCAGATAGCCCACGCGCAGGTTGGGCGGATTTAGCGTGATGCTGCCGCGATCCGGCCGTTCTTGCCCGGTAAGCAGGCGCATGAGCGTGCTCTTGCCGCAGCCGTTGGGGCCAATCAGCCCGACGCGCTCGCCGGCGTTGATGGAGAAGGTGATATTTTCAAGAATGGGGGAAAGCCCGTAGGCTTTACAAAGATTGTGTGCCGTTAACATGAGTTTACCCAGAGCGGC
>CALBTC010000405.1 GCA_937967805.1 uncultured Anaerolineaceae bacterium
AGCCGCGCCGTCTCGCTGATGATCTCGCGAATGCGCTCGAACTCCTCCTCGGCGCCGCCGCGCCGCGTGACGAAGATATTGTTGGGATTGAGGTCGCGGTGGATGAAGTCGAGGCTGTGGGCCGCGGTCAATGCCGCGCAGATCGGCCGCAGCAGGTGCACGGCGCGGGCCGGCGGCAGTTCTGCCAGCGATTTCACTTCATGATTCAGTTCAATTTCGCCGCCCAGATCGGTGAAGAAGCCGGCCAGAGCGTCGGCGATGGATTGGCTGCCGCCCTGCGGCAGCGGCCAGCCGACTTTGTGCGCCAGCGTGCCCAGCATCAGGCCGAAAGCGGCGGTAAAGGGCCATTCCAGCGGCATGATCGAATGGGCTGCCAGCCCGGCAAACAGGGCGCGGGCCGGCTCGGTGCGGAAGAGCGTTTTGGCCAGCAGGGTCGTGGGCCAGACGGCGCGAAGACCCAGTTTGGCCATGGCCAGGGGATGGCGCGGCAGGCGCAGCGGCCCCAAAAATTCGCGGGCGATTTTGTCCCAGTCGGCCACCAGAGGAGCAAAGAGACGACGGTAGCGGGAGCCATCAACGCCGAGTTGAGCGGCCGTTTCCGCAATAGATCGGTGCAGGGCAACGGCCGTGCCGTCATCAAGCGGGTGGGCCAGGGGCAAATCTGGCTGAATCCAGCGCACGCCGTAATCCGCCAGGGGCAGGCTCTGGAAAAACGGCGAGCCCATCCCCAGTGGATGAATGGCGGAGCAGATGTCGTGGCGAAAACCGGGCAGGGTCAGTTCGGCCGTGCGCATCCCCCCGCCGATGGTGGCTTTGGCTTCCAGCAGCAGCACTCGCCACCCTTGCCGCGCCAGGGTAATGCCCGCCGCCAGCCCGTTTGGCCCGGACCCCACCACGATGGCATCATAATTACTCATGAGCGCATTATGCCACAGAAACGTATTCCGTACTCAAATTGGCTGTTTCGACCACCAAGACTAGCTTTAAAAATTCGATACCCGATACGGCAACAAGCCGGGGGCGCTCAAGCGAGCGGCTGCGCCAGACAGGGCAATGGGGATGGTATACAGTCCGGTCATGGCAAACAGGAGCAGGATAATCTGCGGCGGGTCTTGTGCCCTTGCCGCTCTGTTTTAAATTGATGCAGCCAGCATATCCCCGGCCAGGCGAACCGTCATTCGCCTTTGGACGAATCTTGCCAAACAAAAAGAGCCGGGATGACCGGCCCTTTATATACAATCATTGGTGAATCTGCGGATTTTTAAGGTAAGGCCGTTAGGGTAAAACGGTGTCGGGGAAGCCCATGGATTTCAGCTCTTCGGGATTGAAAGCGGAGCCGTGTGCGGCCACGGTCCATTCACCCGCCTGCCGCACCATGAAGGCGGTGAACCCGCCGGGCGGATTGGTGGAATGGATGGCGACGCGCGCATAACCACCGGCAACCAGCTCCGTTTCAGCTTCAAATCCGGCAATGTCCCAACCGATCGCTTCCAAACCGGCCAGGGCTGCGGCAGCGACCTCATCTTGCTTGCTTTCAGCCTGGCCACCGGCAAACTGCGGGCCAAAGACGGCTTCCAGCGCGGCCAGCGTCGCCTCGTCATCGCCCACGTACAGGGCAATGGTGTTCTGGCTGCGGTAAAAGTGCGGCGTGGCCATCCAGGACAGCATCGTTGTGCCGACTGAAGAACCGCCCGGGGCAACCTGCGCCGCTTCTGCTTCGGCCGAAGCCGCATCCTCGTAGGTGAATACCTGCACCTCCTGGCTGTTCACCCGCAAGATTTGACCGGGCGCGCTGAAGAAGGGTTGGGAGATACCGTCGGCTGCCTCAACCGTTGCGCCGGCTTCCCGCAGTTTGGCCGCTACGCTGTCGTCCGGGGCAACATCTGCCGCCGGTGCTGTGTCTCGTGCCGCGACCGTGGGCGAACAGGCGACCAGCAGGAAACCCAATAATAAAATCAAACCAAAACCAATATTTTTAAACATCTTTTTTTGTCTCCTTAACTTTCTGACTGAGTGTCTGAATTTTCTGTTGCTGCTGCCGCACGGCGGATCGCCGCCAGCAGCGCTTGGGGATCGCTTTGCTTGGGAATGAAGGCGGCGGCGCCAACGGCCGTTGCTTCGGCGCGAGCGGTGGCGGTGGGGTACATGGTGGTGAGGATAACGGCCGTTTGCGGCACGGCCGTACGCAAAATCGCCGCTGCTTCCAGGCCGCTCATCGTTGGCATTCTGATGTCCATGAGCACCACCTGTGGCCGGAGCTTTGTGGCCAGCAGAACGGCCTCACGCCCGTCGCCGGCTTCAGCCACAATCTTGATGTCCGGTTCCAGCGACAATCGCAGCCGCAGCCCCGTTCGGGCCGTTATTTGATCATCCGCCAAGAGCAAAGTAATCATCCGTTGCTGTCCTTCAGTGCGTTGCTTAACTTTAAGCAGCATATCATTTCTGGACGTGGTGCGAATCGTACCCTTTCTGGATTTCGGTCTCATACTTTTTGCCGAGAAACTGCTACGGCTTTTGGGCTTTTGCCTGTTAATTCTTGAGTCGCTTTATGCTAAAATGTGCCGTCAGGAAATTGTGTGATTCCCAGTGTGGAAGGAAGGGAGAAATGGCAATTCGTATCCTGATTGCGGATGATCACAGCGTGGTGCGCCAGGGGCTGCGCATGTTTCTCAGCCTGGACCCGGCGCTGACCGTTGTGGCCGAGGCCGAAGATGGCGCCGAGGCCGTGGCCCTGGCCCGCCAGCACCGGCCGGACATCGTGTTGATGGATTTGCTGATGCCGGAGATGGATGGGGTGGCGGCCACGGCCGTTATCCGGCGCGACCTGCCCGACACAGAAGTTATTGCCCTCACCAGCATCTTTGAAGGCGATAAAGTGATCGGGGCCGTGCGCGCCGGGGCGATTGGCTACCTGCTTAAAGACACAAAGGCGCCGGAGCTGTGCCGGGCGATCCACGCTGCGGCTGCCGGGCAGGTGCAGCTGGCGCCGCAGGCCGCCGCCCGGCTGCTGCGCGAACTGCGATCCCCAGACAGCACCGAACCGCTGACGGAGCGGGAGACTGAGGTGCTGCGCCTGCTGGCTCAGGGATTGTCGAACAAGGAGATTGCCGCGCGCCTGGTCATCGGCGAAAGGACCGTCAAAACACACGTCAGCAACGTGCTGGCCAAGATCAACGTTTCCAGCCGCACCCAGGCTGCCCTGTATGCCATCCGCATTGGCCTGGTGCCCGTACCGGCTTAACCGCCCCCAGCAATGCCCACCTTTTGGCACCGGCTGAGCACCAAAATTACGCTGCAACTGTTGGCGGTTGTGGTGATTGTGACGGCCGTAACCAGCCTGCTAATCATTCAAGGATTCCGCCAGACGCAGGCTGCCGCCGTGGCCCACGCCACCGCCGGTTTAAAATCCCAGGCCCACACGTCGCTGCACGAACTGGCGCTGAGCCACGCCCGGTTGCTGGCCGCCGCATTGGCAACCACGCCGGAAACGGCCGTCATGGACGAGGCGGCTCTCAGCCAATGGCTTTCCAACCAGTTAGCCCAAATTTCACTGCTGCCCGGCGGCTATGCCTTTGTGGTGGATGGGAACGGCCGTCTCCTGGCCACCACTTCCCAGGCCCCCATCGAAATGTGGCACCAGAACTTGCCCCATGCGGCCGATCCGCTGCTGCGTGAAGCCGTACACACCATGCAGCGCGGCGACAACGGTCTGGCTGAACTTCCCCTCGGCGGCCAGACGGTGCTGCTGGCCCACACCCCGTTGCCCGATACCGAATGGAGCCTGGCGCTGGCCATCCCGCTGGCAGCCATTGAGGCCCGCGCCAATCCGGTAGCCGCTACCATCCGCGCCGACGCCGAACGAACCACCCAACGTGTTTTGCTGACGACGGCCGCATTCCTCGTACTGGCCACGGCGGGCAGCCTGCTTTTTACCCGGCGCTTTATTTCCCGCCCCCTTGCAGACCTGCTGCGCGGCGTGCGTACCATCGGTACCGGCCGGCTAGACGTGACCATTTCCGCCAGAACCAGAGACGAAATTGGCGTTCTGGCCGGCGCGTTTAACTGGATGGCGGCCGAATTGCAGCAGCGCAACGAGGAGCTGGCCCGCAGCGAGAAGGCGCTGGAACAGCGCGTGCGGGACCAGACACGCGAACTGCAAACGCTGCTGGAAACAGCCCGCAACATGACCCTGACGCTGGACCTGGAAACGCTGCTGGGCATCATTTTGGACCAGCTAAAGCGCGTGGTTGATTATTTTGGCGCGACCTTTTTGATCGTGGAAGGAGACGAGCTGGTGCCGCGAGCCTATCGCGGTCCGGCGCCGGCGGACAAGGTACTGGCAACCCGCTACCGGCTGCAGGATGCATCCAGCCAGGAGATTTTGCGCAGCCGCCGCCCGGTGATCATTGCTGATATGCAGGCAGACGGCATTCGCAGCCGTGCGGCCCCGGCGGCGCAAGCAGCGTTCGCCTCGGTGCTGCGCTACATTCGCGGCTGGATGGCCGTGCCGCTGCTTTATCAGGAGCAGGTGGTTGGTATTTTGATTGTGCATCACGAGATGGTGGGGGCGTTTACGGCCGTTCACGCCGAAAAAGCGATGGCCTTTGCCAACCAGGCGGCCGTCGCCGTGGAAAACGCCCGGCTGTATGACCAGGCGCAGCGGCTGTCGGCGCTAGAAGAGCGGCAAAAGCTGGCGCGTGAACTGCACGATTCGGTGTCGCAGGCGCTATACGGCATTGCCCTGGGCGCACGAACGGCCCGGACGCTGCTCGACCAGGACCCAAAGCGGCTGCAAGACCCCCTGGATTACGTTCTCACCCTGGCTGAAGGGGCGCTGGACGAAATGCGCGCCCTCATTTTTGAGCTGCGCCCGGAATCATTGGCCGAGGAAGGGCTGGTTGTCGCTTTGGAGAAGCAAGCTGCCGCGCTGCGGGCACGTAAGCAGATAGTGGTGCACACAGAACTGGCAACCGAACCAGATATCTCCCTGGAGGCTAAACACGCCCTGTACCGCATTGCCCAGGAGGCGCTGCACAACGTGGGTAAACATGCTCGGGCCAGCCGGGTGACGCTGCGCTTGCAGCCATCGGCTGACGGTCTGCTGCTAGAGATTTGCGACAACGGCCGTGGCTTTGACACCAGCGTCGATTATCCGGGCCACCTGGGTTTGAAGTCGATGCGTGAACGTATTGAGCAGCTGGGCGGTGGTTTTTACATTAAAAGTGAACCGGGTGGGGGAACGGCCGTTACTATTACGCTGCCTTCCCAAATACAAACAAAGGATACCCGAAATGATCCCAATGTTGCCTAAAACGCAACTGCTGGCCACGCTGCGGCACGAGCGGCAGCAGTGGCAGATTTTGTTGGATAATTAATCACTATCAGGAACATCGGCCGGATTTGCAGAAATGGGCAGATATTTCACCAGGCTGACCCGCTCCCATTCATCCCAGATAGGGCCGCGCCGCACTTCACGGTAGCCCAGCTTGCGATTGAGGGTCAGCACGTGGTGGTTGCGCGCCAGGGTGTGCGTGTAAATCATCGAAATACCGCGGTGGCGCGCGGCTTGCTCCACATGCACCTTCAAACGGCGGGCCAAACCCTGCCGCCGGTGGTCAGGATGTACCCACAGTTGAAAAATTTCGCAAAACGCGCCATCCGGCGGGAAAATTGAAGGCTCCAGCAGGTGAAAGATCAGGTTCGACGGGCCGGAAAAATCCTCCTGCCAGCGATTACGAAACCGGCACAGGATCATGCCGCCATTTTCCCCGGTTAATTCATCCTCACAAATCCAGGCGCCTTTATCGGCTGTCCCAACGAAGGCGGCAATTTTTTGGCGGTGATCGGTCCGTTCCTGCGGCGTCATGTTGGCGGCTGCGTCTGCCGTTTCTGGCTCGTCTTCAGCGCCAACCAGCAGATCGGCTTCGATCAAAAAGTCGATGTCTTTACGGGTGGCTTCGCGGATTCTGTACATACTAAAACCGGATTAAAGCAAGCTCAACTCGCGGGCGATGGCCTGGGTACGGCCGTTTCGCCAAAAGATTGCTAAAATAGTCCGCTAACATGAGTAGAAACAAAACGGCCGAATTCCTCGGCAACGAATACAGTTGGAACAAAGCCAGTCTGGAGCTGCACGACGTGCAGCCGCTGTTTGGCGGCGTGGTTGTGCGACTGCCCGGCTGGAGCCACAGCCAGGCGTTTGTCAGCCGCATCGCCCCGGACGGCACAGAAACAAAGTACAAGCTGCCCCTGAAATGGACCAATGGCGAGAAGCAGCAGCTCGTACGTTTGTGTGTAGAGCACGATTTTCTCACCATCCAGCCAAAAGAGCGACCCGGCATTCCCGACGAGGCCCGCCCCAGCCTCACCCTGGGCAACAGCAAGCAAGAAAGCTACACTGTGGCCAAGTGGGCCGGCGTAGCTGACGCCCGCTTTGACGCCATCTACCACGTCCTGCTGGCCCTGGCCGAGCGCACGCAGGATTTGCAGCCAATCAAGCCGCGCTTTAATATCTGGCAAAAGGGGGTGACGATTGCTGGCGTTTTGGCCGTTGTGCTGCTGCTCATCTGGCCGGCCTTCGCTCTGGCCCAGCCGCTGGTGGCAGCTCAATGGCCCGATCAATTTGGCCTGCTTTTCTTCGGGCTTGTGCTGCTGGCGGCGCTGCTGCTCATCGTTATGCGTGGATTGGCCGGTTTGGAGCGCAAGAAAGCCAGATGGAACCGCACCTACACACATTTATGGGTAGTTGGCATCGTAAACCTGCTCTTTTTTGTGACGGGAATTTGCTTGTTTGGCTTGGGGGAAACGGCCGTCTCCCTTTGGCGAACTGATTCACTGCTGGCAGTTGAGGATGAGCGGCAGCTTTATGCGGTGGTGGGGTATACGGCCGTGTTCGCCGCCGGTCTGGTGCTGTTGGCGGCCGGCCCCATCATGCCCCGCCTGCTCAACCTGATTGATGAACGGTTTTAGGAACCTGTAGGAGTTTATTGTGTACCGACGTGATTACATTATCTCGACTTTATCCATTTCACCTGGCGTAACAGATAGTTTCGACCAGACCAGGCAA
>CALBTC010000406.1 GCA_937967805.1 uncultured Anaerolineaceae bacterium
CACAAGAGGCTCTTTTTGTCTACCTTTTCTCTTTACGGGTTTTTACTACACCCTACAAATGAAATGCTCTTTTCAATTGGGTCGTTTTTGGTTACAGTATTTCGTGACCGACCCATCTACAACTCTGGAAAGGAGCAGTTATGCCACATACCCATAAACTAGCCGCGGAACGGCCGTTTCAACTTCAAGACCTCCCCACCGACGGCAAACAGTTCCACCCCGACCGCGACGCCGCCGAAACCGAATTTAAGACATTGCGTAAGGAATTCGTCCAGCTTCAGCGGCAGCTTTATGCCGAAGACAAGCAGAAGCTGCTCATTGTGCTGCAAGCGATGGACGCCGGCGGCAAGGATGGCACGATCCGCAATATTTTGAAAGGGGTGAATCCCCAGGGCGTGCGGGTGCAGTCGTTCAAGGTGCCATCCAAAGAAGAATTGGCCCATGACTTTTTGTGGCGTATTCACAAGGTGGTACCGGCCAGAGGGATGATCGGCGTGTTTAACCGCTCCCATTACGAAGATGTGCTGGTGGTGCGGGTCCACAATATCGTGCCCGAAACGGTGTGGCGGCCTCGTTACGAGCAAATCAACCAGTTTGAGAAAATGCTGCACGATACCGGCACACACATTTTGAAGTTTTATCTGCACATTTCTGAGGATGAACAGAAGGAGCGGTTCCAATCGCGGCTGGATGAACCGGATAAAAATTGGAAATTTTCGCGGGAGGATTTGGCCAAGCGCAAGCTTTGGACCGACTACATGGCGGCGTACGAAGAGATGCTGCACGAATGCAACACCAAATGGGCTCCCTGGTATGTGATTCCCGCTAACCAAAAATGGTACCGTAACCTGACGATCATGCGCACCATTGTACACACGCTGCGGCAGATGAACCCGCAGTTTCCTGAAGCTGAGGGCGATCTGGATCAGATCGTTATTGAGTAGTCTCGTTGGTAAGGACTGGCAGTCCTGAAATATAACATCTCGCGGTTATCGTTTGTGAGGATTGCCAGTCCTAGGCCCTGGTGCTTGCGTTGACAGACGGCCGTCTCAATGGCATCATTACTCATCATTTTAATTTCATGATTTTTGAGGAGTGAAATGGCTGAATTATTTACCGCACAAAACTTTGTTGCCTTTCTTACGCTGCTGGCGCTGGAAACGGTGCTGGGCATTGACAACGTTATCTTTATTTCGATTTTGTCCGGCAAGCTGCCAAAGGGGCAGCAAGCACGCGCCAGACAGTTGGGCATTGGCCTGGCCGTCATGGGCCGCATTATTTTACTGTTGGCCATCACCTGGGTACAGCAGCTGGAAGGAACTGAATTATTTGTCATTTTTGGCAACAATATCTCTGGTAAAGATTTGGTATTGCTGTTGGGCGGTCTTTTTCTCATTGGCAAAAGCACCTATGAGATTCACGAAAAGCTGGACACAGAGGATCATGGTACCCACTCAATTAAAGAAGGTAACATCACCATGTCCAGCATGATTTTCCAGGTACTGCTGATCGATCTGGTGTTTTCGCTGGATTCGGTGATAACGGCCGTTGGCATTTCCGACTCTCTGCCGGTGATGGTTACCGCCATCTTGCTGGCAGCTGTGGTGATGATCGTTTTTGCCGGGCAGATCAGCTCCTTCATCGAGCAGCATCCGTCCATGAAGATTCTGGCGCTTTCTTTCCTCATCCTCATTGGCTCGATGTTGGTCATTGAAGGGTGGGCACACGAAGCGGCCGAAGATTTGCATCTGAAGAACTATATCTATTTTGCCATGGCCTTCTCGGTCATGGTAGACTTTTTACAGCTGCGCCTAAAAAGCAAAGCGAACCGGCCGGTGAAGCTGCACAACCAGCCCACCCTCAAAGAAAGCGGCGACTAACATCATTTTCACCGCGGAGGGCGCGGAGGCGTAGAGGAAAGCGCTTTTGCATCTCGGCATCTCAGCGATGAATTTGATTCCTTCAGCTTGAATCGGCTGGGCCGACAGCAGCTCCGCCACGTTCAAACTGAGCTGGCGCACAGCCTCCACCCGCTTTCTGCCGTGGCCAAAGGTTTTGCTTACATTGTCTAGACGAATGACGGTTGTGTCTGGCATAGCAGCAATCTTTTGCAAGAGAAAGCCACAGAAAAAAAGAGAAGATAGAGAACTTGAGGCCAATCTCAAAAATCTCTGTGTACTCTGTGGCTAATAATCGGATAGGTAATTGAGTAATTCCCAATTACAAACGATCTTCCGGTGCCGGCACTGCAACATCGGCAGATTCATCAACAGTGGGGTCTTCAGGTTCGGGCAGAGGTTCTGGTGCGGGCACGGCCGTATCCACAGTGGTCGCTTTGTACGGGTCTACGGCATGGTTGCCGCAGTAGGGGCACAAATTCCATTGCAGCTCCAGCAGCGAATTGCAGTCTGGGCACGCTTTCTTTAAACGGGTGTGACAGTGAGGGCACAGCAGCCATTTGCTATCAATCACGCGAGAACAGCCGGGGCAGTGCGGCCGTTCTTCAATCTCTTGCAACAGCGCTTCTTCCTCCAGGGCCCGCTCGTATGCTTCGGCCAATGTTTCTGGCGGGCGCAAAATAAAGTAGATGACAATGCCCACTACCGGCAAGGCCGCCACCAGCAAAGCCGCCAGCAGTTGGGCAAATGGATCGCGTGAGCGGGCCCGCATATCGCGAAAGGCCCAAATGATCAGGCTCAGCCACAGCGCCGCCAACAAGGCCCCCATAATGGCCGCTACGATAGTCAGGTAAGAAACAAGCGTTTCAAGAGTCGGCAAACTCATAATGGCGGGGATTATAACACAAAGCCATAGGCACTAAACAAAAAAGACGTCCTTTGTTAAGAACGCCTTTCTTTGCTTCGATGAGGTTGGTTATGGAACCATTACCAACCGTGGGTGATACGACTGTACATGTTGCCAATCTGTGGCCCAAACAGCGTGAGGATGGCGATAACCACCACCGCTATCAGAGCTAGAACAAGGGCATATTCCATCAACCCTTGGCCTTGCTGCCCTTCCTTCCGTAAAAATAACATGATGTCCTCTCACAATAAATAGGTAGGATGGATAAAGATATTCAATTGTCATAAATAAAGGCCATCGAAACATATAAATCTTACAGGCCTTATAACAACTCAATTATCTTAGGCGATAGATGCCTGACTGTCATTCCTACTTTTGGGGGGATACAGCGCAAAAATCGCAATGGAAGGAGGTTGCTTTCTTGAATGTTGGGAGCGTTGGAGGTGAGGCTGCAATTTCCCGGTCAATCTTTGAACTTGCTTATATTTCCCCTAATTTCAACAGAATGCGTTGGACGGTTCGAGAAATTGGCTTGCCACAATTGGTTCTTAACATCTTAATTTCCTCACTGGAAACGTAGATATTGTTGTGTTTTGTAGAGAGCCAGCGCAATGCACGCTTCATTTTCTGTCTATCAACCGGTAGATCTGGGAAAAGCTGAATCCTAAAAATTGAAAAGCAATAAGATTTGAAGCGTTTCTCACGTTGCGAAAACTGCCACAAATTGATTTGCTCGATTTCCCGCTCTTCAAAAATCTCGTCCAGGTTGCCGATGCCAATTTCTTCGGCTATTTCGCGCCGGATAGCGCGGGCGACGTTATCATTGTCGCCTGACTCATTGTCAACTTTCCCGCCGATGAAGTTATAGCAATTCCATTTCGGGTTCCATTGGAGCAAATAGTAACGGCCGTCTTCCTGTTCAGTGGTAATCAAGGCAAAAACGGCCCGCTGGGTCAAGCGTTGAGGAATAATTTTTATTTTTCTAAAGAACCCTGCCAGGGAACTTTCCCAACTCAATACCATTTTGGCACCCTCTCGACCCATCGCGGACAAGTTAGATAGCAGTTTAATGATATTCATATTGCCGGAAATTGTGTATAGGAAAATGGGTACTCTAGGACGCCACGACTGAAATCCAACCAGTTAGCCTGTTGGTTTGATTTGATTGGGGTAGAGAACGGCCGTTAACTGTTCCCGCACCTCTTCTGCCAGCGCCACGGGATCATCCTCTGGCGTGGGGTGCCGTACTTCCAAAGGCATCAAATTAACAAAAATTCGCTCTGGCTGGCTGGCCAAACGCCACAACGCCTTGAATATATTTTCCTTGCGGTGCCAGATGGCAATCTCCAAATGGCTAAACGTCACGGCAATGGGCAAAAAAGCAAAGCCGCCCTGCGTCACAATCTCAAATGCTCCGTAGCGGAAAGGCAGCAAGGCATCACCCGGACCGCGCCTGCCTTCAGGGAAGATGGTAATAGGGGGGAATGACTTAACCTCGGTGAGCGCCTGTCGGGCTTCCCGGCGTGACGCCTTATCGCCCCGCTGCACAAATACACAGCCAATGGCCGCCGCAATCGTGCCCACTACCCACCAATCCCGAATTTCTGCCTTGGCCAAAAAGCGCGTGGGCATGATGCTCTCCAGGGCCAGCACCTCCACGTAAGAAACGTGGTTGGGGAAGAAAAAGCCGTCAAACCCTTTAAGCTTTTCTTCATCGGTGCAGGTCACGCGCACGTTCAAAATCCACAGAATGGCCTGCACCATCAGTTGGGCGATTCTAAGCGGCAACGGGACCTTTTTGATGGTAATGGGCAGGTAGGAGGTGAGAACAATGAGGACAGCACAAAAAGTCAGAGTAAGACCGGAAAGTGACAATCGATAATAACCGCGAATAAATGACATGGGCAAACCTCCAGATTATAAGAGGTAGATGGGGTTGCTGTAAATCCAGCCGCGCTCCTTACCTTCATAAGGAATGGTGCATTCCACCCGGTAAGCGCCCGGTTCGGTGGGAATATGGGTCAGGTGGGTGTCGTTGGCGATGCTGGCCACAACTTCGCCGTGGCGAATAAGACGAATATTGGCCCGGGCCGGCGTGCTGATTTGCAGAGTCGCTCCGGCATTGAGCTTGATTTGCTGCCCCATTGTGCCTTTGCCTTTGCTGCTGCCGCTAAAGCGGAATCCTTTAGTAGTGTGCGGCAGGTCGTAGCCCACCCAACTGTGTCCTTCGCCAATGGCCCGCAGGATCATTTTTTTGTCTTGCCTGAGATCGCCGCTTCCCGGCCGTTCCAGAAACATATGTGTGTTCACGGCCCGAACCCGCAACTCGTAGGGGAAAATGATGCGCTGAAACGGCCCCATGCGCATGGGGGTGGCGTGGGCGTCGCTGTTGCCCACGGCCGTAATTCGTTTACCCTGGGCCAACAGTTCATCCCACAGGGCCAGCGTGCGCGGCTCCGGGCCCACAATAAACTTTTGCGGATTAAAGGCCAGGCGCACGGCCGTTAGCTTATCAATCAACTCAACTTCAACTGGCAGCCTGTCCAATGCATCCACCAAGACGCTGATGAAGCTGGACATATAGTTCCAGATTTCCAGGCCGGTAAAGCCGTCAACGGGCCAATCGTGCCAGCCGAGGTTGGGGTAAGGGAAAAGGCGGCAATCTTTTTCGTGGGGATGGGCCAGAAAGCAGTAGCCGCCGTGTTCGCACACGGCGTCGATGAGCTGCTGCGGCTGGGCGGCGCAGGCTGCCAGCTCGGTTTCTACGCCATAAACCAGCAGATGGCTGGACTGCGGCTCGCGCCGCACGTTGTCGCTTTCTTCACCGGTGAGCAGGGGGACACGGCCGTTTTCGTTCTCGTAATATCCTTCTACGCCATTGACCAACACATTGTGGTCGGTGACAATAATGAAGTCCAGCCCGGCAGCGATGGCGTCTTCAGCGATTTCCGCGTGCCATTTTTCCCCGTCGCTGTACAGGGTATGCATGTGCATGTTGCCAGTCAGTTCGATCATAGTGTTGTTCTCGTCATCCTCTTCCCAGGGGATGTGCGGGCAATGCTATCATTTTTAATGCTGTTTTCCAAGTGGATGAGTTGTTGGTTATGGGGGGAGGGTATGGAAAACGGCCGTTTCAAATCCTTGCATCATAAGCGTTATTTATGGTATCCTCCCCCTAATCCGGTTGGGTTTATGAGAGCAGGCAAAAACTCCTCCCCCAAACTGGCACGAGAGAAACGCGACTGGAACAACCCGGCCGGACCAGGGTTTGCCCACACCCCCTCGTCTGCTTTCAGGTCTTACCCGATAGGCCATCTGTTTGTCATTGGATTAACCTCCTTTAACAAGCAGATGGCTTTTTTTTACTCTTGTCGGCATACTCATTGATGCCCCATTGAGTGTGCCAAAGAAGCTTTACAACCGCCGACACACACAACAGCATTAGCCTGATCATAAGCGATATGGTGATGTCCCGAATGGGCGGAACCAGGCTGCGCCGTGCCCTGAACGAAAAATTCGGCAACGGCCGTTGCACAATAAGCGTTCCTTATGGTATGCTCCCGTCTAACCTGGTTAAACACCTATGGAAGCAGGCAACACCTTCCCCATCCCTGGCAGGCAAACGTCTGACGGAACGCTCGCAGCGCGGACGGAATATGTTTAACCGGGTCAGGGTATACTCGAAACCAAACCTCCTTTGCAATCTGGTTTTACCCGACAAGCCATCTAGTTTTGCCACAGGATAACTTCTTGTGGCAGGCTGATGGCTTTTTTCTTATCACAGTTACTCATTCTCGGTAGTTGAAGTAGGAAATTGTTCCTGTCTCTGCGCCAGTAACAATTTCCTCTCGACAGTTTGCCCACAAATGGCTTGGGATTGCACAAAAAATGCTCTACCTTGAAAGAATATTTTGGGAGCATCATCCCACAGTCAGCTCTAAAAATATATGTTATTCTTCTTGAGTAACTTAGGTAAGAGGTCATTGTAAAGAATGAAAAATATATATTCGGGCCGCACTCTAGGTAGATCCGAAACCAGGTTAGCATTCCTGCTCCTTGCACCCGTCATCTTTGCCCTGGTAGCTTGCTTTCCAGCCAAAAACAACCCGGAAACTAGCCTGACTCTTCAGTTGAAATGGACACATCAGGCACAGTTTGCCGGTTTTTATGCCGCCGATCAGAAGGATTATTATGGCGAACAGGGGCTACGGGTTACGATGCTGCCTGGTGGTCCCGATGTGGACCCTTTGGCCTCTGTTCTTGAGGGAAGAGCGCAATTCGGCATCGCCAATGCCGACAGCCTGATCCTGGCGCGGGCTCAAGGAAAACCTGTTCGGGCAATTGCCACTATTTACCAACGCAACCCAAATGTGTTTATGACATTGGCTGAAACAGGTATCGATACACCAGCAGATTTCGCCGGACATGCTATTCGGGTAAATGAACAAACCAAACCAACTCTGCACGCGTTGATGGCAAAATTTGGTAACTCCCCGGACCAATACAGTGAAGTCAATTTGCCGTCCGATGCAGAGATGTTTCTCTCTGGTGAAGTTCCTATCTGGAGTGTCTATTTGATCGGTTTAGGTCACAGTATTCAGGCAGCCGGTCATGATGTCAACTTCATTTACCCTGATGATTACGGCGTTCATTTCTACGCCGACACCATCTTTACAACTGATCAGATGATTGCCAACTCGCCGGATCTGGTAACGCGCTTTCTGAGTGCTTCTCTGGAAGGTTGGCGCTATGCTTTTGATTACCCTGATGACGTGAGCCAGATGATTGTCTCATACAATCCAGAGATTGATCCTGTTCTGGAAGCGTCAAAAATCAGAGCCAGTCTTCCCCTGTTTTTCACGGGCGAGGGGCCCATTGGACACATGAAGCCGGCCGTGTGGCAGGCAATGGCAGAAACTTTGCGCAAAGAAAATCTTCTTGCCCAGGATGTAGATGTAGCAAACACCTTCACACTGACGTTTCTCCAGGCGGTTTATGATAGATAAATGAAGCGTTTGTATAACATCACTCTTGTTCGCGGGCTTACCTTTTTTCTTATTCTCTTTGCTACCCTTTTACTGGCAGCCATTGGCATCCTGTCTATCGTAAGTGGACAGCAAGCTCTGAATGAAAACACTTGGGCCGGCCTGCAGGCAATTGCTATTGAAAAGGAGGTGGCCCTGACGGCATGGATGGAACAGCAGGTGCTGAACATTCATTTAATTAGCCAGTCAGCAGGATTGCAAAGCGCATTGACCCTTTACTTGGCGGCCGAAGCAGATTCACCTGCGCAAACCATGGCTGCGAACCAGGTATTACACTCTTTCGAGCCTTGGGTCGAACACGGCCGTTTCACGGAACTTATGCTCTTGCACCCCACATCCGGGCAGGTATTGTTGGCCATCGACCCAACTGAGATTGGCAAGTTCAAGGAAAACCAGGTCTTCTTTCTACATGGACAACAAGGGGCCAACATTCAACCGCCGCAATACGTCGTCCAGCTTCAAGAGACTGTCATCTACTCATCCGCACCTATTCATGATGCCTCCGGTCAACTTTTGGCCGTTCTTGTTGGCCGTTTGCCCGTATCAGACCTGAACCACCTTGTGCAGCAAAAAGACAGTATCTATCACACGCTTGATGCTTACCTTGTAAACCAAACCCAACTTCTAATTACCCAGCCGTTGTTGCTGGAAGATCCCGCCATCTTGCAACGTACCATACAAACTGAGTCTGTTACACAATGCCTACGAGAGCAGAATGGTGCCTTGCAAACAATCAACTACCGCGAAGAAAAGGTGCTAACCGTTTACCGGTGGCTACCGCAAAACGAAATGTGTTTAATCGTGGAGGTCGATCAGGTTGAAGCGCTGTCTCCTTTATCCAAATTTCGCAATATCATGGTTGTGCTCAGCCTGTTGGCACTTATCTTGAGTTCATTGCTGGCCAACTGGTTGGCCGCCACCATTAGTCACCCTTTGCGCACCATGCAGCAAGCAGCCGCGCAGTTTGGCCAGGGGCAACTTTCTATCCGTTTACCACTTCCACCAACGCGTGAATTGGGTTTATTAGCGCAAGAATTCAACAAAATGGCGGCCAGGCTCGAAGAAAGTGTCCACACGCTGGAAGATCGCGTAGCCGAAAGAACTGCAGAACTTTCGAAGATGAATGCCAGATTGCAAACGGAAATCGCTGAGCGAGCACATACCGAAGCTGGACTGCGAGAAAGCGAAAGCCGCTTCCGGCAGCTCTTTCATGCGGTGCCCGTACCCCTGGTTCTTACCTCAATAGAAGACGGAACGATCCTCAAGGCAAATGAGCATTTCGCCCAGCTTATGCGCGCAGAAAGAGATAGTCTACTCGGTCAAAATATTGCCCGGTTCTACTATGATCCAGACGAACGGCCGCAACGTATGGAATTCTTTAGGAGTAATGATACGGCCGTAAACCACGAGCTCCACTGTCGCCGCGCTGACGGCACTTCTGCCTGGGTGCTCCTTTACACGACACGAATTACCTATCAAAGTCAGCAAACACTTCTATCCACCATGCATGATTTAACCGAGCGCCGCCAGGTAGAAGATGCACTCCGGGCCAGCGAAGAAAAATTCCGTGCCCTGGTGCAAAATGCCAGCGACATTATTACCATTGTGGATGAGAACGGAGCCATTCTTTACGACAGCCCCTCAGTAGAACGTATCCTGGGCTATTCTCCTGAAGAACGATTGGGCCAGTCCGCTTTTGACTACATTGTGGCCGATGATATGGCCGAGTTGATAAAGCTTTTTACCCATGTGGCCACCCACCCCGGCAGCATTCTCCAGCATGACATGCCAGTTTTACACAAGGACGGTTCCTGCCGGTATGTGGAAGCCGTTGGGAGTAATTTGCTCAACAATCCGGCTGTTAACGGCATCGTCGTTAATATTCATGACGTCACAGAACGCAAGCAAATGGAAGATCTATTGCGCCGGGAGCGTGACTTGTTTGATCGCCTGCTGCAAACCAGCCCTACCGGGATCGCTATCGTCAATGCCCACGGGCAGATTACTTATGCTAACGTCCGGGCAGAAAAAATACTTGGCTTATCAAAAGGGAGTATAGAACAGCGCGTCTATAACGATCCGCAGTGGCGTATTACCGACTTTGACGGCAATCCTTTTCCTCAGGAAAAGTTGCCATTTGCCCTGGCAAAAACCACCGGCCAAACCGTTTACGACGTTCGCCATGCCATCGCCTGGCCAGACGAAACCTCTGTCTTTCTCTCCATTAACGCCTCACCCCTTATTAATGGCCAGGGTGAGTTTGACGGCATCATCGCCACCTTTACTGACATTACGGCTCAGGAGAAGGCACAAAAACAACTGGCTCAGCAATCACAAGAGCTCACCAGATCCAACGCGGAATTGCAGCAATTTGCCTACGTTGCTTCCCACGATTTGCAGGAACCGCTTCGGATGATTACCAGCTTTCTCAAATTGCTAAAGGAAGATTACGCCGGCAATCTTGACGCTAACGCCAATACTTATATTGACTTTGCAGTAGATGGTGCCACTCGTATGAGCCGGCTCATCAATGATCTGTTAGCTTACTCTCGAGTTTCCAAAGGCGGTTGCCCGATCGAGCTTGTCGATACAGAAGAGATCCTGCACGAAATATTAACAAATCTGCATGTACGCATCTCAGAAAGTAGCGCAACCATCACACATGATCCGCTTCCCGCTGTTTGGGCAGACAAGACACAACTTGGCCAACTGTTCCAAAATCTTCTCGGCAATGCCCTGAAGTTCCGTAGTGAATTGCCGCCTCAGATACATATCGGTGTGACTTATGATAATGGCTATGTTCGCTTTTCCATGCAAGATAACGGCATTGGCATAGAGCCCAAATATGCCGACCGCATTTTCACTGTCTTTCAGCGTCTACACACCATGGCTGATTACGAAGGAACCGGTATTGGCCTGGCCATTTGTAAGAAAATTGTTGAACAACATAACGGACAAATCTGGTTTGAATCCAAACACAATGAGGGCACCACATTTTACTTTACTTTGCCCAATGAGAAAGAGAAAAGTTATGAGCGTTAAACCTATTGAAATTTTGCTGGTTGAAGATAATCCGGGCGATGTATTCCTCACCCGTAACGCATTACAGCGCGCCAAACTTAGCAATAATCTGCACGACGTAAAGAATGGCGAAGAGGCGCTGGCCTTCTTGAAACAGAAAGAGCCTTTTGCCAATGCACCGCGCCCCGATATTATCCTTCTTGATCTTAACCTGCCCCGTATGAACGGGCATGAAGTTTTGCAAGCTGTAAAATCTGATGATGCGCTTAAGGATATCCCTGTCATTGTTCTCACGACATCCTCCAACAAAGAGGATATCATCAACAGCTACCGGCATTATGCCAACGCTTATATCACAAAACCTGTAAACATTGAGCAATTAATTGAAGTTCTTCAATCATTTGGGCAGTTTTGGCTAACAACAGTTACCCTGCCATCCAGATAAACAAGCATGAAAACGTTAAATATCCTTCTTATCGAAGACAATCCCGGAGATGCTTTTTTAGTCGAAAAGATGCTCAGCCATGTTCCCCAGCTCCATGCTGATATCGCCGTTTGTAATCAGCTATCTGACGGGATCAATTGGCTGTATAAGCATTCTGCCGATCTCATTCTTCTGGATCTCTCGCTCCCCGACAGCCATGGCCTGGAAACGGTGCGGGCTATTTGCCAACACGTAAGCCACACACCGGTCATCGTGCTAACCGGGCTGGAAGACGAAGAACTCGGTTTTGAAGCTATCGGCCAGGGGGCACAAGATTACCTGATTAAGGGGACGCTAAACGCAGCAGCGCTGGGCCGTACCATCCGTTACGCAAAAGAGCGACATCGTCTGGTTGTAGAGCGGGAAAATTTGATTCAGGAGCTGGATTCTTTCGCGCACACCGTTGCCCATGATTTAAAGAATCCGCTTGGTGTCGTTATGGGTTACGCCTCTTATTTACATCAAGATCAAAGGATTTATGCCGACGATACTCTGCAAATGGCGGCAGAGAAGGTAATTGATTACGGCCGTAAAATGAACAATATCATTGACGAACTTTTACTGCTGGCCCGCGTGCGCGACGGTGATGTGGAAACCCATCTCGTTGATATGGCTCGCGTCGTTTCTGATTCCATCCAACGCCTGCACCCAATGATCAAAGAGTACAGCGGCAGCATTTCTTATACTCCCGATTGGCCTCTGGCTCGCGGTTATGAGCCGTGGCTTGAAGAAGTATGGGTCAATTTTATGAGCAATGCGCTCAAATACGGCGGCCGGCCGCCAAAAGTTGAATTGGGCAGCGAACAACGAGAAGATGGCATGGTCTATTTTTGGGTGAAAGATAACGGTAAAGGACTCAGTTCCGAAGAAGCCAGCCAGTTATTCGTTCCATTCTCTCGCTTGGGGCAAGTAAGAGTAGACGGACATGGGCTTGGTCTGTCAATTGTGCAACGCATTATTAACCGGCTGGGGGGGCAGGTATTTGTCCAAAGTGAATTGGGAAAAGGAAGCTGTTTTGGCTTTGCGCTTCCTGCGGACTAATTCCATACTTACCCACAAAGATTTTTACCGGTACACAAGATCGGCCGTACAGATTCAAATCTCTCTGTTTAATCTGTACGGCCGTTAAGCGCTTCACAAAACGCTCCCCTCCTACATTGCACGTTACACGCTCAATCTAAATAGGTTCTAAAGGCCGGGCTTGTTATTTACGGGAAAGAATCCTCGTAAGGCAGCCGCTTTATGATCTCCAGGCAATAAATCTGCCCGATTTAGCGTAACCGTTCAGAGGAGACAATTTGGATGAATGAGGCAAACGTCGTTACCCCGCTGTTTCATGGAGCCAATCTGATCCGTCTGCGCCGCTGGGTCTATCCTGTTCTCGTCACAATGATCATGTTGGCTTGGTTTGCCTATCTCACTTTGAATAATCGTTGGGACCTTTACCTGGATTATTGGCCGATGTCGCTGACGATGCTGTTTGGCTCGTTTATTGGCAGCTCAACCCCCCAGGGCGGAGCGGCCGTTGCCTTTCCGGTATTCACCAAACTGCTCCAAATTCCCGCAGCCGATTCCCGCACCTTTGGCTTCATGATTCAAACGATTGGCATGACAATGGCCTCTGTGCTCATTTTAGCGCGGGGCATAAAGATTTTGCCCAAAGCCATCCTTTGGGTAACGGTAGGCGGGGCGCTGGGCACAATCCTGGGAACCTACGTCTTCATAATGCCGAATCCATACCCACGAATCTTGTTTACCCTGGGCGCAACCGCTTTTGGCGTCGCCCTGTTTATCTCCCGCTGGGTGCTTCAATGGGAGCCACGCCAGGCGCTGCCCGGTTGGGGAGCCGGCTATCTGCTACTGTTTATCATGGTAGGGGTTTTAGGCGGTGTTTTCACAGCCCAGACCGGTTCCGGGGCCAACATGATCGCCTTCATTGTGCTTACGTTAGCCTTCGGCATCGACGAAAAAATTGGTACGCCCACGTCGGTCATCATCATGGCGTTAAATTCTTGGGTTGGCTTTTTCCTCCATGGCGTCATTTCACAAGATATTGGCATCGTTTGGGATTATTGGATAGTGGCGGTGCCGGTGGTTGCATTTGGCGCACCGTTAGGCGCTTATGTGGTCTCTCGCGTCAGCCGAGACGTATTAATTTCGTTTGTCCTCTTTCTCATCACGGTAGAAATGGTTACAACCATTTTGCTGATTCCCTTTACCAACTCGATGGTCGTCACCACGGCCCTCGTCTTAGGCGGCTGTGCCCTGAGCTTTTTTGCCATGCTGTATTATCGCCAAAAGCGATTGGCCTTGCTGCCGGCGGCTACAGATTAATGCCCATTCGCAAATAAAATATGGAATTGGCGAATGGACTTAAAGTAGCCGATCGGTTCCAATGGGAAGCCCGCAACCACCTCAAAAACGATGTCATTCAGTCAGAAAATAAGTGACTTTAATGTGGTAAAATGGCACCTGTTTGCTGAATAAGTGAAAAAAGGTATGCCAAACTAAATGACATCAACACCATCAACACCCCCAACCCGCCCACTGGAGCCGCAGCAGCGAGCCATTGTTATTGGCGCCTCATCCGGCATAGGAGCGGCGCTGGTGCGCGAACTGGCTCACAGTGGCTACAGCGTGGCGGCCGTCGCCCGGCGTGAGGCCAAACTACAGGAATTGAGCGATTCGGTGAATACGGCCGTGCCCCAGGGCCACGTCACCATCTACAGCCACAACGTCACCAACTACGACGACATCCCCACCCTGTTCCAAACCATCGTGCAAGAGCTGGGCGGGTTGGACCTCATTATTTACAACGCCGGCGTACAGCCGCCCGTCACCATCAACGAATACAACTTTGAGAAAGACCGTAAAATGATTGAGGTCAACCTGCTGGGAGCCATCGCCTGGCTCAACCAGGCAGCGCTGCGCTTTGAGCGGGCCGGTCAGGGCAAAATTGTGGGCATCGGCTCCATCGCCGGGGATCGCGGCCGTGTGGGATCGCCAGTTTACAACACCAGCAAAGCGGGCTTGGCCACCTACCTGGAATCCCTGCGCAACCGGCTGACGCGGCACGGCGTTACCGTCACCACCATCAAGCCCGGCTACGTAGACACCGACGTTCTGCGAGAAAATGCCGCCAATCCCTTCTGGGTCATTTCGCCCGAAGAGGCCGCCCGGCAAATTCACAAAGCGGTGCGGCGCGGCAAGCAAACCGTGTACGTGCCCGCCCGCTGGGGGCTGGTAGGCTTGATTATTCGCCACATCCCCTCGATTATTTTTAGACGATTGAGCTTCTAGCATTTCTGCTATAATGCTCGAATGCGAAAGATCAATGGTGGTAGGAGCAATTTATGACACAAGTTGAACAACTTCAAAAAGAAATTGACAGGCTCTCAGACGAGGAGTTTAAGCAGCTCCGTCGCTGGTTTGCCGAAAAAGATTGGGAACGCTGGGATCGGCAGGTTGAGGCTGATGTTGATTCAGGCAAACTAGATTTTCTACTTAAAGAAGCTGCGGCAGCCAAAGAACAAAAAACATTACAAGAGTTATAGATGCACCGCACAACACCCCAATTTTGGGAGCGTTTTAACAAACTGCCAGAGCCAGTTCAAAAAGTAGCACGTAAAAATTTCGAGTTGCTAAAACAGAACCCCCGACACCCTTCTCTCCACTTCAAAAAAGTCGGCCTATTTTGGTCGGCACGCGTTGGTTTAGCATATCGAGCGTTGGCAGTTGAAGATGGTGACGACTTTATTTGGGTCTGGATTGGAAACCATAGTGACTATGATCGCTTGCTCCGATAGGATCGTTCATAATCACATGAACCGAAAATAAGTCATGATACAAAAACAAAAAATCAAAGACCATACTGAGATAAGGACAGGAGAACCTTTGCCGGCAGACCGATTAGAAGCGGTGGCCGGTTGGGGTGGGGCCAACAGCGGCATGGCCTACCTGTACCGGCCCAGCACGGTGGCACAGTTGCGGCAGATTTTTGAGTTTGCGGCGCAAAACGGCCGTACCATCGGCATCCGTGGCGGGGGCAACAGCTACGGCGACGCCGCCATGAACGACGAAAGCATTGTGCTGGATCTGACCCGGATGAACCGCATTTTAGACTGGGACCCGGAAAACGGCCGTCTCACCGTGGAACCAGGCGTCACCTTGCAGCGCGTTTGGGAATACGTTATTGAGGATGGCTGGTGGGTGCCCGTGGCCACCGGCACGGCCAAAATCACCGTTGGCGGCGGGGCAGCCATGAACGTGCACGGCAAAAACGCCTGGAAGATGGGCACCTTTGGCGAGCACATTTACGAATTTGACCTGATGCTGCCCTCCGGTGAGATCAAAACCTGCAACCGGCAGCAAAACAGCGATCTCTTTTTTGCCGCCATTGGCGGCTTTGGCATGTTGGGCTGCTTCACCAGCCTCACTCTGCACCTCAAGCGCATTTACTCCGGCCTGCTGCAAGTAGAAGCGCTCACCAAACCCAACCTCAGCAGCACGATGCACTGGTTTGAAGAGCATCTGCACAATTCCGATTATTTAGTGGGCTGGCTGGACGCCTTTAGCAAGGGCAAAAAGCTGGGGCGCAGCGAGCTGCATCGCGGCATCTACCTGAAACCGGGCGAAGACCCCAATCCGCAGCAAACCCTGCGCCTGGAAACCCAGCGCATCGACCCGGACATCATGGGCATTTTGCCTCGTTCGGCGCTGTGGCGTTTTCAACGGCCGTTCTGGAACAATTTCGGCATGAGGTTTGTCAACATGGGCAAGTTCTATGCCGCCCGCCTGCGCGACGGGGCCGTTTACCGCGAACCGCACGCCCACTTCCACTTCTTGCTAGACTCGCTCGACTGGCGCAAACCGTTTGGCCCTGGCGGGCTGATCCAATACCAGCCGTTCATTCCCAAAGAAACGGCCGAAGACGCCTTCAGCCAAATTTTGCAGTTGGGCCAGCAGCGCGGGCTGCCCAACTTCCTCACCGTCATGAAGCGGCACCGGCCGGACCCGTTCTGGCTGACCCACGCGCTGGACGGCTACTCGCTGGCGATGGATTTTCGCATTACGCGGCGCAACCGGGAACGAATGGTACAGTTGGCCCAGGAGATGGATGAGATTGTGCTGCGGGCCAACGGCCGTTTCTACCTGGCCAAAGACAGCACCCTGCGCCCTGGCGTCGCCCGCGCTTACCTGGGGCAAGAAGCCATCAATAAATTCCTGGCGCTCAAACGGCAAGTTGATCCGGAAAACGTGCTGCAAACCAACCTGTGGCGGCGTTTGTTTTCGTAGGTCAATTTTGCAAAATTGACCTACAAATCTAGGAGAAGTTTCATGTCGCGTACCATTATTTCTGTTCTTGCTTTGCTGGTTCTTTTGCTGCTCACGTCCCTACTTACGCCCCTAGCCCGCGCCGACACGCCGCAGCCGGCGGCCACAACCAGCGCCATTGCCCTGCAAGATGAGCCGGTTGAAGAAGAGACGCCGTCCACCCCTGGGGATTCCTTTTTTGATGGCGTAGGGGCAATTTTTGCCATTTTGGGCGTCTACGTGGTCACCATGTTCACCATGGCCATCGGCACCGAGATCATTGTGGATATTTTCAAGGGGATTTTGGGCAAGCCGCTGGGTTTAAAAAGCCAGCCAAATTCACGCAAAACGCTGGCTGAGTACCAGGCATTTCTGCCGGGCCAGCTAGAAGATTTGGGCGTCTCGGCTGAAGCCAAGCTGAAGATAGAAAAGCAAATCAATCAGCTCAACAAATTGCTGGCGCCGGCCTTCACGGCCGAAACCGTGGTTAATCATTTGCGTCAACAGGAATTCACAGCTGCACTCGCTGCCCTCGGTCTGGAAAATATCGGTGATGACACCATCAACCAGGTGAAAGATGTGACCCAGCAAGAACTGCAAAAAGTCATTGAGCAAATTGATACCACCACTTCGCTGGGCAAAGCGGTGCAGGTGGCGCTGGAGCGAGGGGATTTGCTGGACAAGGCGAATAAGGCGATTGACAGGTTGGCGCGGCAGGCAACGGCCGTAACCCCCGACCAGGTTTACCAGGCCACCGCTACCGTCGTCACCGGCGAGATTGCCGAAGGTGTTACCGCCTGGACCCGCGCCTACTTCAACAGCCTGCAAGAAGATAGCTACGAAGCAGCCAAAGCTGCCTATGAAAATCAGCTACGGCCGCAACTCATCTCTTTTGGTTTGCCGCCCAACGTGCAGCAGCAAATAACCGACCAATTCGAGAACTACCTGGAAAACCTGAACACTTATCGCGGCACTGATGTTTATCTGGAATCGCTCAACCGTTTGCTGCACGAATTAGAGGCGCAGCGGGATGAAGTGCAAAGCTGGATTGGCCAGATGTGGCGGCGATTGGTCAATTGGGTAAAGCGCCTCCTCATTCGCAGCCCACGGATGCAGCACCCCAGACTGGCCCCGGTCACCTACAACCCCAGCATCAAAGACAGCACGGAAGCGGCCGCCAAACTGCTGGATTTGGAACGCAAAGAAAAGGAGCTGGAAAGCAAGCGCATTCGCCGCACCCGCTTTATTTCGGTGCTGTTTGGCATTTTCATTGCCTACATCCTGCAAATTGATTCCGCCGATCTGCTGCAAGATTTGTTCCCGGAGGGGTCCAACTTCCTCACCTTGACCTTGCTGCCCGATTCTTTTGTGATGTGGCTGCAAAGCACGTTCCGTCTGGAGCAGGTGTTTAACGTGACAGCCGGCGTTATTCTGACGGGCCTAGCCGCCAGCGCCGGCTCCGGTTTCTGGCACGATCAGCTTTCGCGCCTGCAATCGGTGAAGAAGGGCGTTGAACAAGCACAGGCCGCGCTGCAGCCCATCATCATCCAAACCCGTGATAACGGTAATCCGTAATCGGTAGGTCAGTGAATCGGGAAACTTAAAACCGATTACCGATCACTGATTACCGATCACTCTTCCGGCAGTTTGTATTTATTATAGCGGGTGAAGAAGTCGTGTTCGCCAACGAGGGTAGCCAGGCGCATGTGCAGGGGACGGCCGTCTTCCACTTCATAAGCCAGCGTTACCTGGTTGCCAATAATCTCACGCACCAAAACCCAGTAGGGAATGGTCATCTCTTCTTTGGGGCGCATTTCACCGTCTTTGCTTTCCTGGCGTCCGGCTAATAGTTCATCCAACCGCACCAAATATTTATCGGCTGCGGGAATGATATCCAAAATTTCGGCGCGAAAGATAGCGCGAATAAAGTCGCCATCGGGCAGCTTCCAGACAAATTGAACCGGGAACCACTCCCCGGCTTTTCGTTTTGCTTCAGGCATATGAAAAAGAGATTGGAGAGTGGAAATTAGAGATTTGACCACTCTCCATAATAAAAAAGCCGCCTCCTATTGGGAAATGGGAGACGGCCGTTTCTAAAAAAATAATCTGACTAGCGAATCGCTTCTTCTGTGTTCTTGTCAAAAATGTGCATGTTGGTCATGTCCATTACCAGGCCGATTTTGTTGCCAAAGCCGACACTCATGCGGGTATCGACCGTGGCCACCAGGCTGTTGCGCCCCGTGTTGACAAACAGGTGCTGTTCATGACCCAGCAGCTCGACGACTTCAACCGTACCCTCCATGGGTGCGGCCGTAATGTTCGGCGGGGCAAATTCAGGGGCATGGACGTGCTCAGGGCGCACGCCAAAAATTACTTCCTTGCCGACGTAAGCATTGTAAGCTGCCTTGCGATCATCCGGCACGCGCACGCGGAAGTCGCCGGTATCAATAAAGAGGTTGCCTTCTTCACCCACCAGCGTGCTGTCAAAGAAATTCATGCTGGGGCTGCCGATGAAACCGGCCACAAAGATGTTTGCTGGGACAGTGTACAGGTTGCGCGGCGAATCGATCTGCATCAATTTACCGTCGCTCAAAACGGCAATCCGGTCACCCATCGTCATCGCCTCGACCTGATCATGGGTCACGTAGATAAAGGTGGTGCCCAGACGCTTGTGCAGCTTGCTAATTTCGGCACGAGCCGTCACGCGCAGCTTGGCGTCCAGGTTAGAAAGCGGCTCATCCATAAGGAATACGGCTGGTTCACGCACAATGGCCCGTCCCACAGCCACACGCTGCCGCTGACCACCGGATAATGCTTTCGGTTTGCGGTCCAGCAGTTGGGCCAGGCCCAAAATGTCGGCCGCTTCTTTCACGCGGCGGTCAATTTCTGACTTAGGCGTTTTGCGCAGCTTCAGGCCAAAAGCCATATTGTCGTAAACCGACATATGCGGGTACAAAGCGTAGCTCTGGAACACCATCGCAATATCGCGGTCTTTGGGGGGCACATCATTCACAACGCGGTCACCAATGAGGATTTCACCTTCGGTAATTTCTTCCAACCCGGCCAACATACGCAGGTTGGTAGACTTGCCGCAACCTGAAGGGCCGACGAAAACGACAAACTCTTTGTCTGCAATTTCCATGTTAAGATCGGTGACGACGGTCACGTCGCCATACCGCTTGTACACATGCCGATAGCTTACACTTGCCATTTGACTCTCCTTATGTGTGTGTTATGGATGAGGAACTATAACGGCCGTATTCACCCCTGTCAAAAAAAACCGTAAAAATGTCTAATCGCGTGGTGTTGGCAAAATCTACTCTTCTTCCAGCGCCAAGATATCCTGTAAATCGCCATCCAGTGCGGCCAATTCCAGGATGCTGGGCGGCAGGTCCGCCGGCAGGTAATTGGCGTACCCATTAATCCAGTTGGCCACGGTCTGGTGATTTACAAACAAGAGACGGCCGATCAGGCGCAGGCTCAACCCTTCCAGGTGCAACACCAATGCCTGCTGGCGAATCTCTTCGTCGTACCCCTGGTCTTTAGGCACAGGCGTGTAGCGGCAGCCGCAATGCTTACAACGGTAACGCTGGCTGCCTGCGGGCGTACGGCCGTCCTTAATCTGGCGCGTCGTGGCAAAACATTTAGGACAATTCACAAAAGTAATTCCGCTAAACGATGGTTAATATGATGGCAATGATAAGTAATAAAAATGTGGCGAGCAAGGCAACCCAGTTGGCGCGCAAGGCCGCGCCCAGCCCCAGTGGATTGGGCGCGGGCAGCCGGGTGCCGGGCCGGGGCTGCAAGCCAAAAAAGACCTGCCGAAACGCCTCTACGCTGGACGGCCGTTCCTCTGGGTGCATCTCCATCGCCCACTCAATGGCATCAGACACATGCCGGGACAAATCAGGGTTGCGGCGGCGCGGCGACGGTAAGGAAGCGGGATTCAAAAAGCGCGCCTTGGCATCCGGCGGCGGAAAATCGGTCAGCAAATGATAAAACGTAGCGCCCAAGGCATAAATGTCGGAACGCACATCGGTATGGCCGCCGTCACCACCATACTGCTCCAGCGGCGTATAAAGCGCCGTGCCGCGCCCCTGCACCACCGTAATGGTCCGCTCGTCATCCGTGGCCATCAGCTTCACCAGGCCAAAGTCAACCAGCTTAATGCGATGGTCCAGCGTCAGCTTAATGTTGGCAGGTTTGATGTCTCGGTGTAAAACAGGGGGGTCCTGCCGATGCAGGTAGGCCAGTGCGTCAATAATCTGTCCGGCCCAGGCCAGAATATCTTCTTCAGCCAGCGGCCCCTGGTTTTCTTTGAGCAGTTGGCGCAGGTCTTTGCCCGTGACAAAATCCATCACCAGGTAATCACGGCCGTTTTCCGTAAAAAAGTCGGATACCTTGGGCAAGCTAGGATGGTCGAGTTGGGCTAAAATACTGGCTTCCTGTAAAAACTGGCTCTGCGCCTGCTGGCGGTACGTTTCGTTGGCATTGGGGTCTGGCTGCACTTCTTTAATAGCACACAGGCGCCCTGGCAAGCGTAAATCTTCTGCTCGGTAGACACTGCCCATGCCACCCTGACCCACAATGTTGGTCAGCTTGTAACGTTCACGTAAAATAACACCATCTTCGAGCGTAACAAACATAGGTTTATTGTATACTGAACCTGTTCTGCCAAACAACTATTGAAGGGATGATAACGATGAATGAAAAACCGGTTTTAGTTGCTCGCGAAGGACAATTGGCTGGCCAGCGCTGGACAATCGACAGTGATGAATTTTTAATTGGTCGAGGTTCAGATTGCCACATTATTTTACCGGAACGGCAGGTTTCCCGGCACCATGTACGCATTACGCATGACAACGGCCGTTACACTCTGCACGATTTAGACAGCCGCAACGGCACCCACCTGAATGGCAATCAAATTGAAGGGTCAACCGTCCTGCAAGATGGCGACGAAATTTCCATCGCCCTTTGTGTCAAGCTTGTTTTTGTGGGCACAGATGCCACCATCCCCCTCACCTTTGAGCCACCCACCCAGGAAGGCAATCTGCAAATTGATGAAGCAGCCCGCGCCGTGATCATTAACGGTAAGGAGTTGGACCCTCCCCTTTCGCTGGCACAATTCCGCCTGCTGGAGCTGCTGTACAATGCCGAAGGTGCCGTATGCAGCCGGGACGACATTGTCGAGGTTGTCTGGCCCGGCACCGATGGCCTGGGCGTTTCAGAACAGGCCATTGATGCCCTGGTGCGCCGCCTGCGCGACCGCCTGGGCGAACTGGATGAATACAACTACATCGTCACCGTGCGCGGCCACGGCTTCCGCATCGATAACGAGCCCCATTAGCGGTAATCGGTGGGGCGGTAATCAGTACGTCAGTAAACAGAAAGGGCGCTGCTGCCAATCGCAACAGCGCCCTATTTATTTGGTCAATCTAATTTTCTTATTCCTCAGGTCGTAGAGAAATCTGAATTTCGTCATCGTCCAGCCGCGTCACCGTAACGTGTATCTCGTCACCTTCCGAAAAGTTATCTTCAAACCAATGGTGCACAGGCGGGCTTAACACAATGCGCGCCAAATCATTAGGCAGCATCCGCCAGACGGCGCTGTCTTTGTCATAGATACCATCATAGTAAATGGTGACCGGTCTCGTTTCGGTGCGGGAGTTAATGGCAAAGAAAGGCCAGTGGGCCGACGTCAGGTTAATAAAGCCCCGGCGCAGGTGTAAAGGCTTCACTTTAGAAACATGGGTAAACCCATCTTCCGGCTTGAGAACCGTTTCCAGGGAAACATCGACTTCTTCGGTATCTTTGCCGCCCATCATTGGCTTCACGGTGCGGGCTTTTGGCTTGGATTTGCGCTTGCTGGTGGCCCGCCGCCCGGTCAGGAAATGGATCAGGGGCAGCAGTTCATCAATTTGGTCACGCAGCACGTCGGTAATCGCCAGACCCATCGCCGACGCCTGCTCAGCCGGAATGCGCTTGCTAAGATAGAACGGCGTGACCCATTTGTCTTCGCTGTTCAAATACGCCGCCTTGCTCAGCACCTCCGCTGAAATCTCCGGTGATAAAGCAGTGATGCTGTCCTTGAACAGGTCCTGATAGTGGGCCTCTTCACCACTTTCGTCATCGACCTGCACCTGCTGCAGACGAAACGACCAGTCGGCGCCCAGTTCCGTAATCAGGCGGTGGGCCATTACCGGCTGCGCTTCCGCATTTTTCAGCGCTTTGGCCAGCGCTTTTGTATCCGTTAGTGCCAGCTGCATTTCCAGGTTTAACGGCCGTGCAAAAAAAGCGATATGCAAATCCTCTTCCGGGGCTTCGCTGGCGGAGATATAAACGGATTGATTGGCTTTGCTGAGACCAGCAAAGGGCAAGTCTCCCTTGGCCTGGCGCGACAAATTATTGTGCAGCAGATGGACAAACTGTTCTAGCTGGTCCAGGGCAAAGTTTATGGCGGTTTCTTCACCTGCCCAACCAAACGCGGTGAACACAGGCATTGATAAGCCCGTAAACGCTGTTTTTGATGACATTGGTAATTCCTCACTCAGTCAGAAATTGGTATGGCCGCAAAACGAACAACTACCTGACAATGGTTTGTTATGGGGATGCGTGTTTAAAGAGGATTGTGTATTCCTGCTCCCACTTATTTATAGCCTACGATTGATTCTTGTCAAATTTAGCGTGATGCGTGACGCGTGAAACGTGACTCAGGAAGCTCACGCATCACGTTTCACGTCTCACGAGCCGTCATTTGATTCGGTAACCTTGATGATCGTTGTTGAACAGCCAGGCAACCACCGAGCCGATTTCGATGGTTTCGGGCAGGTAGGTTTTCATGGTGACGGATGAGGTGCCGCGGGTGTGCAGCATGTGTTGGGTGCGGCGCATCCGCTCGAACCGGTCTTGCCACGTTTTGCAGTTAGACGGCCGTAAATCCACCCATCCCTTTTGCGCCCAGGCATCCACGTTATCATCTGTTAAATCCACCTCGTGGTAAATGCTTTCCGGAATGTTGATGCGCGGACCCCGAATGAGAGAACGGCCATCCGGCGCCAGAATCGGCACGCCAATAGACGTAATCTGGGTGCGCAGCAGCTCATGTTCCATGATGAAGTTGTACAACGTCTCAGAAAGCTCCGTAGCGGTTGTATCCAGCACGTTGGGCAAGGTGCGGTAATTCAGCCGCAGCAAATGCGCCTCGTACAGCAGTTTAGACAGCTCCGGCGGACCCAACTGCCCCAGGGCCACGCTGTGGCTCCTGGTTTCTTCCTCAATGCGGGCCAGCTTGTCCAGCGCCGTCTGGCGCAGCACCCCGGCGCGGAAGCTGGGGTTGATGATGCTGCTGTCGATCCCGGCAATCACATCATAGCCGGTGTTGCTGCCCTTGATTTCCAGCAGCGCCTGCTGGGCAATTTCCTCCGGCGTGACAAACTCCATCTGGTTGATGTGGGTGATGGCTTCAAATTCGCCCCGGGCAAAAAAGCCGTTTTCGCCGGTATCCACCCCGGCCATATGCAGCTTGCCCAGGCGATTGTACTGGTTTTCGTCGCCGCGCAGGGTGAGACGGCCGTTCAATTCCTGCACCTGGCTCTCGTAGCGAAACTGGGGACGGCCCCGAACCTTGATCGCTTTGTAGGCCACGCGCCGGTAGCCAATCATCGCGCCGGGCTTGAGCTCCTTCACCAGCGGGCCGTTGGGCGTGCGGGCCATCAGGAACATTAAACCGGTGTGGGCAAAGGCAACGGCCGTTTTGCTCATTAATTTCGCGCTGGGACGGTCTTCGCTGTGGGTGTAGGGGATGTTGAGCCCCATGCCGCCGGTGCCGGTCGTGCCGATCTTCAGGTAGAGGCGGGTGCCCACCTCACGCATGGCGCGATGGATCATCTGCACATGGCGGATAAGCTGCGGCACCGATTGGGAGATGAGCAGCGTGCTCACGTTTTGTTCCAGCGACTTGCCCAAAGCGTCCAGCCCTTCCAAATCTTGATGGTCCACAATCTGGCGCAGCTGCTGCAAAATGTCATAGGTTTGCTGGCTCAAGCTTTCCACATCCTGGTAGCTGATGGCCGTGGCGGTGTTGATGCTGTCGACGATGACGTCCGGTTTATGCTGCTGGATGAGCTGGACGAGGGCGGAACGGCCGTACGCCTCATCCAACTTACCAAACAGGTCATCATACAGCATGTCGCGCCGGTGGCTGCTTTGCAGCAAGCGGCGGCGGCGCTCCAGGCTAAACTCATCCCGCACAAACACATCCCCCCAGGCGCCGACAAACTCAACGTGGGGGAACTCTTTGCGCGCGTCGTACAAAAATTCGCGCACCTCGCCGCGAAACAGGCTGGCGACAACAATTTTCTCCGGCTCCAGCGCCCGCGCCACGGTGCGCACAATTTGGGCACCAACCAGGCCGGAACCTCCTAAAACCAAAAAGCATCGGGCAGACATACATCATCAAAACAAAAATAGTGGGAATGTGGGTTGCCGTAAGTATACCGTACTCATGAATCTGGATGAAATTTACCACGAATGGAACGAATAAAACGAATCAGATTAAAGACTGAATTGCAAAGTCAAAGCTTAAATTCTATACTTGCATTAAATCGCTTTGTTTCTCTTGTAAAAATTGGATAAATAAAAATGCCTGAAATATCTCGCTTCTTTGGTATTATAATTCGTATGCATGCCGAACCGGGTGCGCCCCATCATCGACCCCATTTTCACGCATACTACCAATAATCAAGCCGCTTTTTACAGCATCGAACCCGTTGAATTGATCAGCGGCACGTTACCGCTCAGGCAACAAAGATTTGTGGAAGCCTGGGCAGAATTACACACCGGCGAGTTAGCTGAAGCCTGGCAGCGATTGCAGTCTGGTCAGTTGCCCTTCAAAATTGCACCCTTACGGTAGAGAAGGAGTAAGCAATGTCGCATAAAATTTATAGAGTCGTGGGGTTTGAAATCGTGGCAGATTATACCTTGATGATCAAATTCGATGATGACTCGACGCAAACAATAGACTTTCGCCCTGTACTAAAAGGGGCAATATTTGAACAGCTGCAAGATATTGCGCTTTTTAATCAGGTGGAAATCGATCCTGAAGTTCATATGCTTGTGTGGCCCAATGGAGCCAACTTCGATCCAGAAACGTTACACGACTGGCCTAAATATGCCGAGCAAATGAAGCAGATGGCAGATGAGTGGGCCAGGTTAAAAGCACAGGCTGCCTAAACTTCGTTTTTTACGGCCGTATCCACCCAGGAGTGGCAGTCCTTACCATTTGTTTGTTACAAGCTGTTCGGATTCAGGACTGCCAGTCCTAAGCCACACGTTTATTCCAACTCAATGGCCAGCGCCACCGCTTCGCCGCCGCCGAGGCAGAGGGAGGCGATGCCCCGTTGGAGATCGCGCTGCTGCAGGGCGTGGATAAGCGTCACCAAAACGCGCGCGCCGCTGGCCCCGATGGGGTGCCCCAGGGCAATCGCGCCGCCGTTGACGTTCACTTTGTCCCAATCCCAGTTGTACCCTTTTTGCGTGAGCTCCACGCCGTTGGCCAGCACCTGGGCGGCAAACGCTTCATTCACCTCAAACAGGTCCACGTCCTCCATTTGCCAGCCGATTTTGTCCAAGAGCCGGGGAATGGCGCGGGCGGGGGCGGCAAAGAGCCACTTTGGTTCGACGGCATAGTGGGTGTAGCCGACAATCCGGGCCATTGGCGTGGTGCCCTGCCGCTCCGCTTCGGCGCGATGGGTGAGCACCAGGGCAGCTGCGCCGTCATTGAGGCCGGGGGCGTTGCCGGCCGTTACCTGGCCGTCTTTCTCGAAGGCGGGCGGCAGCTTGGCCAATCCCTCAATGCTGGTTTGCATCTCGTAACTGCCGTTGCTGAAGCTGGCGCGAATCGGTTCGTCTTTATCGACAATGACGCTGCCTTTGCGGCTTTTAATTTCAACGGGGACGATTTCGCTTTGGAAACGGCCGTTCGCCGTCGCTTCGGCCGCTTTTTCATGACTGCGGTAAGCATACTCGTCCATCTCTTCGCGGGTCACCTCGTACTGCTTGGCAATAAATTCGGCCGCATTGCCCATGGGCCACTCCTGGAAGGAGCACCACAGGCCGTCGGCCAGGAGGGAATCCTGCATTTCTACGTGACCGTAGCGCAGTCCCTGCCGCGCTTTGGGCAGCAGGTAGGGGGCGTTGGACATGCTCTCCATGCCACCGGCCACGTACACATCCCCTTCCCCGGCAACGATGCCGTTAGACGCCACCATCACCGCTTTGAGGCCGGAGCCGCACACCTTGTTGATGGCCGCCGCGCCAACAGTATTGGGCAGTCCGCCGCGCAGCGCCGCCTGCCGCGCCGGGGCCTGCCCCACGCCGGCGGACACCACGTTGCCCATAATCACTTCATACACCGAATTGGGATCGACGCCGGCACGGGAAACGGCCGTTTGCACCGCCAATGCTCCCAAATCCGGCGCCGTCTGGCTGGTGAGGCTGCCCGACATTTTGCCCGTCGGCGTGCGGGCCGCGCCTAAAATGACAATATCCTGATCGCTTTTGTTACTCATGATTTATCACGCTCCTCAGTGGGTGAGAATTTGTTTTTGTTCAATGGTTGTATTGTACATGATAGGAGTTGCAATGGGGGAACGGCCGTTAATGTCCAAAAATGATGTAAAATACCATACGTGATCTTTCAACCAAAATCAGGAAAATCAGCAGATGCCAACTAATTCACCTAAACGGCAAGCCGCAAAGCCGCGGGAATCGGTCATCCAATGGCTGCTCGACTCAGACCCGGCGATCCGCTGGCAGGTGCTGCGGGACCTGACCGGTGCGCCCGCGGCAGAGGTTGCCGCAGAGCGGGCGCGGGTGGCCACCGAGGGCTGGGGCGCGCGGCTGCTGGCCCTCCAGGGTGCCGACGGGACGTGGGGCGGCGCAGCGTGGAATCGCGGCTGGGACGCCACCATGCACGTCCTCATGCTGCTGCGAGCGTTCGGTCTCGATCCCACAAGCGACCCGGCAAGCCGCGCGGTGGGCCTCGTCCGCGACCGGGTAACCTGGCGAGGCTGCGGCCCGCCGCAATGTGATCACAATCCCTTTTTCGCCGGCGAGTTGGAGCCGTGCATCAACGGGCAGGTCGGGGCCGTTGGAGCCTACTTCGGCCAGGACACCCAGCGCATCGTTGACCGGCTCCTAAGCGAGCAGCTGCCCGACGGCGGCTGGAACTGCGAGGCCGCCAACGGCTCAACACGGTCCTCGTTCAACACCACCATCTGCGTGCTGGAAGCCCTGCTTGAATACGAGCTGGCCGGCGGCAGCAGCACCGCGGTGACAGAGGCTCGCCTCCGCGGGCAGGAATACCTTTTGGAGCGCCGCCTCTTCCGCCGGCGGTCGACCGGTGAGGTGATCACGCAAGATCGTAAGGGCGGTGCTATGTGGACCCGCTTTGCCT
>CALBTC010000407.1 GCA_937967805.1 uncultured Anaerolineaceae bacterium
CACAAGAGGCTCTTTTTGTCTACCTTTTCTCTTTACGGGTTTTTACTACACCCTATTTGCCTGAACTCCTTTGCTGGAAAAATAGAATAGTTTACAATAAATACATTACTGATTTTGGTTGATAAGACAGGACTTCATTTTGGCCCGACAATTTAACTCAGCCTCCGGAGACAACATTCACCAATCGGTTCTGATTGTAGATGATGAGCCGATGGCGCGTACGCTGCTGCGCCTGATGTTGGTTCGAGCCGGTTTCCACGTTTCAGAAGCGGAAGATGGCTTTGACGCGCTGGAAAAGGTCCGTAAAAATCCGCCGGATGTAATTTTGTTGGATGTGATGATGCCCGGAATGGATGGGTTTGCCGTTTGTGAGAAGCTGCGCAGCGAACCGGCCACGACCGAATTACCCATCATCATGCTCAGCGCCAAAACAGACCTGGACAGCATTAACAAGGGGCTGCGCGCTGGCGCAACCATCTACCTGACCAAGCCCATCTCCCCGGAAGAGCTGACACAGCACGTTAAAGATGCGCTGGTTCAGTTTGATGAAGATGTCTAGATTTCCCAATTGTTTTCATTGCCGATTCATTCGGTTTGTGATAAAAAACACAAGAAGTTAGTTGCAATTATCTTTGGAGGCAGAATCAGATGTTGGTAAAGCGTTTAGGTGTTGGTGTTATTTCTTTGTTAATTGGATTTGGCTTAACAGTTCTGGTTGTTGAACTAATTGGCACAACTTTGGAAGAGTATGGAACTATCTACACATTTTTTACCGCTCTTTCTTTGGGTTGTGCTGTCGCTATTTGGCTGGATAAGTTTCTTGACACACAAATGCTACCGAAGTGATTTCCAGTTTTGGTTGCGTGAGAATGCAATAATGTTTTGCTATTTCTAGGTCTCCCTTACCAGGAGGCCTTTTTGTTTTTCCTCGCTATTTCGTAAACGGCCGTTTCCAAAGCCGTTTACCCACACGTTAAAAAGGATGTAAATGATATGTCAGCACAACTGATTGATGGCAAAAAAGTAGCGGCTAGAGTTCGAGATGAAGTTGCCGAAGCTGTTACCAAAATGAAAGAAGAACACAACTATACGCCAGGTTTGGCGACAGTTTTGGTGGGCGAAGACCCTGCCTCTGCTACCTACGTGCGCAGCAAGCAGCGCATGTGCGAACGGCTGGGCATTCACTCAGTGGGGCATACGCTCCCTGCAGACGCCACACAAGAACAGGTGGAAACCCTTGTGTCCAGGCTCAATGCCGACCCCAACATCAACGGCATTTTGGTACAGCTCCCCCTGCCCAAACATCTGGATGAAGAAGCAGTGCTTAACAGCATCGACCTGGAAAAAGATGTGGATGGCTTTCATCCGGTGAATATCGGCCGTTTGGCTATGAAGGGGCGCGATCCGCTTTTTATCCCCTGCACCCCGGCCGGCTGCATGGAGCTGCTGGCCGATGCCGGCGTGGAAACCAGTGGTGCCGAGGCGGTCATCGTGGGCCGCTCTAACATTGTGGGGCTGCCGATGGCCATGCTGCTGCAAAAAGCCAACGCCACCGTCACCATTTGCCACAGCCGCACCAAAGATCTAACCGAGCACCTGAAGCGGGCCGACATTGTAGTAGCGGCTATCGGCTGGGCTGAAATGATCAAGGGAGATATGCTGAAACCAGGCTGCGCCGTGATTGACGTAGGCATCAACCGCGTGGACGATGACAGCAATGAGCGCGGCTATAAGTTGGTAGGCGACGTGGAATTCGACAGCGCCGCTGAAGTCGCCGGCGCCATCACCCCCGTCCCCGGCGGCGTTGGCCCGATGACCATCGCCATG
>CALBTC010000408.1 GCA_937967805.1 uncultured Anaerolineaceae bacterium
ACCGGCGCCATGAGCAATGATGGCGAGAAGCTAATTCTCCGCGACAACACCTCCGCTATTATTGATGAGGTTGACAGCAGCTCAGGCTGGTTTTCTGGCCAGGCTGAGGCACGCGTCCCCATGCTTCGAGTGGATACGGCCGTTTCCGGAAACGATCCTGACAACTGGACCTATAACCCGCGCTGCGGTTCGGCCACCAATTCTGCTGGCGTGAGCCACACCTGTACCTTGACCGAGACAATAGTAGGTGTGGATCTGGATTACAGCGTCTATTTCAATCCCCTGGCACCTTCAGCGACCGTGATCACCACGGCACAGACACCAATGGAAACAGCTTTGCTGAGCCTCATCAATAACGCCAACACCATTGTTGACATCGCCTTATATGGCCTAAACCGGTTGAGTATTGTTAATGCCTTGATTGCCGCCCACAATCGTGGGGTAACAGTTAGGGTAGTGGGGGATGACGACGCAGCCGCCTCTAGTGAATACAGCAGCTTTTACCAGATGCTCACCGATGCAGGAATCACCATTGTGACTGACAGCAGCGTCAGCCAGATACAGCACAACAAGTTTCTCGTTGTCGATGGTACCGTCCTGTGGACAGGGAGTACGAACTTCACCGATACCGGGTTTTCCTTGAACAGCAATAACTCATTGGTGATCACCGACACGGTTCTGGCCAACGTCTACACCACTGAGTTTGAGGAAATGTGGGCAGGCAACTTCCATAGCGCCAAAACGGACAATACAGCCCATTTGTTTAACTATAACGGCACGCTGGTTGAAAGCTACTTCTCCCCGACCGATGTCGTGGCCTTTGAGGTCTGGGATGGGTTAGCCCAGGCCGATGAAACCATCCATTTTGCCATGTTTTTTTGGACGGATTCTGTCCTGACAGATCGGGTCATTGAAAAACTTGGTGACGGCGTAGAAGTTTACGGCATGTTTGACCAGCTAGGCGAGGCCAATGGCAGTTCAGGGGATGAAGCAATGTGTGCCGCTGGTGCTCAAATCGGGATCGAGGATTCTGCGGGGAAACTGCACCACAAGTTTGCGGTTATTGACGTGAACGGCCCCGACCCAACGGTCATTTTAGGCAGCTACAATTGGACCTTATCCGGTGCAGCATCCAATGATGAAAACACCCTGATTATCCATGATGCAGCTCTCGCCCAAGCGTATTACGCTGAATGGCAGCGGCTGTGGGAAGCAATAAAGCTAGAAGACATCTGCAATCCCGACTCGGTCTACTTACCGGTTGTTATCAAGTGAGTCGTGGGTTTGTGCCGGACAGGTATCAGCCAAAATGCTGTAAAATGTCGAGGCACTAACAAATACGGAGCCGCCACAGGCAGAACAGGTGGCTTGAAAGCCTGCATTATCTTCCACTTCCTCCCATTCTCCTAACTGATGTCCCCCTAAAGCGGCAACTGCCTGGGCTTCGAGCATATTGGCGCGAAGAACGATATTGTCTGCTTCAGTTCGATCCTGGGACAAGATTGCATTTAAGCGCTGAATTCTTTTTTGCGACAGTAGGTTGACCAGCTTCAGCAAAAGCTTTTCTGTCCAAAACAGAGAATTCAGTTCAAGCAGTTCCGAGGAACTCAAGAAGAGATTTTGGTAAGCAGCTCTCATTCGTTTGAATTTATCTTTTACTGCTTCAGTACTCATTCCTCAATAATAACTGCAAAAGCAAAAATAGCCCCAGTTGAGACGGCCGTTTGCTGCTTTCTTACCCATTCTTCCCGTGCAGGGTCGGGCAGAGACGTATCTGCGGGTCGCAAAATCTCACAATGCAGAACATGCTTGAGCAAGAACCATTAAACGCTTCAAGCTATGGGACAGGTTCAATGTGCTCATCAAGACAAGAAGACGACGATTGCTGCCGGGAAATTGAAACGTTGGTCATAAGTCAGCAGGAAAGATAGATGGGTACAGTATATATAGACCAGGAATTTCCATATTAGTGCCCTATCAGCCCTTATTACCTAGTGTGAGAGTCGCTGAAACGGCCGTTTCTCGCATTACACATACCTTGACCTATGTTGACCAAAACCGCTTATCTTGCCTATTCCCAATGCGCCAAACAGTTCTGGCTTAATTTGTACCAGCCGGAACTGGCTGCCCCACCGGACCCTGTTGCCCAGCGACGACTGCGTGCCGGTCAGGAAGTAGATAAATTGGCCAGAGAACAGTTTCCCGACGGCCGTCTCATTCCCTATCGTCCACATCCAGAAGATATGGTTCCGTTGACTGAGCAAGCCATCGCTGATGGAGCGAGAACAATGTTCCAGGCAACTTTCAACGTAGATGATCTGCTGGTTAAAGTCGATATCCTCACGCGGACAAAACAGGTTGGCATCTTATTGAAGTGAAATCCAGTACAAAATATAAGGCAGATGAGCACCTGCCGGACATCGCCTTTCAGGTCTATGTGCTGGGCCAGGCAGGTCTTGCTGTTGGCCAGGCCAGCCTGATGCACCTGAACAGCGACTGCCGCCATCCGGACTTATCCAACTTGTTTGCGCTTACCGACGTTACCAAGGCAGTGCAGGACCATTTAACTCAGGTGAATGCAGATGTTGCGACCATGCGCCAGCTGATAACTCAACCGGAAAAAGTGCCCAGTGTCAGAATCGGTCGTCATTGCCGCAAACCGTATGAATGCCCATTTCATATCCACTGCTGGCAAGGTATTACGGACCAAACGATTTACCACATTCCTTATCTCAAGCGGCCGCGGGAGGCTGAGCTGGAGGCAAATGGCATTCAGTATGTTAGAGATATCCCCTCTGGATTCACACCTGGAGACAAGCGGGCTGCCGCTTTTGTCGAGACCGTTCAACAGCAGACAGTGGCGGTTGATTCCGATGCCATTCAGGCTGAACTGGAGCAGTTGATTTACCCACTTTATTTCTTTGATTTCGAGACTATCGATTACGCTATTCCTGCATTTACCGGCTGCAAGCCGTACCAGCAGGTGCCGTTTCAGTACAGCTGCCACATTTTGGAAGCAGATGGTCACCTGACTCATTGTGACTATTTGCATACAGCTGCGGATGATCCGCGTGAAGCGCTGGTAATCTCTCTGCTCGACCATATTGGGGGGACGGGGCACCTGGTGGCTTACAACATCTCCTTCGAACGGGGCATCCTACGGCATCTGGCAGAGCAGTTTCTCGACTATGCTGAGCCATTAGAGCAGATGGCGGAGCGACTGTGGGACCAGCTGGCCATTTTTCGCAGGCATTATCAAGATTATCGGTTTGGCGGCTCTAACTCGCCGAAATCCGTGCTGCCTGTGGTGGTCCCCGCCTTAAGCTACAAAATGCTGGCGGTGCAAAACGGTGCCCAGGCGCAGGCCTTGTGGGAGGAAATGATTGCTGAGCAGGAAACGGCCGTTAAGCAGAAAATGATTAAACAGCTGAGGGATTACTGCCATCTGGACACTCTGGCTATGGTAGAAATCCATCGAGCGCTGCTTCAAGGATAGATTTTTGGCAACCACTTTGCTAAACTAAAGTAGCTACTATCGTTTTCGCCAGAAGAAAGCCAAGAGGATTTTCGTGACCAATAGTACTACCTATCTGTCTGAAATTCACCAGTTGCTGAACCAGCACTTCAATTTGGCTGAAATTCGCACGCTCTGCCTCGATTTGAATGTGGATTATGAGAGTGTAGCAGGCGAGGAAAAGACGTCGCGAATTCGGGAACTACTGTTGGGGGTGGGGAGAGACGGCCGTCTGCCGGAACTCGTCTCTTTGGTCAAAGGATATCGGCCTCATGTCGATTGGCCGCCAGTGCCAAATGATTTTGAGTTGCCGGAAGCGTTGGCTAGCGTGGAATCGACTATTACGAAGAACCAACATCATGTATATGGCGACATGGTTCTTGGTGACAAGATTAGCCGTGACAAAGTTATTTTTGAATCTGGAGCTAAAGCTGTTTATACAGGCCTTTCCATTGAAGAGGTAGTTGCTCTGGCCGCCGAATTGAAACAGGCAAATCAACCCAAGGTATGGGACGGCCGTACTCCATACCTCGGACTCAATTCATTCCGCGAAAGGGACGCTCCATTCTTCTTCGGCCGCGAGATTTTGGTCGCCGAGCTATTAGTGCGTATACGACAAGCTAACTTCATAACCATCGCTGGACCATCTGGTAGCGGTAAATCATCAGTAGTGAGAGCAGGCCTGTTTTATGCTCTGAGCAAAGGTGCAATTGAAACCAGCGACCAATGGATACTGGCTTCAATGCAACCACAAGCCAACCCTTTTGCGGAGCTTGCTTTGGCGCTGGAACGGGCTACCAAATCCACCGCCGTGGGTGATGCCTTGCGCCCTGACAAGCAACTCACCCCGGATCTGTTATTGCGCCTAATCCAGATGCATCTCAGCGATGACGAGCGCCAGCGATGTGTACTGTTAGTTGATCAGTTTGAGGAAATATTCACACAAACCAAAGATACAGTCGTGCAGGCAACTTTTATAAATTTGCTCACTGAGGCTACCCAAACGCCAAACAGTCGTTTCATTGTTGTACTTTCGCTACGGGCCGAATTTGTCTCCCAATGCGCCCGCTTCCCCGATTTGCGGGTCTTGATGAATCAGCAGTTCAAGTTGGTGGGGGCGATGGAACCTCAAAATTTAGCTAAAGCTATCACCCTTCCGGCATTAGAGGTTGGCATCGAAATAGCTCCAGCCCTTGTATCGCGAATTGTCACTGACATGAAAGGAGAACCGGGGGCACTACCGCTGATGAGCTTTGCCCTGCGTGATCTGTTTGAGGCAGAAAGGATGAAAAAAGGGGAACCAATAACCCTCACTCTGGCTGGATATTTGCAGCGGGGCGGATTAGAGAGCGCTCTAGAGCAGCATGCAAATAACGTATTTGCTGCCTTTTCAGACGAGCAGAAAACATTGGCCAGAAGTATTTTTTCCAAGCTGATTGAAGTGGGTCAAGGGCGAGTTTATGCCCGTCGCAAGACAATGCCTTCAAGTTTTCACCCCCGGACACCACCGTTGCCGTCACTAC
>CALBTC010000409.1 GCA_937967805.1 uncultured Anaerolineaceae bacterium
GAGAAGGTAGCGCCACGGTGCGTTTAGATAAATTACTATCCATTAGCACCACCTCCTCATCATAAAGATAGCTGTGCCAAAAATTTGGCAATCAATAGATTGGAAATGATTGGCGCATTATGGCACACAAGATCAGTGGTGTCAAGCTGACAATTGTCCCCCGACCTGGTTACCAAACAAGCATTAATCTATTCGTTTTCTATAGTTCAGTCAGGCCAGCAGTTTGTTTTTTACTGCAAAGGACACGAAGTACGCTAAGATTTTCGCTTTTTCCCCTTTGCGTTCTTTGCGCGCTTTGCGGTTAGATAAGTTTTGTCGGTCAACCAGTATCTTGATAGAAAATCTGTGCTATAATTTTGCTTTTTGACGCCAAAGAACGGGACCGCTTTATGACTGCTAACACATACGTTGTTGTTGATGTAGAAACAACCGGATTAGACCCCCAAACGGACAGCATCATTGAAGTTGCCGCCATTACCTTTCGCGGCAATGATATTCTGGATGAATTTTCCTCGCTGGTAAACCCGCACCGGACCATTCCACCATACATCACCCAGATGACCGGCATTACCCAGGCAATGGTCGAAGATGCGCCCACGATGTTCACCCTGCGCTCCCGCCTGCGCCCCAAAATTGGCGATCACGTGCTGGTGGGGCATAACATCAGCTTCGATATGGGCTTTTTGGAGGCGGAAAGACTGGGCCTGGGCAACCACCGGCTGGATACCGTGACGCTGGCCTCTATATTGTTCCCCGATGCCGGGCGGTTCAATTTGGAATCGCTGGTGCATTATTTACGCATTCCCAGCCGCAATGGTGGACAGGCCCATCGCGCCCTGGACGATGCCGAGCAGACGGTGGAGCTGTTTCTGGCGCTGCGCGAGCGGACTTTGCAGCTTCAGCTGCACCAGATTGATGAGCTGGTGGAAGCTGGGCGGCGGCTGGGCTGGCCGGAAACCATCTTTTTTGAAGATATTTTGGCCGAGCGGGTGCGTACCGCCTTTGAAGGCAAAGATTTGCGCCATCGCGGGCGGCTGCCCCGTTTGTTTAGTCCGGGCAAACTAGACGGCCGTCCCGCCGTCCCCGCCGAAACACCGCGCATGTTAGACCCGGAATTGGTGTCCAGTCTCATCCTGCCGGGGGGCAACTTCAGCCAACTGTTTGCCGAATTTGAGTACCGGCCGCAGCAGGTGGAGATGCTGGATGCGGTAGTGAATGCGTTCAACAATGGCGCACACGTGATGGTAGAAGCGGGTACCGGCACGGGCAAAAGTATTGCTTACTTGATTCCGGCAGCGTTTTGGGCCGTGGAAAACGGCCGTCGCGTCGTCATCTCCACCAACACCATCAATTTGCAGGATCAGCTCATCCACAAAGATATTCCCGAACTGCAAAAGGTGCTGCCGTTTGAGCTGCGCGCCGCCGTGCGCAAGGGGCGGCGCAACTATTTGTGCACCCGGCTTTTCCAGCAAATGCGGCACAGCGGTCCCAGCAACGCCGACGAAATGGCCCTCTACGCCCGCATCCTGCTCTGGCTGCCCACCACGCTCAGTGGCGACGTGGCCGAGTTGAACCTGCGCACGCCGGGGGAGCGATTGGCCTGGGCCCGGCTTAACGCCGAAACGGCTTCCTGCACCCAGGACCACTGCGCCGCCGAAAATTGCCCGCTGCACATCGCCCGCCGCCGGTCCGAGCTGGCTCATCTGATCATTGTGAATCATTCGCTGCTGCTGTCTGACGTGTCCAGCGAAAACCAGGTGCTGCCTCAATTTTATGATCTGATTGTGGACGAGGCGCACCATTTGGAATCGGCCGTGACAGATGGCCTGAGCTTCCGCGCCGACAAGCGCTTTTTGGAGGCGATTCTGGACGATGTGACCAAGCCGCGTGCCGGGCTGCTGGCCGATTTACAGACCCGGCTGCAAGCCACGCTGCCGCCCGAATTTGCCGCCCGGTTTGATGAGATGATCGACCGGATGCGCCGGGAAGGGCAGGCGGCGATGATCCGGCTGGACGAATTTTTTACCACGCTCACCTACTTTTTGTCTGAGGCGATGAACACGCGCAGCCAGTTTGCCCAGCAAATCCGGCTGACGCCGGCCGTGCGCACCCAGCCCGGCTTTGATGAAGTGGAAATCAGTTGGGACAACCTGGGCCGCCATCTGTTTGCCATTGCCGATGGCTTTGGCAAGCTGGCCGCCGGCTTGGGCGAAGCGGCCGACCAGTTTGACGTGGAAGACGGTGAGGATTTGAGGTTGACGTTGCTGAGCAACGGCCGTTCCCTCGAAGAAACCCGCCTCAACCTGGACGGTATCATCATCGACCCAGACGCAGATATGATTTACTGGGTTGAGGTGTTCAGAGAGCGCATCTCCCTCCATGCCGCGCCGCTGCACGTGGGACCGTTGGTGCAAAAGAACATCTTCGAGGCGCTGGAAACGGTGGTGCTGACCTCGGCCACGCTGCGCACCGCCGGGCCGGATGCCCGCGAAGAGGCCAACTTTGCCTACATCCGCGAACGCCTGCATGCTTTCGACGTGGACGAACTGGCCGTTGGTTCCCCCTTCGACTATAAAAACGCCACCCTGCTTTACCTGGTCACCGATATTCCCGAGCCGAACCAGCCCGGCTACCAGCGCATGTTGGAAGATGCCGTTGTGGATGTGGCCACGGCGCTGGGCGGAAGAACAATGGTGTTGTTTACCTCTTACGGCCAGCTCAACCAGACGGCCAAAGCGATTGAAGGGCCGCTGGCCGACGCCGGCATCACCACGCTGGCCCAATCTTCGGGCAGCTCGCGCCAGCAGCTTTTAGACCAGTTTAAGCAGTCGAACAGCCACACGGTGCTGCTGGGCACGCGCTCATTCTGGGAGGGGGTCGATGTGCCGGGGGAAGCGCTGCAAGCCGTCATGATTGCCAAGCTGCCCTTTGACGTGCCCTCTGACCCCATTTTTGCCGCCCGTTCCGAGACGTTTGACAACTCGTTCTTTGAATATTCGGTGCCTGAGGCGGTGCTGCGTTTTCGGCAGGGATTCGGCCGGCTCAACCGTCGCCTGACGGATGAGGGCGTGGTCATCATTCTGGACAAACGGGTCATTACCAAGCGGTATGGCCAGATGTTTGTCGATGCCTTGCCGGAATGTACGGTGCTGCGCCAGCGGCTGGACCGGGTGGGAGAGCTGACAGTGCGCTGGCTGAACCGGGATCGCGGCTAAAAAATAGTTGGATCGATCTCGGATCGGTGCATTTATATACTGGTTTACAGTTGAGCCGGAACTTTGTCTGTATTCTATGCGCCGTGAGCTTAAAATGTAGGCGGTTACGGCCGTTCAGATCAACAGAAAGAATTACAGCCATAATGTGAAAGAACGCAGCCGATAGACCAATTGACCTATGGTGAATTTGGTCTCCTCAATTACTATTATAAAGCCGATAAGCTACTCAAACACACCCATGAGCTTAAAAGGAAAACCCAACTAGTTTTAGGAGAGATTTTTATGAAAAATGTGAATAAACACCTGATTTTGCTGCTGTTAGCCGCGTTGCTGTTTGGCACTGTGCTCACAGCCTGTGGCGGCGAAGAACCAACGCCAACGCCGCGCGCCACGGATGATGACGACGATGGCGATCCACCGCCGGATGAAGAGGAACCGACCGCAGAACCAACTGAGGAGCCGGAACCAACCGAGGAACCAACACCTGAACCAACGGAAACACCGGATCCCACCGCTGGCTTTACTGAGTTTACCAACGACGTTTTGGGCATTTCCCTTTCTTACCCCGAGGAATGGGCCATTGCCTTTGATGAGGCCGGCAGTGAAGTTCGCCTGGCGAGCAGCCAGGAGATTCTGGACGATCAGCAAGATGATATTGAAGGGGCAATTTTAAATGTCCTGCTGCTTGACCGCGAGCTCTTAAGCTTGCTTGGCGGGGAAGATTTGGATGCCGATGACCCGGTTGCCGTGCTGGAGCTGTTTGTGGGGTTGTTTACAGAAGAAGGGAATGACGACATTACGCTGACCGTAACTGATGAGCCAACGGCCGTCACCATCAATGGCCAGGAAGGGGCTCAGGTCTTGGCTGACGCTTCTGATGCTGAAGGAGATACGGCCGTCATGAAAATCCTCCTCATCATGGCCGGCGACCGTGCCGCCGTTGTGCTTTCCGGCTCTGAGGTTTCTGAAGAGGAACAAAACCGTCCCATCCTGGATGCCATTGAAAACAGTATCACGCTTTCAACCCCCGTTGGTGTGCCGGACGCCGAAACTGAAGATGCCGATTCCCTTGATGTGCCGGTTACCTCAGGCTTCTTGCTGTATGGTGATGTGGTTCAGGGTACCGTCGACGAGACGGGACCATCCATCTGGGACTTTGTGGGCCTGGAAGGTGAAGTGATCGATATCATTATCGAGCCAGAAGGGGACTTTGACGTTGTTTTTGACGTGGTAGATGAAGATGGCAACTCCATTCTGCCCAACGGTGAGATTGATGCCTCCTTTGGCATCGAAGAAATTCGTGAGCTAACCATTCCGGCCACCGGCTCCTATTTCATTGCCGTAAGTGGTTTTGACGATACGACCGGCAACTACACCCTGACGATTGCTGAAGCGGGAACGGCCGTTGCTCCGCCGGTAACCGGTGGTGATGGCGAAGCGATTGAATACGGCGCCTTTGTCTCCGGTGCGGTAGACAGCGCCAACCCGGTTGCTTCCTACTCCTTCAGCGGCGCCGCAGACGATGTGGTCGGCATGATCGTGACCCCACTTGGTGAGTTTGATGCGGTTGTTGATGTGGTCGATGCCGCCGGCAATTCCTTGCTCCTCCGTGAGCGTGATGCTTCGTTTGGCCAGGAAAACGTGCTTGTGTCGCTGCCCGCCGATGGTGTTTATACGGTCAACGTCTATGGCTTTGAAGGCTCTACCGGCAGCTTCGATATGCAAATGGGCTTCCCGCTCACCAATGTGGTGCTTGCCGCATCCGATACGCTTGAAGCCGAAGATGAGGGCGAGGGCCATTCCTTCCCCTTCACCGCGCTGCGTGCCGGCGACATGGTTGGCATCTACGTTGAACCGGCCGAAGATTTAGACGTTGCCATTCAGGTACGCCAGGGCGACACTTTGCTCGACGGCCTGGGCTTCGACCCGGAACGAGGCTTTGACGCTTCCATTGACATTGAAGAGTTTGTCATGATTGCCGAGGAAACGGGAACATACTCCTTCCGCATTCTGAACTCGCAAGATGACTTTGCCGGCAACGTTGGTGATTACGAAGTGGTGCTGTTTGGTACGCCAGAAGTTGTTTTTGAGCTGGCTTACGGCGATTTTGTCGATGCCCGCACCAATGAAGACGGTCTGGTTGAGTATGTTATCAGCGGGGCAGTGGGCGACACAATGGTTGTCAACGTGCTTTCTGATGATGACAGCGTTGATATGGTCATCGAAATTCTGGACCTGGACGATAACATTCTGGCCTCCATCGACGACGGTTTCTCCGGCGAGGAAGAGGAACTTGCCTACACGTTTGAAAGTGAAGAACTTGTTATCATTCGCGTACGCGATTTCTTTGCAGGGGAAGGCGACTTTGTGATGTCGGTTGAGCTTCAGTAAACAGTGATCAGTAAATCAGTATTCGGTAATTAGTTGATTTTACCGATTACCGAATACCGATTACTGCTTTCGGGAAAAGAGGTTGGCCCAAAAAGCCAGCCTCTTTTTTTGGCTGTGGGGGACGGCCGTATCTTTCCCAGAAAGGTTGGGTTATAGTTGGTTGGAGTAAAGAAGATTTTGGAGGCAATATGAATCAACAAAAACGACGGGTAGTGGTGACCGGCTTAGGTACCATCAACCCGCTTGGCAATGATGTAATAACCACCTGGCAAAAAATTAGCACCGGCCAATCAGGCATAGACACGATCACCGCCTTTGACCCCAGCGAATACAAAACAACGTTCGCTGGTGAGGTTAAACAATTCACCCCTGAAGACCATTTTGACCGTAAAGAAGTACGGCGCATGTCGCGCATGACCCAGTTTGCCCTGTATGCCGCACAGCAGGCGATTGAAGACGCGGGCGTCACCGTCACCGAGGCCAACAAGAGCCGCATCGGGGTGGTGGTAGGCAGCGGCATGGGCAGCCTGGACCCCATCATTGACAACGTAAACGTGCTCAACGAGCGCGGCCCGTACCGCGTCAGCCCGTTTTTTGTGCCGATGATGCTGGCCGATACGCCGGCCGCCACCGTTTCTATCCAGCACGGGCTGGGCGGCCCCAACATGTCTGTGGCCACGGCGTGCGCCACCGGCAACGACGCCATCGGCCAGGCGGCCCGCGTGGTGCAGCACGGCGCCGCCGACGTGATGATCGCCGGCGGCTCTGAGGCGTGTCTGATGCCCCTGGCGTTTGCCGGCTTCAGCGTGATGAAGGCGCTTTCTACCCGTAACGAAGCGCCGCAGACGGCGTCACGGCCGTTTGACCAGACGCGCGACGGGTTTGTGGTGAGCGAAGGAGCGGCCATTGTGGTGCTGGAGGAGCTGGAACACGCCCTGGCGCGTGGGGCGCGCATCTACGGTGAATTTTTGGGCTACGGCGCCAGCGCCGACTCGTATCACATTTCGATGCCTGCGCCCGATGGTTCTGGGGCGATTGCCGCCATGCAGTCAGCCTTGAATGATGCGGCCGTAGAGCCAACGGCCGTTAACTACATCAGCGCCCACGGCACCAGCACCGACTTGAATGACAGATCAGAAACGGCCGCCATCAAAGCGGTCTTTGGCGAAGCGGCCTATGACGTGCCCGTCAGCTCCACCAAGTCGATGCACGGTCATTTGCTGGGAGCGTCCGGTTCGCTGGAGGCGGTCATCTGCCTGCAAGCCATCCAGCATAACCTGCTGCCGCCCACCATCAACTATGAAACACCCGATCCCGACTGTGACCTGGATTATGTGCCAAACACGGCCCGGCCGGCCCAGGTTGATATTACGATGTCAAACGGATTTGGTTTAGGCGGGCACAATGCCACGTTGGTGTTGGGCCGGTACAGAGCGTAAACGGTAGAAGAGCGAGGGGTATTGATGCTACGGGAGTTCGCCGATTCGGGTGAGCTTCCGCTCCAAATCTTCCTCGGTGCGGCCCAGGCTGTGGTCAAGATGGGGGTAGGCCAGCCAGACAAGCATGAAGCCAAACAGCGCGCCGGTGAAGGTGCGCAGGAAGGGGCTGCTTTCGCGCAGGGGGAAAATGGAGCCCAAAAATGCCTGTAGGCCTTCTGCTTCACCACCACTCAGCGGCGTGGCGTAGTAGCCAAACAGTTGGCTGAAGCCATCCAGGGCAATGGGCCCCATGCCGATGAGGAGGAAGAGGATCAGGGGGAGCGGCCGTATCCTCCGCCACCGTCGCACAAGTCCGTAAACCAAGCCGCCGATCAACACAAAACCGTAAATGGCAATGTCTCGCTCGCACAGAGCCATCTTGTAACCCATCTGCTCATTGCCCACAAATTGGCGCGCCGCCAGGAAAAATTCTGCCCAGTTTCCCTGTTCTACGTTTGCAAATTCGGGCAGCGAGCTGGCATAGGTTTCTAAGGGAGTCAAGTCGGTTCCGGCCAGTTCCCGCGGATAGGCAACCTGCTCTCCAAACAAGAAAAAGCTGCGCGAGGCCATCTGGTGACACATGGGGCTGTACATGGTGTAAATGACGCGCGCCGGCCCGGTCGCCCCCACGTTCATCAGGACGGGAGCCAGAATCGGCAGCGCCACGTAAATGGCAATGATGGTGTTGAGGACGGCCAGCCAATGTTTGCTGAACTTGTAAATCAGTTTGTCGGCACCGATAACCAAATCGCGCGTCCGGCCGGTGGCAACTTTTTTCTTCTCTGGCGTTGTCATACCGTTATTTCATCACGAATTGGACAAATTGACAAATAGTCCACCTGCATCAAACAAAAAAATTCGTAACATTCGTCCATTCGTGTCATTCGTGATTGCTTTTTTTGAATGTGGCCCAGTTGTATTAGTTGGCGGTTGAGAGCGTGTCGGCCAGATAGCCATCAATTTGTGATTGCACCATCGGGCCGCGATGGATAACGGTGACTTCGCCGTTTTCGTTGATGAAGAAGGTGGTGGGCAAGACGTTGGCCACGCCGTACAGTTGAGAAACGGTGCCTTCGGTGTCGAGAACGGCCGTAAAATTCAACCCTAATTCCTCAAAAAAGTTGGCTACATCCTCAGCCGATTCTTGCTGGTTTAAAGCGAGGATAACCAGCCCGTTTTCCTGATGCGCCTGATATGCGGCTTCCAGTTCAGGCATTTCTACGCGGCAGGGACCACACCAGGTAGCCCAAAAGTTGATGATCACCGGCTGCCCGAGATGGTCACTTAACATTACCGGATTGCCGTTTACGTCGTTCAGGGAAAAATCGTAGGCCAGATCGCCAATTTCCAGCAAGCCGCCTCCGGTGGGCAGCGTCACGGCACTGGTTTCGGCCGTTTCAAAGGCCGGCACCTGTTCCAAAATTGAGTTGCCTGTTTCGGCCGTATCCGCAGCTTCCCCACCAAATAGATTGCCGCCAAAAATGATAAGTGTGAGGGCCAAGCCTAAAATGATGAATCCGCCAACGATGAGCAGGGGGTTACGGCCGTTTCCACCCGCATCTTTTTGCTTTTGTTCGGAACTGCTTGGAGATGTCATAAAAATCAATTAACGTCAAGATAAACCATCTCACACAACGTCGCAAAGTCGTGTGTCTTTGCGTGAGATAAAATGACTTCAATAATGTCTAAAAGCGGCCTATTGCGGGAAAAGGGCAATAAATTTCTCTTCCAAGATGAGAAACCATTCGGCAAATTCATACTGCCCAACTAGAGAGTTAATCTGGGTGAGGGTGCCGTTAAGCATCAACACAGCCAGTATGATGAACAATGCGCCGCTAATCAGCTGCGTGGAGTGCAAATGAACGGTCACTTTTCGCTCTTCGGAGCCGGTGAAGACCCACAATGCTGCCCCCAGCAAGGTTACAACCAGCAGACCAAGCTCATGGCCCAGCGTAACCGTTTGGCCGGCAAAAAAGTCAAAGTTAAAGAAGGCATAATCCAACGCAGCAACCAGGACGCGCCAAATAGCCAGGGCCCAAAGCAGAGCAATCGCCAGGATGTGGGTATCAACCTCCCACCCTTTGCCGCGCAGCGCTCGCCAAAACAGGCTCTGACGGCTCATCCGGCCAAAAAACGTGGAAACAATCAACAGCGGCAGCCCTAACCCCAGCGTGTAAATGAAGAGCAGCATCATGCCGTTCCAGACTGAAGTGGTTTGTGCCGCCAGGGTGAGCACCGTGCCCAAAATGGGGCCAATGCAGCTTGTCCAGCCCACAGCAAAAGTCATCCCAAAAATGTAGGAACCTTTTAACGTGGTGCTTTGCGGCTGTGCCCCACCAGTGCCGCTGGCGTCTACGCCGCCAAATCCTTTACCCAGCAGACTTAGTACACCAAACACCATGATCACCGCTCCGCCTACCAGAATAAAAAGCTGCATGTTGCTTCTCAGCACCTGGCCCAGTGCAAAACCGCCCGCGCCAAACAGGGTAAAGGTGGTAGCCAATCCCAGCATGAAGGCAATGGTGTTGGTGGCGATTTGGGTACGGCCGTTTTGGAAGGCAAACGCAAAATAAGCCGTGAGCACCGGCAGGGTACAGGGGGAGGCGAAGCTGAGTAGGCCACCGCCAAACGACAGCAAGGCCAAGATAACAAACGGCTGGGTTTGCAGCCCGACGGCAAATTCCGGCGTGCTGCTGCTTTGGGTAAACGTGCCGATGAGTAGAAAGAGGAAAACGGCCGTACCAACCCCAATCAGTAGTTTTTGGCCAAGTGAAAGGGAACGAATAGGTTCAGGTATGGGTAATGATTTGAGCATTGCATGTTCTCCACTGCAAAAATGGACGGTGTTTGTACATAGATGGTGAGCCGCCGTTGATTCTTACGGTTGGGTGAAACGGCCGTGTCCATCATCACCCGCAGTATGACCGGAAACAATTAAGAAAAAGTAACACAGCCTACGAAAATTAATTATCTGGCTGTTTCCTCATCATCCTGTAATAATCGCTCCATAAGCTGAATGTCCTGGCGCAAATTGCGCTGCCGCACGGCCAGGCTCACTACATATACCAGTCCGATGACTCCCATAACGGCGTAGCCAAGTAACAAATAATTGTTGAAGTTATTGGGATCGACACCCGTTTGCCAGGCAATATTCAAGAAAAATAGATGAGCCAACATTACACTTTGCCTCCTTGTAATCGGGAAGCCACCCGCATTTTCAGCGAATCGACGTTGTCCATAAGATGCTGCAAACGAAGCCGGTTAAACATCCAGGCAACGTACAAGATTGTAAACGCCAGCGTATTGACGGTAAGCGTGATGCCCATCCGCATCGATTCAAGCCCTGGGGCAAACTCTTGCAGCCCCTCAGAGGCCCCTTGAGCAGATTCCAAGGTGCCGCCAAAGACCACCGGATGAATATCGCGGAAGATGCGAATGCTGATATAGGTCATGATAATGGTGACAAAAGCGACGATGACGTAAACGGCCGCAAACCGCGCCCGCTTCTCTTCTTCCTCAATGGCACCACGAAGCATGAAGTACGCCGCATAGGTCAGCCAGGCCACGGTGATGAGCGTCAGGCGCGGGCTCCAATCCCACCACGTATTCCACGCCGGCTTGCCCCAAACCGAGCCGGCGGCCGTGGCAATGGTTAAAAAGACCAGACCAATTTCTACGGAAGAGAGTGCTATGGTGTCCCAAATGCGTTGCTTCCGCCGCAGGTAAAGCGCCCCACCCACCAGGGCAATAAAAAAGGCCACCGCACCTACCCAGGCCGAGCCCACATGAAAATAAAAAATGCGCTGTACATTGCCCATCGTCCGCTCCGTTGGCGCATAGAAAAAGTTCATGCCCAGGCTCACAATCAGGGTAATGGCAGCTAACCAGTTTAAAGGGGGAATCCATCGATTCAATTTAGCCAGACTCATGTTGATTACTCCTTCCTAAGTTCTTTCCTGAAATTACAGACTCTTCCAAATCTCTTCTGCCTACCGTCTGTAGGATATCAAACATTTTTCTTTAGAGGGCAAATTTATCACCATTTTTTTAACCCAGCAGCCAAAGGTGACCTTTTTACGACTCAACAACCAGATGGTAGGTAAACAAACCAGTAGCCAGAATAGCGAGATCGTAGGCCGCCACGAGTGAAACCATGCTGCGGATTGTTGAAAATTCAGGTACAGCGTTCATCATTTCGCCAACGGCCGTTGCCGCCGGCAAAATGAGCGGGAGCACCAAAGGCATTAGCAGAATTGGCAGCAATACCTCTTTGGCCCGGGTCTGCATCGTCATCGAGGTGATGAGAACGCCGGCCCCCACGTAGCCAATGGTGCCCAAAAACAAGACCAGTAAAACCATCGGCTGCCAAAATGGCTTGTTAAAAAAGATAATAAAAACGAAGACCAGCACCACTTCCAGCAAAAGCGTGAAAATAGTGACGCTGATGACCTTGGCCAGGTAAATGGCGCGCCGGTCAATGGGCGCAATTAAAATGGCGTCAATATTTTGGTTTTCCCGCTCAATGGATAAGGAGCGATTTAATCCCAGCGTGCCCGCCAGTAAAATGGTAGCCCAAAGTAAACCTGTGGCCACGTTGCGCGCTGCATCCAGCTCCGTTTCCAGGGCAAAGTTAAACATCACCACCGTCACCAAGGAAAACATCACCATCAGGCTTATGGTCTGGCGCGTGTGTTTTTCAATTTGCAGATCTTTCCAGACGATGGCCCAAACGGCCGCTACAAAACGGTTACTCAGCAAAGGTGTCGTTTTAGATTGCGTCGCTGTCGTCGATTTATCCATTTGCTGTGTTTGCCATGCCCATTTTGCGGCCCGTTTGTTCTGCGTAGATATCTAAAAATTCGGTGCCGGACACTTCGCCGTTGGCAATTTCCTGCACAATTTTGCCCCGGCTCAGGATGGCCACACGGTCGCACAAATTCAGGCCGTGCACCAGGTCGTGGGTGATCATGAGGATGGTACGGCCGTTTTCCCTTTCGCGTCGTAACAAATCATCCAATAATGCCGAAGCGTCCTGGTCCAGCCCCGTATACGGCTCATCTAATAACAGCACATCCGGCTCGTGCAGCGTGGCGCGGGCCAACGTTAGGCGCTGCATCATCCCCCGCGAAAAGGTGCGCACGGCGTCTCGCTCACGGGCGGCCAGCCCCACACGTTTTAATGCTGCCAACACCCGCTCTTCACTGTTGTCTAACTGATATATTTTGGCAAAAAAATGCAAATTCTCCGCTGCGGTCAGATCGCCATAAAGCAGTGTCTGGTGTGAAACCAGGCCAATATGCTGGCGCACCCGGTCACTAAAGTGAGGCATCAACCAGCCGCCAATCTTTACCTCGCCGGCTGTCGGCTTTAGAAGCGTGGCCACAATGCGCAACAGGGTAGACTTGCCTGCGCCGTTTGGTCCTACCAACGTGACAAACGCGCCAGAAGCCACATGTAAGCTTACCCCCCGCAGCACGGGATTAAAGCCGTATTGTTTTACCAGTCCGTTAATCTGAATCATTCAATCAATTTTAGGTTCTCTTGAGCTTTCGGCAAGTGTTGATTGTCAGGGGCGTTTTCATGACACATAACACATACTTATGGAATGTATAAGCAATTTGACACTTGATTCCAGTCTGCGCAAATTTTCACGAGCCGTTAACCCCAAGTGGCAAATTGACGGTTTTCTGGGCAAAATGGGCCAAATTTAGCCCAAAAATAGTACTAAGGTCAGGGTCAGCCGGGCGGCAGAATAGTGACAATTTCCTAAATTCTGCTATTATGTCTACTAAATAGTTGCATTGCTGGCAACTGTTCTCATATAATAGCCTCCAACCTTTGGGAAGAGGGTTAATTAATTTGCTATCGAACTTAACTGGAACAATTACTCCCTGGATTTTGGGGACACTCATTTTATTACTGCTGCTTGCCCTGGCTATTGTTTTTAAGTCTTGGCGAGAGATGAAGCGTTCGCCATACTTTTTTATGCGGCTTCAGGCAGAGAAACGTCTACAGACCTACTCCTTTGCGAGTTTGGGTCTCATGGCTGCTTCCGTCGTGTTTGCGCTTTATGCGCTGCGCCCCCCCGTTGATAACACGCCCCTTGTTGCTGTTTTAACCAATGCCAAACCTGTTACGGATGAAGTTGCTGCTTTAACAAAGCTGGACAGTGTGGGTGTGGAATTTGTGGCGGAAACGGCCGTTACCTCCCAAATTGTTTCTACCACCGGCAATGATCCGCTCTTTTTGGCCGATGCCGATTCATTGGTTCAGGCGGCTCTCACACTGCCGGAAGAGTATAATCGATTTGAGCCACAAGTAGAACTTAAAGAAGACACAGCGCTGGGGGCCATCAGCTTTTCTACAAAAATTGACGACGATTTTCAGGCAGTTGATCCAACGAATATTTTTGCCGTTGGTTCCTACACCGTGTATGCCACGTTCTCTTATGACGGCATGGCAGACGGCATGACCTGGGCCTGGGTTTGGCGCCATGATGGGGAAGTGGTTGATGGCGGCAATGAAGTGTGGAAATATGGTCAGGATGGTCCCGGCTACATTTACTACAATCCAAAAGATGGCTTCCGCGCCGGGGAATATACGTTGGAAGTTTGGGTTAATGAGGAACTGTTAACCCGCTCCAACATGCGCATGACCGGCTCTGCTTTGTCATCCGGTAACTAAACTACATTTGCAATCAACACTATGCGGCCGTTTGGCTGCATTGTTGTTTGAAGGAAGAGAAGAGGAAGAAGGGATAGCCCGGCCATTTGGCCGGGCTTTTG
>CALBTC010000410.1 GCA_937967805.1 uncultured Anaerolineaceae bacterium
GCTGGTAATCCATGATGCTTATTTATACCACAGGTCTCAGACCTGTATAGTTACTGTCGGTCTTTATTAAACAAAAGGAATTGAGCAGGATATTTGATAAAAAAAACGCGCACGCACAGTTTACAAAAAATTGGGGCAAATTCAAAGTTGTTTTGGCACGGTTAGTGGAGGGGTAAGGTTATAAGCTGACATTGCTTAAGAGGTAGCCCATGTGCACGAGATTCATGAGCAGCATACCCGCCGTAAAGTGCAGAGCAAGGCGGAGTCAGGCATTTTGGCTGTTAGCTAGCAGAATGTACAGCAACACGCCGACCTCACGACTCTGGATCAAAGCCGAATACGCGAGGTTCCTGATCACAGCGACACGCTGTCGCGATACGTGCGGCCCAGGCAATTGCCTCCCGACGTGAAGGCAGCTCAAGGACAGTGAAGCCCCCATTGAGCGGCGGCGCCCACGGGTAGCCGCCCTCAGCGACTGCGCCATTGGCCGAAACGAGTACGGGCGGGACTGTTTCATCGATGCCCCCGCCGAAAACGTAGACGCCCGCTGCCTTCGCCTCGCGTATCACCGCACGAGCGTCTTCACCCACCGCCTCCAACTCACTGTCAGGTACCTTCATTGCCGCACTGGGGAATGATATTAGATACTTTGCCATGATCTTCTTTCTCCTAGAATTTTTGTGAATGTTGGGTAAACGGCCGTTCTTAAAAACCAAGCTACCCTCGCAGAATCTTCGCCATCGCCTTACCCCTGGCCAGCTCATCAACCAGTTTGTCCAGATACCGTATTTTTTGCATCAGCGGGTCTTCGATTTCTTCCACGCGGACGCCGCACACGACCCCCTTGATCAGCGCACGATTCGGATGCATGGCGGGGGCTTGGGCAAAAAAGGTTTCAAAATCGTTTTGCTCTTCGATTTGCTGCTGTAATCCTGCCTGGTCATATCCGGTCAACCAGTAAATGATCTGGTCAACTTCTTCTTTCGTGCGATTTTTGCGTTCCGCTTTTTGAACATAATGTGGATAAACGCCTGCAAATGATGTGGTAAAGATCCGATGTTTAGGTATTGTCATTCCTCCGTTAGGTTGAGACCCGAATCGTCTTTCTCATGATACAGTGATTTTTCCCTTTTTCACCTTCATAACTGAAGCCAGCTTTTTCAAAGATTTCCCTTGTTCCATTGTATAAAAACGAATTTGATGCTTTTTTACCTTGCGTATCCTGGGGATAACTTTCCACAATCCCACCGCCTGAATTTTTGATGAGTTCTAAAGCGCCATTCAGGGCCACAAAGGATAAACCACGCTTGCGATAATCTCTATCCACGAAAAAGCAGGTAATTCTCCAGTCGGGCATTGTCATTTTGGATTCCACTTCTTTTTTGTGGTAAATGTTTGGCAGTTCTTGAGGGGAGCCAAATTGACACCAGGCAACGCAGTTATCGCCATCAAAGACCAGGGCCGCATGTGCGCACTCTGTTTCCACAAGCTTCTTTTTATAAGATTTCGTGGCTTCCGCGCTCCCCTTATGCTCTGGAGACTTGGGATGAAAAGCTGTGCACCAGCATCCTCCCCAGACGCCATTATGCTTTTGCGCCAGGCGCTCAAACGCCGGCCAGGTTTCACTACTCAGCGGTTTTATGGATAAATTCTGCATATTTCCTCCTGACGCTAAATCTCAACCCCAGGCAGGCCAGCCGCACCCAACAGCAGCGATAGTTCCCCGGCGTGAGGCAGGTCGTGATCGAGGAGCCCCCAAATTGTCTGCACGATTTCTGTTTCCTGCGCGGTTAGATCGTCGGTGGGGGAGCCGCCCATCAGGCAGTCGGCGATGAACTGCCAGGTCAGGTCCAGCCCTTGCACAATTTCGACGGCCGTGTGCGGTGGGTTGTCGGCGTCGTCCCAGCGGAGCAGTGGCGTTAATTCAGCCGCCCGCTCACCCAGCGTGCGCTGCAAATGCAGGGCTCGCCCAAAGACGATATGTTCGGCGATTTCTCCAGGCGAGCGCAGACCGGGTAGGAGCCGCCGCCGCAGTTGTTCCTCGGTGAGCGGCGCGATGGCCCGCTTGAGAGCGTCCTGGTAATCTTGCCAACTGGCGAAGGCGCGTGCTTCCGCGACTGCTGCTCTTATCATATGCCTCGCCACACCAAATATCCCTCAAAATCCAGCTCCCCTGGTGATTGCCCAAAACCAGTTAACATCGCCGCCGCTTCGCTGCGATGATGAGTGCCGTCGTTAATCACGTGCAGTATCGTTTGCCAGCGGGTCCGCCGAATATTTTCCTCTTCGCGCCAGACGGCGTTTAGCGCGGCATCATCCAGACCGGCAATGTAGGCCAACCAGGCCGCCTCTTCCGCCTGCCAGCGCGCCCGTAAGCTGGCCACATCGGTGAAATCTGCCTCGCGCAGCACCCCGGCATCCGGCAGGTTTTGCAGGGCGACGCGCCAGCCATATTCAGTGTCCAGCAGATGCACCAACGTGCCGCGCAGGCTGTGCCAGCCGGGGTCGGGCGTTACCGGTCGGGTGAAATCGGCCGGGGATATGCGCTCGCAGGCGTTTAAGATTTCGCTGTCGGCCCAGAAGTTGTAGGCAATCAGGGTTTCCACATCCTTTTTGTGCATAGACACTCCTGTGTAAATCGAACATCTTGTTCGATACCCGATTTGGAAAATCGGGCAATGGATTTTTGTTTATGATGTTCAGATTGTGCTCATGTCGTCTACTTTGAAAATAACCTCACGTAAAGGCGCAAAGGCCGTTTTGCGCAGTTGGCGGCCTGGCGTGAGATTTGCGTTAGCGGTGGTGTGAACGCCTGTGTCATTACGGCATATGGTGAGGAATACGGCCGTATCCCCACCCCCAGCCCCCTTTTTGCTCACTCATCGGCAATCACGCCATTTTCAATTGCCTGCGTCTCATTCTGGAAAATTGCCATCGCCGTGATCATGCGCTTGAAGCCAAGTTTTTTGTAAAATGGCTCCTTACCGGCGGCAGCATACAAAATAATCTTCTTGTGATCCTTTGAGAAATCGACCAGCCTGGAAACAACTTCCTTGCCCAAACCGCGACCCTGGTAGCTGGGATGAACGGCCACGTCACAAATGTAGGAACAATCTTTGCCGTCGGCCAACGCCCGGCCAGCAGCAATCAGTTGCCCGGCATCATAAACAAAGCACTTAAACATGCTGTTGGAGAAGGCGATCTGTAGGTCAGTGGGGTCTTTCTGACCCAATGGCGCTATGAGATAGAGTTTGGAGAGTTCTTCCCAGTTCAGGTTGTCAATTGAATATTTCCATTCAAATGTCATCTGTTTTCTCCATTTGTTTTTTACGGCCGTATTTTACACCATTCTGCCCCCAAAACGGCCGTTTTCCTTCCCCAATTCCTTGACATTTGCCCAGTCGGTTATAAACTTCCCCATCTTTTTTAACAATTTGGATGAGAACTGTTTTTGGCCCTGAGAAAACCAGCTTTGTCAATCATTGTGGAGATTAAACAGTGCAGAAACCGGTGAAGAAACGAACGTTTCAATACCTGGTATTAGGCCTGGGGGGCATCGGGAGCGCGGCTGCGTATTGGCTGGCACGACAGGCCGGCAATGATGTCCTGGGGCTGGAGCAGTTTCCCCTGGGCCACCTGCGGGGCGGCTCGCAAGACCATTCTCGCATCATCCGGCTTTCTTACCACAACCCCTTTTATGTAAACTTTGCCAAAGCAGCCTACCGCGCCTGGGCCGCTGTTGAAGCAGATTCGGGCGAACAGCTTGTCTTCAAAACCGGCGGTCTCGATCTGTCACCGGCCGGTTCCTGCCTGCCCCTTTCTGACTATGCGAATAGCTTAGCCACCTGCGACATACCGTTTGAACTGCTGGATGCCGCCGAAATTATGCATCGCTGGCCCCAGTGGCGCTTGCCAGCGCATGTGTGTGGACTGTACCAGGCCGAGAGCGGGTTGGTAGCTGCCGCCAAAAGTAACGCTGCTCACCAACGACTGGCCAAAGAATACGGCGCGATTTTGCAGGACAATTGCCCAGTTACGGCCGTTTACCCCGCCCACAATGAAATCACCGTCGTCGCCGGCGATGAAACCTACACCTGTGAAAAGCTGGTCATTGCCGGCGGCGCCTTGAGCAACAAGGTGCTGGCCCATTTTGGCACCCAGATCAACCTCCCCGTCACGCAAGAGCAGGTAACCTACTACGCTTCGCCCCACCCGGCCGATTTTGCCCCGGAACGGTTCCCCATTTGGATTTGGCTGGATGAGCCATGTTTTTACGGCTTCCCGGCGTTTGGCGAAGCCGGTCCCAAGATTGCCCAGGACGTGGGCGGGCCGGAAGTCACGGCCGAATCCCGCACGTTTGCGGTGGATACGGCCGCTTTCCACCGCACCGACACCTTTTTACGCCAACATCTACCCACGGCCCACGGCCCCGTCATCGCCACCAAGACCTGCCTCTACACCATGCCGCCGGACCGTGATTTTGTGCTGGACACCCTGCCGGAACATCCAAACGTCGCCATAGCCGTAGGGGCGGGCCACGCCTTTAAGTTTGCCTCGCTGCTGGGCAAAATTTTGAGCCAGCTAGCCGTTGCCGGGAAATCTGATTACGACTTGACCCCCTTCCAAATCAGTCGCCCCATTCTCTTCGCTGAAAATCCGGTGAAGGAATTTATGGTGTAAGTCTAAGATTGGTCCAATTTTAAAAATTGAACCATCTAACAAAGTTCGTTAAAGGAGAAGAAAGATGAAAAAGAATGTTGTTTTTAGACTGTGGTTGTTTTTATTGATAGCCGGTTTGCTGGTGGCCTGTGGCGGCACAGAAGGCACCACCGACACCGCCGACGAGACGACTTCAGAAACCGCGGGCGAACAGCCGGACGCCGAAGAAGTAGCCGATGAGACAGCCGCGGAGGAGACAGCCGATGAACGGAAGATTGCCACTTTTATCTTTACCCAGGAATTTGACACCCTGAGCCCGCTTTATACCAGTATGTGGTTCACCACTATTACCTACCAGTTTTGGGAAGTATGGGCCTGGCACTTTGACGAAAACAACGAGCCATTCCCCGTTTTGCTCACCGAAATGCCCACTGTGGAGAATGGCGGCATCTCCGAAGACGGCACCGTCTTAACCTTCAACCTGCGCGACGATATTGTCTGGTCTGATGGCACCCCCATCACCTCGGCCGATTTCATTTTTACCTATGAAATGGTTGTAGATCCCAACAACATTGTCACCTCCACCTACCCCTACGACCAGATTGCCACGGCCGAAGCCCCGGATGAGCGTACGGTGATTTTGACCTTTGATGAGCCGTTTGTTCCCTGGCAGGCAACCCTGTGGCATGGCATCCTGCCGCAGCACGTCCTGGGTCCGGTCTATGAAGCCGATGGCACCCTGGACAACGCCGAATGGAACCTGGCCCCCACCGTTGGCGCTGGTCCCTACGTCTTTGCCGAATGGGAGTCCGGCAGCTTTGCTCGCTTCGTGGCCAACGAAAATTATTGGGGCCCCGCGCCAAATATTGACGAAATCTTCGTTCGCTTTGTACCGGACGACGCGTCGCAAATTGCCGCGCTGCAAACCGGTGATGGCGATCTGGGCACATTTATTGCCTACTCAGACATTCCCGCGCTTGAAGAAGCCGGCGTGCAAATCCTTTCCGTACCGTCTGGGTTTAATGAAGGCTGGTTTTTTTACTTTGGTGATGATGCCGCACCGGGGCATCCGGCCGTTCAAGATGTGCGCGTGCGCCAGGCAATCGCCATGGCCATTGATCGGCAGACGATTACCCAGGATTTACTGCTGGGCTTAACCGAGCCGGCGGCCACGTTGTGGGACAACATGCCTTACGTAGACCCGTCCATCGAACCGTGGCCTTACGATCCAGAAGCGGCCAATGCCCTGCTTGACGAAGCCGGCTGGATCGACAGCAACGGCGATGGCGTCCGTGATAAAGACGGGGTTGAATTGATACTGTCGCACGGCACTACCATTCGCGAGATTCGCCAGGATATGCAGGCTGTAGCCCAACAGCAGCTGGCCGAAGTGGGTATTCAGTTAGATATCGTCAGCTATGATGCCGACATCTTCTTTGGCGGGCTGGCCGACGGCGGTCCGGCCGCCAGCGGCGAACTGGACATTTTCGAATGGTCGGACGGGCCAGCCTATCCCGATCCCGATCATTACTACTGGTATTGCAGTGAAATCCCCAGCGAAGAAAATCCCGACGGCGGCAACTGGCAGCGCCTGTGCGATGAGCGGTTGGACGACCTGTTCACGCGGCAAACCACCCAGATCAATTTTGAAGACCGGCAGCAAACATTCTATGAGATTACCAACATCATGTTCAACGAGGTGATCTGGCTGGGTATCTGGCAAGACCCGGATATTTGGGCCCTGAGCCCTAACCTTACAGGTGTGAAAATGTCTGGTGCAACGCCATTCTTCAACATTGCCGAATGGGATTTGAGCGAATAGGAAGGAGTTTATGGGGTTTTGAATGAAGCGTGATGCGTGGAACGTGAAACGTGATTGGTTTTTTCACGCATCACGTTTCACGTTTCACGGGCCTGTCAACCTCCTGAATTCCCAAAGAGCCAACAGTTATGAGTCGATATATTATTCGCCGGCTGCTGCAAGCCATTCCTTTGCTGTTCATTATTAGCGTCGTCCTTTTTATATTGATGCAAAATATGGGCGATCCGCTGGCGACGATGGGCGGCCGTCGGGCAACGCGGCCCGATGATCGGGCGCGGCTAACGCGGCAGTTGGGGCTGGATCAACCCATTTACCTGCAATATGTTTACTGGCTGGTGGGGAATGATTGGTCCAGTTTCGATGTGGATGGCGACGGCGTGGCCGAAACGCCGGGCCATCGTCAAGGCGTGCTGCGCGGCGACTTTGGCACCTCGTTGGTCAACCGGGGCAAACCGGTTTTGGAAGTGATTTGGGACAGGGTGCCAAACACGCTGATCTTGATGGTGGCGGCGGAGGTGGTCATTATTGTGTTCGCCTTGTTAATTGGTGTGTATTCGGCGCTGCGTCAGTACTCTTTGCTTGATCATGTGATAACGGCCGTTTCTTTCATCGGCTACTCAATGCCCATCTTCTTTATAGCCCTGCTCTCCATCTACATCTTTTCCGTCAATTTCCAGCGTTGGGGACTGCCCCACTTGCCGTCAGTGGGCATGTTCGATCCCAAAGTAGGCAAAACCACCGGACAGGTGCTGTTGCATTTAATCCTGCCTGTATTAAGCCTGGCCATCATCAGTACGGCCGCATACAGCCGTTACATCCGCAGCACCATGTTAGAAGTGATGAGCCAGGATTATATTCGCACCGCCAAAGCCAAAGGATTAAAAAGGCGAACCATCATCTTAGTCCATGCTCTGAAAAACGCTTCGCTGCCCATCGTCACCGTGGTTGGTCTAGACATTCCCTTTTTGCTGGGCGGCGCCGTGGTGACAGAGCGCATCTTTGCCTGGCCGGGCATGGGCCGCCTTTTTCTAGACCACGTCTCGCGCAATGACGTGCCTGTCGTCATGGGCATCCTCATGCTTTTATCCATAGCCGTCATCGTCTTCCAGATTTTGACCGATATCACCTACGCTGTTTTAGACCCGCGTATCCGTTACGAGTAAGGCCGCCTTATGAGCAGTGTCGAACCTTCTGTGGCAACCCTGAAATTAGGGGCCGATGATTTGGGAGCCCCCCCTTTAACCTTGGGGCAGATGACCTGGCGGCGCTTTCGCCGGCACAAGATGGCGTTGGCCGGCGCCGTGGTTATTGTCTTGCTTTTTGTTTATGCCTTCGGTGGTGCATTGCTCTACAGTGAAGCCGATGCCAATTTTACCGACACGGGACTGCGCCTGACCGGTCCTACGGCCGCCCATCCCTTTGGCACAGATACGGTCGGCCGCGATATTTTGATCCGCACCATTTATGGTGGCCAGATTTCTTTGTTGATTGGGTTAACGGCCGTTATTCTAGAAACGATCATCGGGGTGCTGATCGGTGCCCTGGCCGGCTACTACGGCGGCAAAATTGATACCATCCTCATGCGTTTTACCGAAGCCGCCCTGAACATCCCCCAGCTATTTCTCTTGATCGTCATGGCCAAATTTTTCGGCGGCGCCATCCCCGACGTGACCGTATTGGGGCGCACCTTCAGCGGCAGCGTTGTCGTCATAATTCTCATTATCGGCCTCACCAGCTGGATGTACCTGGCCCGCATCGTCCGCGCCGAATTCCTTTCCGTAAAGGAGAATGAATTTATCCTGGCGGCCAGAGCTATCGGCACCCCCAATTGGGAGATCATCTTCAAACATATTCTGCCCAACAGCATCGCTCCCATCGTCGTTTCGGCAACGCTGGGTGTGGCCAATGCCATTCTTGCCGAAGCATACATTAGCTTCTTGGGGCTAGGCGTACAACCGCCCACGGCCACCTGGGGCAACATGCTCGATGGCTCTTACAACTACATCAAAACGGCTCCCTGGCTGTGGATTTTCCCCGGCTTGCTCATCGTGTTAACCGTCCTCAGCATCAATTTTGTGGGCGATGGCCTGCGCGACGCACTAGACCCGCGGAGTCGAGCAGCGTGACGGCAAGTTAGGTCCAATTATTTTATCCCTCATGAAACCATCCCAAAACAAAATCCTCTCAGTTCGTTGAGATGTGGCTGCTATTGCCACTGTCCATACCTCCTAATTTCTCAGGAATAAAGCCCGTTGCGGTATAATCTTTGCTACATTCTAAAATGCAACTATGCAGATGGTCCGGGCGGAGAGTCTAAATGGATGCTCTCAAATTTAATTATTTGCGTCGGGCCGACAGTACCCATTATGCATTCCTGTCAGGAAGGGCACGTTTACCAGGATTATGGACCAATCAAACCGCTCAACCAGTGAGTTATTTGAAGAACTAAACCGTCTGCGAGCAGCGTTGGCCAGGGCGCAGGCGGAAGTTCAGCAGCTAACTGAACAAAATCATCAGCTGCAGACGGAGCTGGAAGTTTTTCAGTCTCTGGAAGTTCAAAACAGATCGGGCGAGTTGTCAACGGCCGTTTCAGCCAATCCAGACTTCGCCGAGCTGGCCCAACAACTGCGCAAGGCAGCCATTATTTCCCAAAAGCTCAATACCATTCGCAAACCGGACAAGCTGCTTACCGAAGCGATTTCGCTGATGCGGGCCAGCTTCAATTTGTACCATGTTCATATTTACCTTTTGGACAAAGAGGAAGAGGTTTTACGCGTGCACATCGGTTCGGGGCGTGTGGGGAAGCAGTTGCTAGAAAAAGAACACACGATTGCGCTTACGGCCATTAAAAGCCTGGTGGCGCTGGCTGCACGCCAACAAGAAATGGTCCTGGTACACGATGTAGAACAGCATCCCACCTTTTTAGCCAACCCGCTGCTGCCTAAAACAAAGTCGGAGCTGGCGATTCCTTTGCTGTACGGCCGTTCCCTCCTCGGCGTGTTAGATATTCAAGACAGCCAACCCAACCGATTTGGACCGGCCGAAGTAGATGCCATGCTTGTCCTGGCCGGGCACATTGCCATCGCCTTGCAAAATGCCCGTCTCTTTACCGAACGTGATCAAATTCAAAGAGAACTATTTTACCAGGCCAACCTGCTGCAAAATGTCTCCGATGCCGTCATTGCCACCAACAACGAGTTTCGCATTCAGAGCTGGAACAAAGCTGCTGAAACGATCTATGGTTGGCGGGAAGAGGAGGTATTAGGCAAAACCATGAGTGAACTGATGACCATAGTCTATCAGCAAGACAGTCGGGAAGAAGTGATGGCTGATTTTCTGTCTAAAGGGCATTGGCAGGGAAGAGTAACCCAAAACCGTAAAGATGGCACGCTTATCCCGGTGTTGTCTTCGGTTACGGCCGTTAAAGATCAGCACGGCGCCGTTATCGGCGCCGTTGCCGTCAACCGAGATATTTCTGACCAGCTAGAGATAGAAGAAGCATTACGAGAACGAACCCGCTCTCTGGAAGCCAGCAATGAAGATTTGGCCCAATTTGCCTACGCTGCCTCCCACGATCTGCAAGAACCACTGCGTATGATCACGTCTTATCTTCAACTAATCGCCCAGCGACACCAGGATCAACTAGACGAAGAAGCCAACGAATTTATTGGCTACGCCATTGATGGTGCCAGGCGAATGCGGCAGCTAATTGTCGACCTGTTGGCTTACTCACGCATCGGGCAGCAAAATCAGGGGATTGGGCAAGTCGATTTGGAAAAAATATTGCAGCAGGTCCTATTTAATCTAGAAGTGCAAATTCAAGAAGCCAACATTACCATTACCCATGATCCATTGCCGACCATCACCGCAGACAAGACACAAATGCTGCAATTGCTGCAAAACCTAATCAGTAATGCCATCAAATTTAGGAGCGAAGCATCACCAAAAATACACGTTTCGGCCACACAAGATCCGTCAAACTGGATGATCCAGGTTACAGATAATGGGATTGGTATGGAACGGGAACTAACGAAAAAAATCTTCGCTATTTTCCAGCGTCTCCATACACGTGAAGAATACCCCGGCACCGGCATTGGCCTGGCAATCTGCAAAAAAATTGTGCAAAAGCATAAAGGAGAAATTTGGGTAGATTCAGAACCTGGCAGTGGTTCGACATTTTCATTTTCTATTCCCAAAAACTTAACATAATTAGTAGAAAGCCCTCAAGGTGCCATTTGTCTTGACAGATTTTAAGAAACATAATAACTAGACTTGTCATTCCCGCGAAGGCGGGAATCCATTAAATTTCGACGAGGTACTCCTGAGTGCCTGTCTTTACGTAACTATAAATAATGAATGACAACAAGATAAACGTATTGTTGATTGAAGATAATCCAGGTGATGTTCGGCTGGTTAAAGAGATGTTGTATCAGGCCTCTTTTTTAGATAATCCATCATCGGTTATAGAGTTTGCCCATGCCGGCCGGCTGCAAGCTGCCCTCGCTCATTTAAAAAAACACACCTGTGATGTTATTCTGCTGGATTTATCTTTACCAGATGCCACTGGCCTGGATTCGATCCTGAAGCTAAAAGAAAATCACCCTTCTACACCCATCATTATTTTGAGCGGTCAGGCGGTTAATCAAACGGTTGTAGAAGCAGTACAGCATGGGGCACAAGATTATTTAGCCAAGAACGATTTAACCGCCAACTTATTGCTCAAAACAATTCATTACACAATAGAACGGCATCGCTTGCTGTTAGAAATCAAAGGGCGTGCAGAAGAGCTGGAGAGCCAAAATATAGCGCTCAACGACTTTGCCCACACGGTAGCGCATCAAATTCAAGGCCTGCTCAGCCAAATGGTTGGCTATGCCAGTCTGGTCGATTCCCACTACCAGGATCAGCTTAGCGAACCGGCCAGCCAGGCGATTGACCAGATCATGCAAAGTGGCTACAAGATGAACAATATCATTACAGAACTGCTCTTCCTGGCCAGTATGCGTTCTGAAGAAATACAGGTGAATGAGCTGGATACCGGCCGTATTGTCGCCGAAGTTATGAAACGTTTGCGCTATCAAATTCGAGAAACTGGGGCCAAGATTCACCTACCAAAGGCATGGCCGGTCGCGCTGGGATACGCCCCCTGGATTGAGGAAGTGTGGCTTAACTATATGAGCAACGGCTTGAAGTATGGTGGTGACGAGAATACACCACCCATTTTGCATCTGGGTGCTACCCGAGAAAGCAACGGGATGATCCGTTTTTGGCTGGCAGATAACGGCCCCGGCATCTCCAAGGTAGATCAAAAGCGATTGTTCAAACCGCACACCAGGGTTACCTCCAAAAAGATTCGCGGCGAGGGTCTGGGGCTATCAATTTGCTGGCGAATTGTCAGCAAATGTGGTGGTGAAGTGGGGGTAAATAGTAATGAGGGAGCTGGCAGTTGTTTTTGGTTTACGTTGCCAGAAAAAACACGCACGATACCATAAATTAGGAAAAGTATTGTGGTTACTGACGCACCAAACGGCCGTAATGTTGACATCTTGCTCGTTGAAGATAATCCCGGCGACATCCGGCGCATTGCCCTGATGCTGGATATGTTGCAGGATACGTACCGGCTGCATACCGCCAGTTCCGTTAAATCTGCCCACCAAACTCTTTCTAATCAGCCCGTCCAAATTATTCTTCTCGATTTATCCCTCCCAGACAGTGATGGTTTGCAAACGATTCGCACCATGCACGCCACCTATCCCTGGGTTCCCATTGTGGTTTTAACCGGTCTAGATGATGAGCAGGCAGTGGCTGACGCAGCCACCGCCGGGGCCCACGACTATCTGGTTAAGCATGATCTCGATCCGGCGAATTTGTGGCGCGTTTTACGCTATGCACAAGAAAGGCGTATTCATGAAGAGCAGCTGCGCGCCAGCCAAAAGGCGTACAGGCGGCAGGCTCGTGAGCTGAATCTGCTCAATCACATCATCTCTGCCGCCTCAGCCAGTAATGATGAACAATCTATTCTGGATGTGACCTGTTCGGAGTTGGCTCAATTTTACGATGCCCTGCGCACCTTGATCCTCCTGCGCCACCATGAAGACTCACTCGTCACGGTCCAGGCAGAGCACCATCATCCAGAGATGCCCCCTTTGCGCCACAGCCAGATCGATCTGGACATGGAGGAACATTTTGCCGCCGTTCTTTTCACCCAGCAAACCTTAATCTGCCCTCATTTAACAGCAAACCTGAAGCTTTTCCTGTCCTCGCCTGAAGATAGCAAAGCAATCATTCATCCGCTCACCCTGGAAGAGGAGAACGTTGGCTTTTTTGTACTGAATTTGCCACCTTCATACGAGTTGGCCGTAAGCGATGCCCGCCTTTTGGCGATGGTGGCAGAAGAGGTTGAACTTGCTCTGACGAAGATTCGTCTGCACGGCCGTTTACAGGCGTACGCCAACGAGCTGGAAGATCGCGTTCAGGAACGCACCCAGGCGCTGGCCGAAGCCAACGAACAGCTCCAATCGTTGGATAAGCTAAAATCAAAGTTTGTCTCCGACGTCTCGCACGAATTACGTAACCCCATCACCAATTTATCCCTCTATTTAGAACTGCTAGAATTTGCCAAACCGGAAAAGCAGCCTAAATATTTCAGCATTCTGCGCAACCAGGTGCGCCGGCTTACCAGCCTTGTCGAAGAGATTTTGACGCTGTCCCGCCTGGAAAATCAAAGCTATAGCCATTTATACCAGCCTATCGACTTTAACTATCTCATTCAGCAAGTCATTGTGGCCCACAAGCCGCGCGCCCAAAACAACCGGATCAAACTGCTATTTCACCCTGCCGCGCCCTTGCCGCCGGTGTGGGGTGAACGTAACCAAATCACTCAAATCGTGACAAATTTATTAGACAACGCGCTGAACTACACGGCAGAAGGCACCGTCACTGTCTCCACTGAACTGCATGAAAATGATTCAGAAACCGAAATCGTTTTGAATGTTTCTGACACCGGCATCGGCATTCCGGAGGAGGACCTGCCCCATATTTTTGATCGATTTTATCGCGGATCACAGATCAATCGGGACAAAAATATGGGCACGGGTTTGGGTTTAGGCATTGTTAATGAGATTGTTGCTTTGCATAACGGCCGTATCAGCGTCAGCAGCACTCCCAACCAGGGTAGCACCTTTACCGTTGTTCTGCCCGCTGCCCCACAAGATTAATCCTTTCACTTGTTGCCCCGCCCCCATTGTTTGATACCATCACCGCAATGGAACATCAGCTACAAACGGAACCGGCTCAATTGACCTTGAGTCTGAGCGAATACGAAACCGTTAGTCTGCCCGCCGCCCGGCTTCCGGCGCAAGTCGGCGAACAGTTGTGGCGTTCGCTGGACCAAAACGGCAAAAAGCTGCTCGTCTCCTTCCCCTCAACCAAA
>CALBTC010000411.1 GCA_937967805.1 uncultured Anaerolineaceae bacterium
TCCTCTAGATTATGGCTGGTGACGCAAAACGCACAGCCGGTTACGGCGTCAGACACACCATTATCCGTGGCGCAATCGTCTTTGTGGGGATTGGGGCGGGTCATTGCGCTGGAACATCCTGAACTATGGGGCGGGCTGATTGATCTAGATACGGTCGTTACCCCGAATGACGCTGCTGACCAATTAGCGGCAACGGTGATGGGAACAACCGAAAACGTGGTTGCTTTTCGCGGCAATCAACGGTTTGTGCCACGTTTAATTCAGGCAAAAGTGGCAGCATCAGAACCAGTGCAAATTCGATCAGATGCCACTTATTTGATTACCGGTGGCACGGGTGGTCTGGGGTTGCAAGTGGCGGCGTGGTTGGCAGCGGAAGGCGCAAAGCACCTTATGCTGGTCAGCCGCCGTGCGCCAAACGGCGAGGCACAGGAAGCGATCACTGCATTGACAGAGATCGGGATGAAAATTGTGACAGCGCAGGTTGATGTGTCTCAGGCCGCACCGTTAGCTGAACTGATGCAAACCATTGCGACGACCATGCCGCCGCTGCGGGGTGTTATTCATGCGGCCGGGGTGGTTGATGATGGCTTGCTGCAACAGCAGGATTGGCAGCGGTTTGAGCGGGTGTTTGCGCCGAAGGTTTGGGGGGCGTGGCATTTGCATACATTGACCCAATCGCTGACACTTGATTTTTTTGTGCTGTTTTCTTCAGCAGCGGCATTGTTGGGTTCGCCTGGGCAGGGGAATTATGCGGCGGCCAATGCGTTTTTGGATGGTTTGGCTCATTTGCGGCGGGGGCAGCAGCTCCCTGTGACGAGCATCAACTGGGGCCCTTGGTCGGAAACGGGCATGGCGACCAGGGTCGATGCGCAGCACGAACGACGCTGGCAGGCGCAGGGGATTACGGGTATCCCGTCGGTGCAGGGTGTGCAGGCGTTGGCGCAGGTGTTGGCGCAGGGTGAAGAACAAACGGCCGTTTTGCCTATTGATTGGTCTAAGTTTGCTGTGGGATTGCCAGACGGACCATCACTGTTTTTATCAGAACTGATTGCAGCCGCAGCGCCAGCTAATGAAAGAAAATCCGCCTTTTTGCCACGCTTTTGGGCGGCAACCACGGTAGGTCGGCAAGAGGTGGTGCAGACGTATTTGCAGCAGCAAGTGGCCTATGCGTTAGGTGTGACTGTTAGTGATGTGGCTGTGGATGCCAATTTGATGAATCTAGGTCTGGATTCAATGATGGTGATGGAAGTGCTGAACGCCTGCAAGCGAGAGATGAAGCTGGCGTTGTACCCGCGTGAGTTTTATGAACGGCCGTCTCTGGCAGCCCTGGCAACCTATCTGACCCACGAGCTGGAAAATGTGCGCGGCGCGAACCAGGAAACCCCAGTCATTGTGGATGCGCCAGTCAGCCTGTCAGCAGTGAACGGGTCGGCTCCAGCGTTTCAAGATGATCCGATGGGTGAACGGAACTCGAAAATGGCGTTTTTACTCTCCAGTCCCCGTTCTGGTTCGACGCTGCTGCGGGTGATGCTGGCTGGGAATCCGGCACTTTTTTGTCCGCCGGAACTGCATTTGCTGCCGTTTGCGACGATGGCGCAGCGTACGCACGCTTTGACGGGGAGTTACCTGGATGAGGGCTTGCAGCGGGCTTTGATGGCCTTGATGGATGTTGATGAATCAGCCAGTGAGCAAGAATTAGCCCGATGGCAGGAAGAAGATTGGTCAATTCAAGCTGTTTATGCACAGTTGCAGGCGTTAGCTGGCTCCCGGCTGTTGGTGGATAAGTCGCCAACATACGGCGGTAGCCTGGCGACCTTGCAGCGCGGCGAAACCTTGTTTGATGGCGCACAATACATCTACTTGGTGCGACATCCTTACGCCATGATTGACTCATTTGTGAAAAACCGGATGCACAAGGTGATTGGTGCGGATGAGGCCGATCCGTATGTGTTGGCGGAGCAAATCTGGACGCAAACGAATCAGAATATGCTGGCATTTTTGGAACAGGTGCCGCCGACACGCAAGTTGGTGATGCGATTTGAAGATTTAGTTAGTCAGCCGCTGCAATTGGTACAGCAGCTGTGCGATTTTCTGGGCGTTCCGCTGGCGGAAGCGATGCTGCATCCGTATCGCGGAGAACGGATGACGGATGGCGTTCATGAACGGTCATTGTCGATTGGGGATCCGAACTTTTTGACACATACCGGTATTGATGCCTCCCTTGGCAACGTCTGGCGAGAAGTCAAATTACCGCGACCGTTGGGCATGGCGGCGCAGCAGGTTGCCAACACGTTTGGGTATGAACTACGAGCGCAAAAATGGCAAGTGGCGTTGAATGGAAATGATGTTCCTCACCATGATGTGCCTGCATCGCCACCCGCTTGGCCGATGCGGGAAGCGTTTGTAGAAGGTCGTGGGCTGCCGCTCTGTGTGTGTACGTGGGGGAACCCGGCAGACCCGCCTATCTTATTGCTGCACGGAATGTTGTATCAGGGAGCGACCTGGGAGATGGTGGCGACCCGGCTGGCAGCGGATGGGTTTTATGTCGTGGCACCTGATTTGCGTGGACACGGCCGTTCCGGACATGCACCTTTGTGTAGTGAGTATCATCTCGTTGATTTTGTGGCAGATATGGATGCGATAGTGCAGCACTGGTGTGAAGCGGGGCAATCACTGGCAGAACGGCCGATTACCGTGGTGGGGCATTCGATGGGGTCATTGGTGGCGGCGATGCTGGCTGCAGCTCGCCCCGAAAGGATCGCAGCGCTGGTGCTAGTAGAAAGCATTTTACCGGCTGGGGCTGGGCACGATGGCGTAGGGGATCAGTTGGCAGTACACCTGGATTATTTACAGGCACCGCCGCAACATGCGGTTTTGCGTGACGAAACGGCCGTTGCTGAACGGCTACTTTTGGGAATGCCTACCCTGTCTTCTGAAATGGCGTATCGGTTAGCCCGGCGGGTGGCTAAACCTTGTGAGAATGGAGTGTGCTGGTGTTGGGATGCGCGTTTGATTACCCGCACCGGGATGACGTTTGCTGGTTTGTCACTGGACAATGACAAATATGCGGCTTTATTACGCCAGATTTCGGCTCCGGTGACGCTAGTGTTTGGGGACGAGGGGATTGAGCGGTATCGCCAGGAGTTAGAAGCGGCCGTGGCGGGGGGAACGGCCGTTACGCTGCCCGGCGGACACAATTTGCATGTGGATGTACCAGAGCAATTGGCGCATGTGATTGGAGAGGCAGCAAAATCGATAAAACCAGCGTGGGTGGTGAAATGAAAAGCTTTTTAACTTACCCGAAAATTATTGTAGAAATTCTGCTGTCTGTTCTCTCGTTTTTGTTTTACAAAACCGTGCGGTTTTGCCTACAGCAAATAGTACGGCTGCATCCGGCGACGAATCGGCAGCAGGCAGGAGAGTGGCGGGTTTTAAACGGCCGTGTGCTGGAATCGTCATTTATTTTGCCGGTTTTGGCGACTTCAGCGCCTCGGTGGAATACACATGCAATGATTGCTATTGCAGGACCCTGGCATGTTAATAAGTCGATTCGTTTGCGGTTGGATACGGCCGTTCAAGCAACCAAAACATGGACAGTAAATGTGTCACCCGGCCATCAAATTGTGGCCAACCTGAGCATTCCTGATGCAGAAACCGACTCTTTGCTCACACTTGAGCCGGGGGAATATCGGGTCACACTCAGATATTACAACTGGACTGCCCCGCTTCAACTGCCAACGGTTGAAGTAGATGGCGTCGAGGTGGTGTCTGCGGCTGCTATTCCGGCTGATAGCAATGATTTTTATCACCAACTCAGCAGCAAAAGCAACCTTTTTTACCTGAGTTTACACTATTACGTAGGCACCTTGTTGCGTTACCAGAATCGGTTACCAAAATCGTTTGTTGAGCGAGAATTTTTACCGGTTGGCAATCCAGATACTGAATTTTATTATGGCTTTTTACCTGCCGGACAGTCGCTTAGTTTGCAGCTTGATGCCCCATTACGAAAAGCCTACAGCTGCTACCTGACGCTGTTTAATCGCGCCAGCTTTCCCGTTTTTTGGACGACTGTGACAGATAATAAGTTTGTGACGCCACCAATTGAAGAAAATAGTCTCTACCTGATTCGCGTACACAAGCATAAGGCTGCGTCCCCATCATTCCACCGGGATTGGCTTCAACTTCACCTCCTAACTCCCCATCATAAAAAGCAGCAGATAAACCTTAGCCCCTTATAACAAAAGGAAATTCATGAGTACACAAGAAAAAGTTCAAGACCCTGTCTGCGGCATGGAAATCGAACCAACTGACGCCGTCGCTCAATTAGAGTATTTAGGCAAAACCGTTTACTTTTGTTCTGCTGGATGTAGAAAAGCATTTGATAAGGAGCCAGGAAGATATTTTGGTATTGATAAAGATGATATTCGGGAACCAGCCTCATCCAAAAACATACTCACCCTTATTCGCCGCCTGGGAAAGTTACTTTGGGTATTGGGGCGCGAGGTAAGAGCTTATCGCAAGTTTGCGCGCCTTTCCTCAGAATTGAAAACTGCTGACTCTAAATTACCCCTGGAATTTGTGCAGTCACTGGTAGACCTGGGGCCGACATTTGTGAAATTGGGGCAGATATTAAGCACACGCCCTGATTTGCTACCTGACGAATATATTGCTGCACTCACTGTACTGCATGAAAAGGTGCCTCCTTTTGCATTTGCAGATGTGGCTGTGCTGATTAAAGAGGCATTTGGTAATGAAATCGAGCAGCTATTTAAGCAATTTGGGAAAACACCGGTAGCTTCTGCTTCCCTTTCTCAGGTGCATTTTGCGCTGCTTCCTGATGGAACTGAAGTTGCAGTTAAAGTACAGCGGCCGAAAATTCGTGAATTGATCAATCTAGATATGATTGTTTTGGCCTGGTTGGTGCGTTTCCTGAGGATATTCTTTCCGCGAAGGATCAAACAGCTCAATCTGGTGGGTGGGTTCAACGAATTCAAGCGATACACCTTTCATGAATTAGATTTTTCGCTGGAAGGGACAACACTGGAACGTTTTCGAGAGAACTTTAAATCTTGGGATGATGTAGTGTTTCCAACTGTATTTTGGGACTTTACAACCCCCAAAATACTGACGATGTCCCGCGTATCTGGATTACGTTTGAGTGAAGTATTGACATCGATGCCGCTAAAAGCACGGCAAAAGCTCAACCGACGCATCCTCGAAGTTGAAATGAAGATGTTCATTTCAGATGGGTTTTTCCACGCAGATATGCATCCAGGAAATATTTTCTTTGGCGATGACGGACAGGTTATTTTGCTAGATGTGGGCATGGTGGGGGAACTGACTGAAAGCCAACGAGACCATTTTTTGCTGTATATGTTGGCCGTGGCGCAGAAACAACCACGGCGGGCATTTTATCATCTCACCAAGCAGACGCAGCGATTGGACTGGGCTGATGAAGAAGGGTTTTATCAAGTTTTTAAATCGCTCGCGGACAAATTTTTCCGTTCAACGATCTCGCAGATGAGCCTGGCGCAGGTCTATCTGGGCGTCATTGCCAATGGGTCGAAGTATGGCTTTGTATTCCCCAGTGATTTGCTGCTGCACGCCAAGGCTATTACCACGGCAGAGGCATTGGCTTTTACACTCATGCCTGACTTGAAGTTTGACGAGGCAATAAAGCCGATTATTTCTCGCGAATTTTTTCAGCGGGCTTTTGATTGGCAGCGGTTGGGGCGAAAAGTGGAACAGGTTTTGCCTGAGTTTCTCATGTATGGCGAAATTCCACCGGAAAATGTTCAATACGATTACCGGGATGATGTGAATACATATTTCTTGTGGAGTACGGCCATAAAAGCGTTGACAGCTAAGTTGAACGAATTTGAGCAGGCCGCCGGGTTGTTGAAAACGATAGTTAATCCCTATGCCTGGAAGATACTCTCAGAACAGTATCGTGATGCTGAAGTACAAGAAATATTGGAACGTATCTGGCTGCGATACTGGGATATGGAACCTTCTATTCCTTTACAGAAGACATTGGGGGCACGGTTTACGGTTCATGCGGCGGCACTCATCATTGCAGCGTATGAAGTGCTTCAATCGGTTGGCCAGGGCAAAGATGAGGCCATCAGGCTGATTTACAAAATTGGGTGGGAAATTTATACGATTATGGGTGACCTGCCCTGGTTTATCGGCGGCACGTTTACCCAGGATGGGGAGAAGCGGCTCAAAATTGCCACGGACGCTTTTCGTTCCTTTCCTTTTGGCTCACCAGCTTACCTGTGGCAGGACGTGGATACGGGAGATGATAATGTGATTGCCTTTGACTGTTTGCGTTGCCCAGTAGCTGACTACTTTGCTACCCACAATCTTTCCGAACTATGTGTCCGTACATTTTGCAAGCTGGATATTCCGCTGGCAAAACAGTGGAATTCCTCTCTGGTGCGCACGGGAACAATTGCCACCGGTGCGCCTCGCTGTGATTTTCGCTGGCGCAAGCAGGCGGAGGGTACAGAGAGAGCTGCTGAGTTAGATGTGACTGCCCTATTGGAGCAATCTATTGAAATGGATAACTGATTTTCTAAGTGGAATCACCTAATGCACATTAAGCGATTTTGCGCTTATGCGCGCGGCAATAAGCTGTTAAGCTGAAGCTATCTTAAATCTGGCATAGAGGCTGTTCGATGACATTTCTTGCTTTTCAAAATTTGTGGCAGCAAAAAATCAGACTGGCGCTCAGCGTTGGCGGAGTGGCTCTTTCCATGATGCTCATCATTTTGCTAAATGGGTTTCTGTCGGGCATCTATGCTCAAGTGACGGCCTACCTGGATAACACACCCGCCGATTTGATTGTGGCCCAGGATGGCGTCACAAATTTACTGAGTGCCACCTCGCTGCTTCCGGCGGGTGCTGCGGATCGCGCTCGCGGTGTGCCGGGTGTGGCGCAAGTGACACCCATCGTGTCGCAGTTTCTTATTTTTGACCTGCATGATGAAAAGATTGTGGGCTACATGGTGGGGTATGAGCCAGAGATTGGTGGGGGGCCATGGTCATTGAGAGACGGCCGTTTCCCGGCCGACGATGACGAAGTTGTGTTGGATTGGATCATGGCCTCAAAACATGGCTTTGCGCTGGGAGACACGATTGAAATCCTGGATGAAGAATTCACTGTCGTTGGATTAAGTGATGATACAAATTCCTGGATGGCCAGCTTCTTTTTTGTGGAAAAACGGGCTGCGCAACGATTATTGATGGCTCCTGGCGCGGACAGCTTCTTGCTGCTTACGCTGGAGCCAGGTGCAGATGCATCCGTGGTGCGAGAAAGATTGGATCGGCGGCTGCGTGATATGGAAATTGTGCAGAAAGAGACGATGAAGCAAAATGATCTGGATATTCTGGTGCAGGTTTTTGCTGCACCGTTGCAAATGATGGTATCTATTGCCTTTGCTGTGGGCACTGCCATTCTGGGGATGGTGATCTATACGGCAACCGTGGAGCGAACGCGAGAGTATGGCGTCGTAAAAGCAGTGGGGGAAAAGAATAAAGAGTTATATTGGTTGGTGACGAAGCAGGGGTTGGTAACGGCCGTTCTTGGGGCCGGAATTGGCATCGGTTTAGCCTGGCTGACCGCCCGGGCCATTATGGATAACTCCCCCACATTTTTGATTGTGCTGGAACCCAATGCTGTCATTACCACATCTGTTAGTGGCTTATTGATGGGATTGTTGGCAGCGTTATTACCGGCACGAGTCGTGGCACAACTTGATCCAGCTCGAGTATTTCGCAAGTAGTGCATTCCCAAACGAGGCTTCACAATGTTTTTTCTAGCTTGGCGTAACCTTTCTCAAAGCCGCACCCAATTTTTTCTCGGCGTTGGCGGTGTTGCCCTGGCGCTGGTGCTGATGCTGGCGTTGGATGCCCTGCTGGCCGGTTCAGAAGAAGATTTGGTTGCTTACATTGAACAATCGGGCGCAGACATTTTCGTAGCCCAAGAGGGGGTCAAGAATATGCACATGGCCGCCTCGGCGATTACGCTACGAGATATGCGCCTGGCTGAACACAATCCTGATGTCATGAGTGCCAGCCCGATTCTTTATACGACCAGCGTAATCAACACAGATGACGGTGATGTGCTGTCCTATATTATCGGGTTTGATCCGGACGAGCCCCTGGGTGGACCACAATCTGTGATAGCCGGAACCGTTGAAGTTGGCCGGGAGGAAGTTATCGTCGATGACGCCGTAGCCCGCAGTCAGGGCGTGGCGCTGGGTGATGAAGTTGAGATCATGGGGGAAACGTTTACCGTCGTGGGGTTAACACGCGGTTTGACAAATATCGTCAACAGCGTTGCCTTTATTAACTTACGTGATTTTCAAGCACTCAGACCAGGTGAGGCAATTAGCTATGCGCTATTGAAAACTGCTCCTAATGTAAACGTGACGCAAATCGCGGCGGCGATCAGCGCCCGAAATGACAACGTCTTAGCCTTGCCAGTTCCTGATTTCTCGCGTGAAGAGCGTCAGATTATCAAAGATATGAGCGTAGAAATTTTGAATATCATGAACCTGTCTGGTTTTCTCATTGGCTTAGCAGTGACGGGGCTGACTTTGTACACCAGCACCTTACGCAAGCGGCAAGAGTATGGCGTTCTAAAAGCAATTGGTGCCAAAAACCGGCATCTTTATCAGGTAGTGGCTGTACAGGCGTCTTTGAGCCTGGTGCTTGGTTTTGTCTCAGCAATTACGCTCGTATTCCTTTTAGGAATCGTAGTGCCGCTAATTGTTCCCGGTATGGGCATGAAGTTAACTCAGACAGGGGTGACACGCGTGGTAATTGCCTCATTGGTAATTGGCGTTTTAGCAGCCTTAATGCCGGCCTGGCAGCTGGCCAAACTCGACCCAGCACGGGTGTTTAGAGGGTGAGATTGGAGATTAACATGGAACCGATTATGCAAGTTGAACACGTAACCCGCCGCTTTGGCAGAGGTGGAACCGAAGTTGTCGCCGTCCAGGATGTAAGCCTGAGTGTGGCTCCTGGAGAGGTGGTTTTGATTATGGGACCTTCTGGCAGCGGCAAGACGACACTGCTTTCGATGTTGGGGGGATTATTACAGCCTTCCGACGGCCGTATTCGCATTGGCGATGACGTGCTTACTGAGTTAGATGAACGCCACCTGCCAGATGTGCGGCTGCACCATATTGGCTTTATCTTTCAGGACTTCAACTTGCTTTCCGCCCTGACCTGTCTGGACAATGTGGCCATGGTGGGGCAGTTGAATGGGATGTCACGCAAAGAAAGTCGGCAGCGCGCCAAGGTGCTACTAGAGCAGTTGGGGCTAGGGCACCGACTCAACTTCTTGCCTGAAAAGCTGTCGGGTGGTGAAAAGCAGCGCGTGGCAATTGCCCGCGCCCTGGTGAACCAACCTGACATCATACTTGCCGACGAACCGACAGCCAACCTCGACAGCCATCACGGACAGGAGACGATGCGTTTACTGCGCAACATTGCCAAAGAAGAGAATCGCAGCGTCATCATTGTCAGTCATGACCAGCGCATTAAGGATATTGCTGACCGCGTTTTGTGGCTGGAGGATGGCGAGTTCAAAAATAAGGTGGAAATGTCGCGGGACCCAGTATGTGGTATGTCGGTTGATATGGAGCAGGCACCCGCACAGGCTGAGTGGAACGGCCGTACCTATGTCTTTTGCGCCAATGGCTGTCGAGAGGAATTTCTGGTTGACCCGACGCGATTTGCAAAAGAATCTTCTGGGGAGTGATTGAGATGAAAAAGTTAATTATTATCACGGTCGTGCTGGCCATTGCAGCTGTAGCTGGCTACTTTGGCTATGAGCAAATACAGGCACACCAAGAAGTAGAACTGACGGGTGCAGGCGAGGACAGTCTCCGGGTAGACACCGGCATAGATCGGGTAACGGCTGAAGGGAAAATAATCCCGTTGCAGGAAGATATCTTGTCTGCCCAAACATCTCGGCGAGTTGTTCAACTATTTGTATATGAGGGATATAGTGTAGTTGCGGGCGATGCCTTACTTCAGCTAGACACTACAGACGAAGAGATAGCGATTCGGCAAGCAGAGGCTGGCGTCACTCAAGCCAAAGCTACGCTGGAAACTGCCCAGGCAGGATGGCTACAGGCGCAATTAAATCTGGACGTGGCCAATTTGGGCGTGCGTTCTGCGGAAGCAGACCTAGCCTTATTACAATCTGGCCCAACGACCGCCCAAATTACTCTAACAGAGAGAAACGTCGCTGTGGCTGAAGCAGCAATAAACCAGGCAGGCAGTAACTTGAGTCTTGTTACAGAAGGTGCAACGAGCGCCCAGATTGCAGCAGCTCAAGCACAGGTCACAGCGGCGCAAAAAGCTTACGATAATGCCTTGAAAATTTACCAACCTGTTTTGCAGGATGAAAATTCCAATGAGGCGGATCGAGAACAGGCCAGTTTTTTGTTAACTGCTTCCTTGTCAAAATTAAGTTCGGCCCAGGCCGCCCTGGATGCGTTGCTGGCCGGTGCCACCAATGCAGAACGAAATGCGGCAGCCAGTGGCGTCACCATCGCCAGCAACCAACGCGATGCTGTGGCGGCCCAACTTGACTTGTTATTGGCTGGAACTCGTGAAGAGCAAATTGCCATTGCAACAGCCAGCTTACAACAAGCTCAGGACAGGGTTCTTGAGGCAGAGGTGGGCGCAGCAATCGCAGAAACGGCCGTATCTCAGGCAGAAGCTGCCCTAGCCGAAGCAGAAGCCGCTCTAACCACGGCTGCTTACAATCTGTCTGAACGCACTTTAGTCGCTCCGATTGCCGGTACGGTAGCCGCCATTTATATCAAGGAACATGAAGTGGCCCAGGTTGGCATGCCCATTGTTATCCTGGCAGATTTCAGCCAATGGCTGGTGGAAACAACTGATTTAACTGAGCTGGATGTTGTGGAAGTGGCTCGTGGTTTGGCAGTGGCTGTGGAAGTTGATGCGTTTCCGGGTGAAATCTTGTCTGGCGTGGTCACCGATGTTTCTCCTCTTTCTACAAATGTGCTGGGCGACGTGACCTACAGTGTGACGGTGTCCGTTACGGAAAACCAAGGGCTGCCCTTACGCTGGGGCATGACGGCCGTTGCGTCTGTGGATACCACAAATTAGGGAGCATGTGAACCATGAACCAAAAACGATTCTTTTCTATTTTTTTTCTATTCGTGTTAATGGTGGCAGCCGTGTGGCTGTGGCCACAGCGGGAAGCTGCTGCTACGGTTACGGCCGTAAACCCTAAGACGGCAGCCAGTTTACAAACTGATCCGATCACCGTTCTGGCAGAAGGGCAACTCGTGCCGTACGACTATGTGAATCTCGCTTTCCAAGTCGGCGGGGTTGTGGTTGAAGTTTTGGTAGAGGAAGGAGAATTTGTCGAACACGGCGCTCCTCTCATCAAACTAGATTCAACTGCGGTGGCTTTGGCGCTGAGCCAGGCAGAAGCTGGCATTGCCTCAGCGGAAGCGGCTCTACAAGCTGCACAAAACCAACAAGCCCTGGCCGAAGCTGGTGTGATGACAGCCGAATCGGCCGTCATTATTGCTCAGGCCAATCTCGATCTAGTGCAATCGGGTCCGTTGCCAGAAGAAATCGCGGCGGCAGAAGCCAATCTGGCCGCCGCCGAAGCCGCGGTCGGTCAAGCAGCCGCCAGCCGAGAAGCATCGCTAGACATCGTGGCTGAATCGGACATCGCTGCGGCTGAAGCAAACCTAGCCTCCGCTACAGCCGAACTTGTGGTCTTACAAGAGCAATATGATCAGATAATCGACGCCTGTTTTGAAGCCCCTGACGGCAGCGAGGTGTGCCCCCTGTATGGAACGGTAGAAGAACAAACCCGCGCTCAATTGGAAGTGGCCGTCGCCCGGCAAACGGCCGCCCAGGAAATGCTCGACTTCTTAATTGCCGGGCCAACGGCGGCGCAGGAAGCTGTGGCTGGCAGTGCCGTCACGCTGGCTGTGGCTAACCGGGATGCCGCCCAGGCCCAATTAGACCTGCTTTTAGAAGGCACAGCGGCAGAACAGATTGAGAAAGCGGCGGTGGGCGTTGCTCAAGCGGAGTTGGGAGTGGAGCTGTCTCTAGCCAATATCGTGCAGGCTGAAGCGGCCGTTTCCCAGGCGGAAGCTCATTTAGAGGCGGCTCAAGCTGCTAAAGCTGCTGCCCAGGCCGTTCTCGATCGGCTAACATTAAATGCGCCTTTTGCTGGTATCGTGGCTAATTTAGAGTTGGATTTGGGCGAATTGGCAGTGCCTGGCCATCCCGTGATTACCCTGGCCGATACAACTCAATGGAAAGTTGAAACCACGGATCTTTCTGAACTAGATGTGCCCAACGTTGTAAAGGGGGCTGCGGTGAAAATCGGCTTTGATGCCCTCCCCGAGGCATCAGTCACCGGGGTTGTCGAAAAAATCTCTTTGGCTCCAGGTCAATTTCAAGGAGACGTGGTGTACATGGTGACGATGCTGCTTGATGACAGTACCGATTTGCCTCTACGCTGGGGGATGACAGCCGTGACCGAATTTGAATAAAATTAGCTTGCTCAACGGCCGTAACAGTGGACAGTCCTATAAAACAGCGTCGGGTTGAGAGAGTTCGTGAAAAATAATATCGTTTTTAGCCAACGGCTTAATGAAGGGCAACGGCTCAAACAACTGTTCACTATGGAAGACGCCGGAGGGAAAATTGGTGGTGTAAAGTTGTTCAACAACCCCTGCGGTGACCAGCCCAGTAGCTCGCCCTTGTCCATTGCCCGTTATTCCCACTGCTTTGTTTTGGAAACGGCCGTTTATTTCGCCCTGCCCCACCACCTGGACTCCAAACTTGTCTGAACCGTGCTGTGCCTTTGTGGATAGCTTAACGGTCATATCCTCAATCCATTGATACCGGAGTAGTTTAGACAACCCGGTTTGACACATAAAGGCCATTAATCGGGTCATCAAGGCGGGATCGAACGTTACCCAAGTCGAAACAGAGGCCAAATATAATGTGCGCCTGACCACGTGCTGATCGGCAAAATTGAAGCGGTAGACTTGTCGCTTGCCTAACCCATCAGGGAAATGAACAATCTTATGCTCGCCAAAGCTGCTCACCTGACGCGATTTCCCATTTTCCCGCACCGTGAAGCTGGCGTTTAGATTTTGCAATGTCCAACGGGCGGCCGCTGCGCCATGAGCTTCGCCCAAGCCTAGGAAAATGTGAATGTCTGCCTGATGGAGATTCTCAAATTGTGTCTGGATGTGGCGGGTTAGCAGATTGGTCAAACCGGGAGAGAGACCCACGCTAAGAACGGCCGTACTGCCACCTTCTTTGGCAACAACATCCAACGCCTCAATTTGCTGTAATATCGAATCTTCGGCAGTAATATCCACGTAATGAATGCCACGCAATAAACATTGTTCGACAAAGCGCATATCGGGCACATCCAAACAGATAACCACAACAGCCACATCATCAAGCAAGTCTGGATGTTCGTGTGCTGTTTTCACATCAATTTGTAGTGGAATTACCTTTCCCTCAGAGGGCCGTGCCAAGGCATTCGCTTTGTCATAACTGCGGCCGGCTACAATCACTTGACCTGGAAACTTACTTGCCAAGGCCAAGGAAATTACCTCACCTACTGCACCGTATCCACCAACAATTAATAGCTTCTTACCCATTGTTATTACTCCTGCTCCGCGATGTTTTGCATACGGCCGTCTGGCAGCACGCGGTATTCAATGTCAGCCATGATAGTGATTTTAGAAAAAATCAATTGCCCAAAGACGTAAAGTAACGATACATTAATTAAAAACGCTTCAATTCAGAGGGGATTGTCACGGTGTTGGTAT
>CALBTC010000412.1 GCA_937967805.1 uncultured Anaerolineaceae bacterium
GAGGACAAATTCCGGCGTTGATTGGGGCGTCAGGTTCATGCTGGAGATGGTGCCCTCCACCACAAAATCACCCTCGGGGATTGTTTCTGGATTCAAGGGCAGGCCTGTAGCCTCATCAATTGTATACTCTTCCTGGGCAGCTTCACCGTCAGAGCCACAGGCAGCAAAGAACAGTACAAAAGCAATTAGTAAAAGTCTACGCCACATACTCATAGTCATCCTCCTAACAAATCGAATGAACCTTCTTAGTTACAGTCTATCAGAGTCAACAAATCCAACCAATGATAAATTTCCGAGATAAAGCGGCAAATTATCATTACCAAAAAAGACCAACAACATGACAAACTTCTTGAAAAATCCAATCGAACCCTTCTTAGCGTACCAAAATGTCTTCATTCTGGACGGTGGATTGGCCACCGAACTGGAAACTCGCCGCCACAATCTGGACGATCCGCTCTGGTCGGCCAAAATCTTGCTGGAGCAGCCGGAAGCCATTCGCCAGGTACATAGCGACTACCTGCATGCCGGGGCCGACTGCGTGATCAGCGCCAGCTACCAGGCCAGCCTGCCGGGGCTCATGGCGCGTGGTCTCGGTGAGCAAGAATCTGTTGACTTGATTCGCTTCTCTGTGCAGCTGGCCATTGAAGCGCGGGATGAGTTTTGGGCGATCATGGCTAATCGGCGGCAGCGGCTACGGCCGTTGGTCGCTGCCAGTGTGGGTCCTTACGGCGCGTACCTGGCCGACGGCTCCGAATACACCGGCGATTATGACCTGGACGAAGTCGGGCTGTTAGCATGGCACCGTCCCCGCTGGGAGATTCTGACACAAAGCGGAGCCGATTTGCTGGCCTGCGAAACCATCCCCTCGCTGGCCGAGGCCAAAGCATTGCGCCAACTGCTTTTGGCTACCCCAGCCATACCCGCCTGGATGAGCTTTGCCTGCCGGGACGGCCGTCGCATCAACGACGGCACGCCGCTGGCCGAATGCGTGCAACTGCTTAACGATGTACCCAATCTGGTAGCGGTGGGCATTAACTGCACCTCGCCCCGCTTTTTGCCGGATTTGATTACGGCCGTACAAGCCAACACCGACAAGCAGATCATCGTCTACCCCAACTCCGGTGAGCAGTTCGATCCCGTCACCAAAACCTGGCTGGGCCAATCCGATCCAGCCGAATTTGGCACCATTAGCCGCGAATGGCGCAAGATGGGAGCGCAGCTGGTCGGCGGCTGCTGCCGCACCGGCCCGGCGCACATCCAGCAAATTCGGGACCGGACGAGGCCGATGGCCGGTGAGCAGTAGGTCAGTAATCACTGTTCGGTAATCTCCAGCCTTTGGAGGATTTCTGTGAACAGCTTTGAAGCCAACATCAGTCTGTTGTCCTCCGGCATGGTGGCACTTGTGGGCGTGCCGTCAGATGAGAATTCATCGTTTTTGCGGGGGCCGGCGCAGGCACCGAGGCAAATTCGGCAGGTGCTGTACAACGGTTCGTCCAACCTGTCTGCCGAAAATGGGCATGATTTAGGCCAGGAACCACGCCTTATAGACATAGGCGACATGCCCCTGGGACCCGGCACCTGGCAGGCGGATGGTTCGCCAACCATTACCAATCACATAGCCAGCCTGCTGGCGAAGGACGCCCGGGTTCTGTCGCTGGGTGGCGATCACGCCGTAACGTTTCCCATCGTGAAGGCATTCGCCGCCACATACCCCGACCTCACGATATTGCACATCGACGCCCACCCGGATTTGTACGATGAATTTGAAGGCAGCCGCGTCTCGCACGCCTGCCCCTTTGCCAGAATTATGGAAGCGGGGCTGACAAAACGGCTGGTGCAGGTGGGCATCCGCACCCTGAACGCCCATCAAGAAGCACAGGCAGAAAAGTTTGGTGTGGAAATGATCCAGATGACGGAGTGGCAGCCGGGGATGGCGCTAAATTTGACCGGGCCACTTTATCTGTCGCTGGATTTGGACGGGCTGGACCCGGCTTTTGCACCGGGCGTGTCACACCACGAACCGGGCGGCCTGACTACGCGCGAGGTAGTTGATTTGATTCAATCCATTAACGTGCCGCTTGTGGGGGCAGACATTGTGGAGCTGAATCCGGTGCGTGATTTGGTGGGGATGACAACGGCCGTTGCCGCCAAACTCCTCAAAGAAATTGTCGTCAAGATGTTAAGTACTGAACCAATTTAATGGCTAGCTGCAAACTCAATCCCGGTTGAAGCTGAACGTCCGGCCGGGCGGCTGGGGTACCGCTTTCCTTTCCTGAATCGTTTTGGCGCGGCGGCGGGCCAGCTCCAGCTTCAGGCTTTCCTCCCCTTTGTGCATCGCCCAGTGATGGTTGGCCGAAAAAATCGGCTTCATGATAAACGACAGGCGGCGCAGCAGCGGTTTGTCCGCACGAACACGCCAGTCGTAGGTGATGTTCACCCAGTCGCCATCCTGAACAAAGGACCAGTCGCCACTGCCCACAAAATCGCCCCACGCTTCCAGCGAAAAACCGAAGGGATGGCGGTTGGCCGTCACCCGGAACTGCCAGCGCAGCGTGTAAGGCAGCCACCCTTTGGTGTAAAGGCTCACAACTTGGCCAATGCCCTGCCTGTTACCCGGTTCCAGTTCCTTTACATCCAGGTAGACAGACGGCCACCAGCGAACCAAGTCGGGAGCATTGCCCAAAATGTCGCTAATTTCCCGGCAGGTGCTCTGCACGCGCCAGCGGGTGGTAAAAGCATATTCGTTACGTTTCATGGGTTTCCTCTGGCCCGCAGCACCCGCCACACAATTCGCGGCTGAAACAGGCTGGGCGGTGGAGCCATCAGGTTCATCACCTTCAGAAACGCCTCGCCAACCACCTCGTCGTGCAGCGTGGCCTGGTGTACTTTGGCCACGTACCGGTTGATCAAATCAGTGCCGGGCGGCTTGGGGCCGGATGTGGTCGGGAAGCGGAAATCCTCACCGACGGCCAGCTGCCAGGGAATATCGATCACCTTGGCGACCCGCTTGAAGAAAGCTGGCGCCAGCCCGTCCAGCGATTTTTTCTGGCCCAACAGAGCATCCAGTTCCGCAGCCTGCAGCGAGGCAGAAGTCATGCCCTGCCCGTAGGTGGGGTTGAAGCTGGAGATGGCGTCACCCAGCACCAGGTAACCGGCGGGAAAACGGCCCAGCTTTTCGTAATGGCGGCGCAGGCTGTGCGGGAATTTGTGCGGCATAATGTCGGAAATCGGCTCCGCCCGGCTGATGATGTCGTAGATGTCCGGCGCCGGCAGGCTGCGAGCAAATTCAAGGAATGCGGCTTCATCCAGCGGCGCATGGTCGCCGTGCCAGCCACCCATCGAGCAAATCCAGCGGTCGCCTTCGATGGGGAAAAGGCCGCCAAACCGGTTTTCTTTGGGTGCTTCGGGCGTTACCAGCACCCAGTCAGTGCCGCGTTTGTCTGCCGGATCGCGGCGGTACACACGAGTGGCATACCCCACATCGACACGCACTTCACTTTCTGGGGCGGGCTGGTAACCCATGTCCCTGAGCCACAGGGAAGTACGAGAACCGCGCCCGGTGCAGTCTACGACTAGGTCGGCATTCAGCGTTTCCTGCTGCTGATTGTCACGGTATTCAACCCGCACGCCGCTCACTCGGTCGCCGGAAACGCCTGCACCTAGCGAAGCCGAAGCGGCCGTTTCCAACCCCAGCACACCACAGTTGTCGATCAATGTCACGTTGGGCAGCGCCAGCACCCGCTCGCGCACCAGATGCTCCAGCAGCGGGCGGCTCATCAGCGTCGCCTGCACGCCCATATTAAACCGCTTGCGGTAGCCGCCGTAAGCGTACCACTGCATCGTGTCGGCAAAGTCACTCATCACGGCGCCGTTGTCGTGCAGCGCCTGGGGCAGATCGGGGAAGTAGCGGGTCATCACCTCCAGCCCGGTGGCCAGCAGTCCGTGCAGGTGGCGGGCCTGGGGCTGCCCTTTGCGCGCTTCGGGTCGATCGGCGATGCTGTCTCGCTCCAAAATGGTGACTTGCTCAAAATGTTGACTCAACACGCGGGCCGTCAGCAAACCGCCTAGACTGCCCCCCATAATGAGTGCCTGCTGGAACTTTTTCTGATAATTGTTCATGTTTAACATCTCCTTTTGTTATGCTGGCAGGGTACGACCAACGGCCGTTCACCTACCAGCGCAAAAAGTGCTCAATTTTTGTCCAAAAAATGGAGTTTCGAATTAATCGGCCGTGGCTTCAACCTCTGGCACCGGATAGCCAACCAGGCCAGTTAACCCCTTGATGGCCGAAATCTCGCCGGTGTGCAAAGCAACATTGGCAAAAGCCAGGAAAAGCGCCGCAGCTCCGTTGACCCGCCCCATGCCCACTTCCGTCAGGTCCACCGGCTGCTTCAGCAGGCTGTCATCGGCAGAGGCCAAAAATGCATCTGTCGCCGCGTATACTTGCACAGCGTAAGCGCGGAGGGCGTCTAAATCCACAGCTTCCGTGCGCGCCCACTCGTCCCAACCGGTGGGCGGCGGCGGCGTGTTGAAGCCTGGGTTTGTGCGCATCATTACGGGTATCTGGTTGGCCAGCTTCACGTTGATGAACCAATCTTCACTGGTTACCAGATGGGCAAACTGGCCCAAAATGGGCGGCGGGCCACCCGGCTCGAACCGGGCCACCTGCTCATTCACTTGTTGCATGGTGCCTTCCAGGTAGCCGTGCATCTGCTCGAACATGAAACGCAAATTCTCTACTGCTGAACGATTGTTTGTACTCATTTTTGCCTCCAAAATATATTATGTAAACCACTTACTAATGCTTATTAACAATCCGAACTCAATCAGCCAGAAACGCCCGGGCGATAACGGCCGTATCATAAAATTCACGCATCCGGACGATAGCCCCCTCGCGCACCGTAAACAGTTGGGCCCAATCCGATTCATACTCCCGCCCGGTCGCCCGCACCCGCACCCGTTCGTGTCCCAGCAAAAGCACATGTTCTCCCAGGGCAACCACTTCATTGGGACCAAAAGAAAATACTTCACACGTCTCCCCGACAATGCGGAAAAAGTCCATCATCCCATCCCTGCCCTGCCAGCGGCCGGCAAAAGGGATGTCTTCAGAACGGCCGTTAAAATACCAGTCCACATCCTCAGCCAACAGACCGAGCAACCCCGGCATGTCACCCCGGCCAAAGGCCGCATACAAATCCTGAACCACCTGCACATTCTCGTCCATCACAATCATTTCTTGCCTCCGTTTCTGAAAAGATAAATTCACTCTACAGGCAGCCGCTGGTCAAACTCCAGACCAAAAACTGTTCACTTTTTGCTCAATTTTCTTTGGCGAGCCCCAGGAGGAGGAACAATCCAGCCAGGTGAGCTGCCCCACGCCACCGAGAAATGCGCTGGGCAACGGCCGTTGCATACGCCGTTTCAAACATGAGATACAGTGACAGCATTAAGAGGGAAACGGCCGTGTTAAACCCATGCAAAAACCAGATCGGTCCCACCGGCAGCCCCACCACGTACAGCCAGTAAAGCCAATTCCCACCATTTGCCAGCAAAATCTGGCTCAGGCTGTACGACTTCAAATCACGCGTGCGAACCGCTTTTGCAATCATGGGAAAATTGCTCAGAATAAAAATCATGCTCGAGCCAAACCCGGCAATCATTTCTACAGTTTGACGTTCCACAATAAGCCTCCTCACTAAAAACCAGTACTTTGCTTACGATGCGTCAAGCGTAATCTGAGCCGCCGGTCAACTTCCAGAGCAATTTCTGTTCAATTTCTGTTCAACTTCCGGCCAACCTCCTGTATAATGAGCCTATTCTGACTGACCTGAGCAAACTTCCCGCCACGCCTCGCAATGAAAACAGATTTGAGTGGTGTGCTACGCTTGGGTCAGTAACCTGGCGGAGTTTCTGCAACCTGTATGAGGATGGGAAATGCTTGCGCCACCAACAACTCGCATCGGCAATCGGTATCAACTGCTGGAGCGCCTGGGAACAGGCGGTATGGGCACGGTTTTTCGCGCTTATGACCAGCTAACGGGAGAAACGGCCGCTCTCAAACGCGTCCTCACTTCCCCCATGCAGCCGGCCACCCCCAGCCTCCGCCTGACTTTGGCCCGCGAATTCCAGGCGCTGGCCACCCTGCGCCATCCCCACGTCATCGCCGTGCAGGATTACGGCTTCGACCACGAGCAGCAACCTTATTTCACCATGGAACTGCTGCCCAACGCCCGTCTTTTCACTGACGGCGCCCAGTTTCTGCCGCTCCCGGCCAAAATAGATCGGCTGCTAAAGCTGCTGCAAGCGCTGGTGTACATTCATCGGCGGGGCATCATCCATCGCGACCTCAAACCAGGGAACGTGCTATTGAGCAACCAGCAGGTAAAGGTGCTGGACTTTGGCCTGGCGACCGTCACCGATCAGCGCGAAACGCCGTCCGGCACGCTGGCCTACATGGCCCCGGAACTACTGCGCGGCGAACCCGCTACCGTAGCTTCTGATCTTTTTGCGGTGGGGGTGATGGCCTATGAGCTGCTGGCCGGCTGGCATCCTTTTGGGCGGAGCAGCAGCCTGGCCGACGCCATCCTGCATCAGGAGCCGGATTGCACCTACCTGGAGGCGCCGCCCACGGTAACGGCCGTTCTGCAAAAACTGCTGACCAAAGCGCCCGGCCAACGATATGCCGATGCCGCCGCCACCATCCAGGCGCTGTGCCAGGCTGCAAATTTGCCCCCACTCGCCGAAACAGAGGCCACCCGCGACAGCTTTTTGCAAGCAGCACCGTTCATTGGCCGCGAGGCGGAGCTGAACCAGCTAGAAACTGCGCTGGCAGCCACGATGGCCGGAACGGGCAGCGCCTGGCTGGTGCGGGGTGAAAGCGGCATCGGCAAAACCCGCCTGCTGCAAGAGCTGCGCACGCGGGCGCTGGTGCGCGGCGTTTTTGTGCTGCGCGGGCTGGCCAACCCCAGTGGCGGGGCCTACCATGTGTGGCGCGAACTGCTGCGGCCGTTTCTGCTGCTGGCCCAACCGGATGATTTGGAAGCGGCCGTTTTGCAAGCCATTGTGCCGGATTTGGAAACCTTACTGGGTCGTCCCATCCCGCCCGCCCCGCCGATAAAGGCCAAAGCGGCCCAAACCCGCCTGCATCTCACCGTGGCTGACCTGCTGCGGCGGGACAGCAGCCGGCAGCCACTTTTGCTTCTGCTGGAAGATTTACACTGGCTCGATGCACCCGGCCTGGAGCTGCTCAACAGTGTCGTCCGGCTGTGCGCAAACACGGCCGTTCTTTTTATTGGCAGCTATCGTCCCGGCGAACAGGCCAACCTGCCCCGGCAGCTGCCCGACTTTGCCTTGCTGCCCCTCACCCGCCTGCCCAATCAGCAGATTGCCAACCTGTGCACGGCCGTTTTGGGGGAAAACGGCCGTCAGCCGGAACTAATCGACTTTTTGCACCGCGAAACAGAAGGCAACACCTTCTTCATCATCGAGGTGATGCGCGCCCTGGCCGAAACCACCGGCCGGCTGGACCAGATTGCCGGCATGCCCCTGCCCCTTTCCATCTTTGCCGGGGGCATGCAGCGCATGGTGCAGCGCCGCTTGCAGCGGGTTTCACCAGCAGCCCAACAGGTTCTGATAACAGCCGCCGTTGCCGGGCGACAGATTGATTTGCCGCTGCTTGGTCACCTTTTCCCCGAAACCGATCTGGATGAATGGCTGACGATTTGCGCCAATGCGGCCGTTTTGGAACGGCCCGATGGCAGCCTGAACTGGCAGTTTAGCCACGACAAGCTGCGCGACGGCCTGCTGGCGCAGCTAGACGCAGCCAATAAGCAGCACCAACACCAACAAATTGGCGCCGCCATCGAAAAAGTGTACGCGCACGATCTGCCGCTGCACGCAGGCACGCTGGCGACCCATTTTGGACAAGCCGGGCAAGTGGCAAAGCAGCGCCGCTACCTGCATCTGGCCGGCCAAACAGCCCAGGCCGGCTTTGCCAATGAAGCCGCCATCGAATTTTATTTACAGCTGCTCCCCCTGCTGGACGACCCTCAGGAACGGATTGCCGTTTTGCTACAGCTCGGGGATGTGCTCCATTTTGTGGGCAAACTAGACGACGCAGAAAACCGCTTGCAGGAAGCGCTGGCGCTGGCGCGTGAATCGTCTGATCAGCCCAGCATGGCGCGCTGCAACCTCCAGTTAGGGCGGCTGTGGCACGGACGCAGCGCTTTCCCGAAAGCGTTGACATTTTTAGCAGAGGCAGTAACCATTTTTACGGCCGTTAACAACCCGGACGGCCTGTGCGAAACGCAGACGGTGATTGGTGAATGCTATTACTACCAGGGCCGGTACAGCGAGGCGGAAGCGGCGCTTAACCACAGCCTGGCCCTGGCGCACGAGTTGAACAACCAGCAAAAAATCGCCGCTGCCTTGAATCATCTCGGCCGTGTCGCTTTTGATCAGGGTGATTATGAATTGGCCCGGAAACGTTACGAAGAAAGCCTCACATATAGCCAGGCCCTCGACGACAAGGTGAAAATGGCGACCACCATCAACAATTTAGGCATCCTGGCCTCTTACCGTGGCGACGTGACCACAACCCGCACCCACTACGAAAAAGCCCTGGCAATTCGCCGCGAAATTGGTGACCGGGCGGGCGTTGGCGCTTCGCTCAATAATCTGGGTATTCTGGCCCGCGATGCCGGAGAGTACGACAAAGCGATCAGCCTCTACCAGGAAGCGCTGCGCATCGACACGGAAATTGGCGACAAGCGGGCCATGGCTTATCCCCTGAAAAATTTGGGCGTTGTTGCTCTGGACCTGGAAAAGTACGACGAAGCACATGATTATTACGCCCGGGCGCTGGCCCTGCGGCAGGAAGTGGGTGACAAGTGGGGCGTGGTCAGCGTCTTGTCCAGCATGGGGGATGTGGCCTCAGCCCAAAAACGGTACAGCCAGGCAGCCCATTTCTACGGCACCAGCCTGCGCCTGAACCAGGAAATTGGTGACCAAAGCCATAACATGCACAATCTCTATGGGCTGGCCTCGGTAGCGGCGAACCAGCCACCGCGCCGGGAAGAAAACCTGCGGCGCGCGGCCAAAATCATTGGTTTTTTGCAGGGGGCGCTGCCAGAAACGGGCATTATGCCCCAGGTATGGCTGCAGCAAGAATATGACGACCTGTACCGGGCTGTGCAGGCAGCGCTGGATGAGGCTGTTTATGCGGCCTGCTGGCAAGAGGGCAAAGCAATGTCGCTCGCCGAAGCGGTGGCGTATGCGCTTGAAGACCTGCCCGCCCCGGAACCATCTGGTATGCAGGCCAGTAAACTAGCGGCGTAAATGGCACAGGTGCTCAGTTGCAGGACGATATTTGGAGAGAAGATCATGTCCGAAAGATTGATGGACCGTCTGGAAATAGCCCGAAGACAGCAGTTTGTCGGGCGACAAAATGAACGGGAGCTGTTTCAATCTGCCCTGACGGCCGTAGAAATGCCGTTTTTTGTGCTGTACCTGTTTGGCCCGGGTGGCGTGGGCAAAAGCAGCCTGCTGCGAGAATTTGCTCACACGGCCGTTCAGCACAAAGCGGCCGTGGTGCAGCTAGACGGCCGTTCCATCGACGCCAATCCGGACAATTTTCTTGCCGCCCTGCAAACCGCCCTGGCCGCCCCGGATATTGCCAGCATTTTCTCAACACTGGAACAGCGAGACGGCCGTACCGTCATCCTCATTGATACGGCCGAGCTGCTTTTTCCGCTGGATGGCTGGCTGCAAGACAGCTTTTTGCCCCGCCTGCCGCACACCGTCTTCGTTGTTTTGGCCGGGCGCAACCCGCCTGGCCTGCGCTGGCGCACCGACCCCGGCTGGCAGCAGCTCATGCGCGTCCTCCCCATCAAAAACCTGAGCCACGAAGAGAGCCGCGCCTTCCTGATGCGCCGGCAGATTCAGGCCCGGCAGCATGAAGCGATCCTGAACTTTACCCACGGCCACCCGCTGGCGCTCTCCCTGGTGGCCGACCTGTTTGCGCAACAGCCTGGCATCGAATTCCGGCCGGAAAATGCGCCGGACATCATCAAAACGTTGATGGATCAGTTTATGCAAGATGCACCCAGCGCCCACCACCGGGCAGCGCTGGAAGCGTGCTCCCAGGTGCGGATAATGACCGAACCGCTGCTGGCGACGATGGCCCAGTTGGACGATCCACACCCGCTTCTTGAATGGCTGCGCGGGCTCTCTTTTATCTATTCAGACCGGCGCGGACTGTATCCACACGATCTGGCGCGGGAAGCGTTGGCCGCCGATTTGCGCTGGCGCAATCCAAATCGCCAGGCGGAGCTGCACGCACTGGCCCGCACGTATTACATGACCGGTTTTCACGAGCGGGACGCCCGCTCACAGCGGCACATTTTGTCTGACTACATCTTTTTACACCGGGACAATCCGATCATCCGGGCATTTTTTGACTGGCAGTCAAGCGGTACGGTGTTTACCGACCGCTACCGGGAAGGCGATCGGGCGGAACTGTTGGCTATTATCGGGCGTCATGAGGGGGAAACGGCCGTTCAGCTGGCGGCTCATTGGCTGGATCAACAGCCACAGGGGATGACGGTGCTGCGGCAGACCGGAGGCGCCATTCAGGGCTTGCTGTTGCAGCTGAGCCTGGAAAAATGCAGCGCTTCTGACAAAGAGTTGGACCCAGCCGTGGCTGCCACTTGGCAATATCTGGCGCAGCAGGCTCCCCTGCGCAGCGGGGAAACCGCCACGCTGTTCCGGTTTTGGATGGCTGCCGACAGTTACCAGGCCGTATCTCCGGTGCAGAGCCGCATCTTTTTGAACATGGTGCAGCATTACCTGACAACGCCGGGTCTGGCCTTTACCATGATTCCCTGTGCGGAACCCGATTTCTGGACGGCCGTATTTGGCTTTGCCGATCTGCACCGGCTGCCGGAGGCTGATTTTTCTGTTGGGGAGCACACCTACGGGGTTTATGGCCACGATTGGCGGGCCGTTCCGCCGCTGGTCTGGCTGGCCAACATGGCGGAGCACGAGCTGGGGATGAAGGTGGAAACGGCCGTACCCACCAATCTCCCCACGCAGTTACCCGTTATGAACGAAACCACCTTTGCCGACGCCGTGCACGCTGCCCTGCGCGACTTCACCAACGAGGTGGCTCTGCAAAGCAACCCGCTGTTAGACAGCCGCTGCCTCATCAACGCAGCCGGGGCAAATGCCAGCAAATCCGCCCGCGTGGCGAAGCTGCAAACGTTACTCACCGAGGCAGCGGAATCGATGCAAACTCACCCCAAGCAGATTAGATGGTATCGGGCGCTGCACCACACCTATTTTCAGCCGGCCGCCACCCAGGAGAAGGCAGCAGAACTGCTGGATTTACCCTTCAGCACCTACCGGCGTTATTTGCGGACGGCCGTTCAATATGTCACCGACTGGCTGTGGGCTCAGGAGATTGGCCAGTAACCTTTTTACCATGAAAAGCGCGGAGTGAGCTGAGTTTTTTCGCTACGGTTTAAGCACTTCCCCCGCGCTCTGCTGTGTGGCCGCATTAAAAATCGCCAGGATTTGCTTGGCGATGCCGGTCCAGCCAAAGTTGCGCCGGGCAAACCGCGCCCCCTCCACCGAAAGCTGGTGCCCCAGATCGGGATACAGCATCGGAATCGCCAGCATGGTGCCATATTCCAACGACCGGTTCGGATCCGCATACAGCGCATGTTTGCCGTAATCGATCAGCTCATACAAACCGCCATGCACCGTCATGACCGTCGGCGTGCCGCAGCTCATCGCCTCGATGGCCACCATGCCAAACGGCTCATAGCGCGACGACATGGAAAAAACGGCCGCAGCCCGATAATAATCAGCCAAATCCTTCTCTTCGATAAACTGTCGCCACACAATGCGCTCATTGATGCCCAGTTCGTTGGCCAACTCTTTCAGCGTGGCCACCCCCGCTTCATCCTGCGCCGAATCTTCGCCGCCTATAGCCGCGATCAAACGCGCCTCCGGCACCAGTTCAAACAGTGTGGGCAATGCCTGGATCAGCAAATCATACCCCTTGTTGTGGGCCATGCGCCCCAGCGTGAGCACGTCATTGGCCCGCAAATCGTACTTTTGCTGTAAATCTTTAATCTCTGCCTGGCGAATCGGCGAAAAGCGGCGCTCATCCATGCCTGGCGGCACAATCGTCATGCGTGCATTTAATAAATCGTATTCCTTTTTCAGCAATTCCGCCTGGGGCTCTGTGGTAGCGATGACGTGATCGCACATCTGATACACTAAAAATTCCTTGCGGATGCGCTCCTTGAACCGGTATTCAGCTTCCATCTCCTCTTCGCTCAGGTCAGTGCCCATGTTTTCTTGCTTCCACCAGCCCAGCGAGTGCGGCGTATGCACATGCAGCACTTCCAACTCTTCGGCAATTTTTTGCCCGGCCCAGCCTGCATCCCAATAGTGGGAGTAGATGACATCGTAGCGAATGCTACGCGAGCGAATAGCCGAGAGCAGATTGGTGACAAAGTCACCAATGTAGTCGTGCATATCCTCTTTGCGAATAAATTCGGAGCCGCCAAAGGGAATGCGCCAGATGCGCAAATTCTCATTGATTTCGTCAACCTCCGGCTGGTCTTCAAAACGGCGCGTTACCAAATCCACCCGGCGGCCCAGCCGGCTAAAGCGCTTGGCCAGCTCCAATACATACACCACCTGGCCACCGGTGTCTGGCTTACCCAATTCAGGCTCGGCCGACACGTAACCATGCAGCGAGATCATCAAAATATTGTTCATCGATTGGTCAAACGTATCCATGAAACATCTTCTCCTTAATGTAGGTGCGACGCACTTGTATGGTAGACTTTTGGCAAACTATCGTGGTTAAAGTGCGTCACACCTGTATAGATGCAATTGTTTTAAGCAATAACATGCAAAGCATGACAGGCATGGATAAACTCTGAAGCAGACCATGCCTGAAACGCCTTGCCCATCGGCCGACCGGTACGGCCGTGTGCCCATTCATTAAATTCCCAGTCCCGATGTGTGCCCAACTTATTTAACTCCGTCAGGCGATGCAATTCCTGCAAGGCCAGATTGCGCAGCCCAAGCTTGTTCACAAACCGTACCCAATGACCACCCACAAATGGCCAAATGCCGCCATTGTGATAATGATGCGGCAAATTGAGCAAATTGACGGTGTAATACGGCCGCCAATCGATATCGCCTGACAACACAGCAGGATACAAATTAGCAATGGGATACGGTTCACTAACGCCGACGCCCCACATAAAGCGGAACGTCTCGCTGGCCTGTTTGTGATCAACCACATCGTACAAAAAGGCAAGCGTATTCCCCAACGTATCGCAGCGCCAGCTAAAATCAAAAGGAGTAATCTGGGCTAGGAGATAGCGTGCATCGCCCAACGAGAACTGTCGCTCGGCAAAAGAGACCGGTTGATTCACATTTTGCTGAGTCGATGGCCAGAAGTTTTTGCGGATTTCTCGTTTAATAACCCTGGCCCAGCGGAAATAATCCCCGGCGCGCTGCTCATCGCCCAACATTTGCAGCAAACGGCCGAAACAAACGTTGCAGCGATACCAAAGCACTTCATCGTATAAAACGTTGTAGCTGCGGCCAAACAGGTCAGTCCAATCACCCGCCTCCGGGATTTCTAGCAGGGCATCATTGTTGCTGTCGTGAGCGCCCAGCCAATCGATCACCCGTTGCAGTTTGCCTATGTAATGACGCAAAAATTCATGATCGCGTGTGTAGGAGACATAAGCATAAAAGGCAATGATCACCCACATACCGCTGTCTACCGAAGCAATCCCCCCTACCCCGGAATAATCGGGGCGTTGGTCATCAATGCGTACGTTGGCCGGCACCTGGCCATTTGGCGAAATATGCTCCAGCAGCGTGATCAACGTCTGCCGCTGGCATTGGTGAACCGCTTCATCCTGGTTGGTGATGAACAGGGAGCCAAGAATGGTCAGCGCCCCATCGCGGGCCCAAACGCTGCGATAATTCTCGTCGGTCCCGGTCACCTCGTTGTCTTCCAGCGAGCAGGCAGAGAAGCCCAGCGGCGTGATGTTTTTCTTGAGGGCTTCAATGGCTTTGTGATACCCTTGACGAATGAAGGCCAGTTGCTCCTGAGTTAAATGCTCTATTGCCTCACCACCAGAGGTGCGTATGGTTTCGTAAAGCTGGTGTTGATCAGACGGCCGTTCCCTCACTTCAATCGTCTCTAAAACCTGAAAATGCCGCAGACCTTTCAGCACCGCCTGGGCACATACCTCATCTGACTCTGCTTCATACAGCTCCTTTCCCCTGGTTTGTTCAATCAGCTCTGGCTGGGCGTTACCGGGAATAATGCCGCGCACCCCCTTTAGCTGAAACATGGCGCTGTCATTGCCGCTGTCACCGGCCACCAGCACCTGGTTGGTGGGAATTTGCAGATGGCTCAGCAGCCAGCGCAAGGCATTCCCCTTGTTGGCCCACTTGGGCAAAATGTCTAAGTGGCGACTGCTGGAATAAACTAAATGGTGCTCTACGCCGGTCTCCTCCAGGCTGGATTGAATCATCTCCAACTGCTCTGGCGTAGCGTCATCAATAAACCAGCTCGATTTATACGCATTTTGGAAGTGGTGGGGCTGTTTTTCCAGCGGTAGATCGATCTCATTTAGAACTTTCTCAACTGTTTCTAAATCCCAACCTTCTTCCAATATCTCCGTAAACTGCTTGAGCACTTCACCCGTCGCCGTATCGTACACAGAGGTACCAACGCCACTAATGATGTAATCTGGCCGGGGGAGCTTACTGCTGGTTACCAGATGAAGCACATCATCCAGCAAACGGCCGGTATTGTAGCAGAGCAACGGCCGTTTCTCCACCGGCTCCATCACCCAAAGCTGCTTAAATTGTTCCCGCGCTTCATCATCTCCCAACAACGTGCCATCCAAATCAGAGGCGAAAAAACGAATATTTCCTAAACTCAAAATAACTCCTTCTTCTTTATTGGTTTTTACAATTATACCATTGCGTTCGGAGTGAAGGGTTGAACGGCCGTCTAACAAACAATCATTGAAGCACAAAATCCTGTGGCCTGTATCTCAGTCCAAGCAAACAGGAAGCTGCTTAAGACCGCGAAAGAGGACACCGGAGCGCCATTCAAGCTGGTTAGCCGGAACGGCCAGGCGCAGATTGGGAAAGGTCTCAAACAACGTTTGCAGTCCGATTTGGCCTTCCAGCCGGGCCAGCGGCGCGCCTAGACAGTAATGAATTCCCATGCCAAAGGCCAGATGGCGGTTGTCGCGGCGGGTGACGTCTAAAACATCGGGCTGGGCAAACTGACAGGCGTCCCGGTTGGCTGATGCTAACACCACGCGCACCACGTCGCCGCGCTGCATTTGGTGGCCCTGAAAGATAAAATCTTTGCGCACCCAGCGCGTTGTCGAAGTTTCTACCGGGCCATCAAAGCGAAGCAGTTCTTCAACGGCCGTTGCCCACAACCCCGGCCGCTCGCGCAAAATCACCAGCTGCGCCGAATGGTTCAGCAACGCCAATGCCCCGTTGCCCAGCAAATTGACCGTCGTCTCGTGCCCCGTCACCAGCAGCAGCGCCACCATGCTAGAAAGCTCCGCCTCGTTCAGCCGCTCGCCCGCCTCTTCCGCCTGCACCAGCGCCGAGATCAAATCATCCTGTGGCTCTCGCTGCCGCCGGGCAAACATCTGCCGCAAATAATCGACAAAAGCCCGCACCTTGCGCTTGCGGGCACTGTAGTTCAAATCCCGGCTGCCCGGCGAAATGATCGCCTGCGACCAATCGGCCACCTGCGCCTGGTCCGCCGGCGGAATACCCAGCAATTCAGCGATGATACGCACCGGCATCGGCAGGGCAAAGCTGGCGATGAGGTCTGCTTCACCGTCCGGGGCAATTGCCGCCAGCAACTCGTTGGTGATTTGCTGCACGCGCCCGGCCAGCTGCTCCACGCGGCGCGGTGTAAACGCCTGGTTCACCAGCGCCCGCAGCCGGGTATGGTCCGGCGGATCGGCAAAGAGCATGTTTTCGTTGATCAGCCGGTTGAGGGAAGATTTGCGCGGTTTTTGGGCATCGGGCGGCAGGGTATTGCGCACATCTTTCACGAAATGATCGTTGTCTTTGAGGACGGCCGTTACCTCTTCAAACCGCGTAATGTACCAGATTATGCTACCGTCGGGAGAACGGTGGGCATAAATTGGATCATCCCGACGCATCCGGGCAAACGTGGCGAATGGATTTGCCTTAAACGCCAGACTGAACAAATCGTATTTCTGGGTAATCGTTCGCGCTCCTTCTTGATCCTGCACCTTCAGATGTCAAGAATCCAAACAACCTTTACCTGTCACTCCCGCGAAGGCGGGAGTCCACGCGCATGGATTCCTGCCTTCGCAGGAATGACATTTAAGCTGTATTCACCATCCAGCCGGAAAAGCCCACCAAAAATTCGCGAAACTGGGGTAAATGTTCGGCGGGGAAATTGTACTTTTCCGGGGCATCGGCCAACACCGTGTCAAAGCAGGCCAGCCACACCTGCCGCGCCGCTTCATCGATGGGGAACGGCGTGTGGCGCGCCCGCATCATTGGACTGCCGTACTTTTGGTGATACAGTGGTGGCCCGCCCGGCGGTACATAAAATTGTCGTTCGTCACTCATGAACTGCTTCCCCAAGATTATTCGCTGAGGGCAAACTCGATGGCCTCTGCCAGGGAACGCTGTTGGCCCTGTGTCAGGTAGGTGTTGGCTTCTGCGTGGTTGAGGACGGCCGTTAAACGGCCGTCCAACTGCGATTGCTCCACGGCAGAAAGCGGCGTACCAATTTCCTTGCGCAGCGTTTGGGCCGCCCCCACCAATTGCAGAGCGCGCCCGGCCTCGTTTTGCGCTGCGGCCAGCGCTGCCATATCTTCCAGCACGTAAGCAATGGCCCGCCCATCGCCAAATTCATGGTTGATGGTCAAACTTTCTACGTAAAACTGGCGCGCCGTGGCAAAATCAGATTGATCGCGCACCACGTTACCCAGATTATTTAATGAGTTGGCAATCGCCCAGCGGTCACCGACTTCACGCTGAAGCTGCAACGCTTCTTCCAAATATTCGCGCGCTTTGGCCAGATCGCCCAAATTGCGCACGGCATTGCCCAAATTGTTGAGCGAATTGGCAATAGTGCGCCGGTCGCCCACCTGCCGCCGAATTTCCAACGCCTCTTCATTCAGCCGCCGAGAGCCGTCCAAATCTCCTTGAAAGCGGGCGATGATGGCCAGGTTGCTTAACAAAGCAGCAATAAACGCCGGCTGATCTAATTCCCGACGCAGGCCCAGACTTTGTTCATACAGTCCGCGGGCTTTTTCATACTGACCTTGCTGCGCCGCCAGCGTTCCTGCCGAATGATACGCCTGCGCCACGCCGGACTCATCTTCCAACTTCTCAAATGTCAGGCGGGCCGCTTCCAGGTGTTTGGTGGCTTCTTCAAAACGGCCGCGCTTGCGCAGCAGTTCTGCCTGAGCCGCTTCACACCACGCCTCTTCTTGCTGATTGTGATGTTTTTGCGCCAGTTGCAGCCCCTGCACGTACAGCTCGCTGGCCTCGTCCCATTGGCCCACCAGTTCCAACACGCTGCCCAGCTTGCGCATCACGGCGGCGCGCTCCGGCTCCGGCAGCAGGGGCAGCACCCGCCGGAAATATTCGATGGCCGCTTCGTTGGCATATTCTGCCTGGGCTGCTTCGCCGGCCTTCAGTAGATATTCGCGCTTTTTGGTTTCATTGTCGGAACGGCCGTAATGATATGCCAGCAATCCCACATACTGTGACAGCGACTGGGCATAATTTTTCTCGATATACTGACCAATCAAATCATGCAGCATCGCCCGCGTGGCAAACGGCAAACTTTCATAGGCCACCTCCTGTGTCACCACGTTCTTGAACAGATAAGTCAACTCAGGTTCAGGAGTATCCTGCGGCGTTAAATCCAGCTCTTCCAGCGTTTCCAGATCGGCCTTCACCTGCTGCGGGCCGCCCAGCGGCGGATACGCCCCCCACAGCATAGCCGCCCGGAACAAACGGCCGATCACGCTGGCGACCTTGATCGTATTCCGCTGGCTCTCGGTTAACTGGTCAATGCGGCTCAATATGAGGCTGTGCAGACTGGTGGGCAAATCCAAATCTTGCAAGGTTTGGCCCGCGATAGCCGATTGATTTTGCAAATAGTTGAGAAGCTCTTCAATGTAGAATGGATTCCCCGCGGCACGTTCCGTAATTTTGTCCCGCAGCAGGCGGGGGATTTTAATTTTTGCCTGGGTCAGCTGCTCCATCTTCAGCGACATCAAATGCTCGGCTTCTTCGGGCGTAAATTCATTGAGCTGGATTTCGGTGAAGTTGGATATCTGGCGGAAAGAGGCAGACTGAATCCGATTCACCTCAGGCGAACGCACTGCCAGGACAATTAAAATGGGGCGATCAGCAATGGCTCGGGCAATAGCTTCCAGTAGCTCAAAGGAGAGTGGATCGAGCCAGTGACAATCTTCCAGGACCATGAAAACGGCCGTTTCTTCCGCCCGCGCCCGCAAACATTCCACCAACAATGACTCTAAGGACACCTTGCGCAGTTGGGCATCGAAGGATTGCGTCAGCTCATTGTCAGGGATCGTCAAGCGCAGCACCGAACCAAGCAGCGGCAAGCGCGGCAGCAGCGCCGGATTAATGCGCTGGAGCTGCTCGGCAACGTGGGCAATCTGGGCTTCGGGAAGCATATCCGGCGGCAGCTCAAAAAAATCTTGCCAGATGCGCTGCCAGACCAAATAGCTGGTATTGGTACCATAAGATTGGCACTCACCACCAAAGCCCAAAAAATCTTGCTCGCCAGCCAGCCGAATAATTTGCGCCACCAGGCGCGACTTGCCAATGCCTGCCTCACCGCTAATGGCAATGACCTGCCCTTTGCCTGCTTTAACTTCAGCCATTTTTTCCTGGATCAGGTCTTGTTCGGCGTTGCGGCCGACCATAGGCAGCGCATATTGCGGCTCTTGTAGGCGGATGGTTGACTGTGCCTGTCGCCGAGAAATTGCGTAAACAGCAACCGGTTCTGCCTTGCCTTTCACCATGATGGGCGGCAACTGTTCTCTGGCAAATTTTTCCCCGGTTTGTCTGATGGTGGCTTCGGCCACGAGGATTTGCCCCGGCGCGGCGGCCTGCATGAGGCGTGCGGCCGTATTCACTGCATCCCCCAACGCCCCGTAAGTGCGGCGCGTGGTGCCGCCGTATGCGCCGGTGCGCAAGCGGCCCTGGCAAATGCCGATTTGCAGCGGCGAAATGTACGGCAGCCGGCCGGCCAGCTCTTGCAGCTCCAGGGCAACGTTGACCGCGCGAACGGCATCATCCTCATGGGCATACGGCGCGCCGAACGCCGCGTATAGAGAGCTTCCCTTATCCCCGATGGTCAATTGCAGCAAGTTGCTATCGTAGCGGGACAAAATTTCCTGCACGTTTTGCACAAACGTATCTAACTTGGTCTCTGCTTCTTCGTCGTCATCATAATCAATGCCGGAAAAGCGCACAAAGAGGGCCACCGCCGGGCGCAGCTCCGCCAAAAACTCGCCGCCGCCTTCAACCAGACGTTTGTAGACAGGCGGCAGCAGCCCGCGACGCGTAATAGACTCATCCAGGGCATCCGGCGGCATAGGCGGCCAGTAGGCAGGGATACTCATATTTTCCAGGCTGTCTACCACGCCCAACCGGGCCCCGGTAAGGGCACCTTGACGCCACGCTTTAATTTTTACCCGCGGCCCTAAATTGTTGGTGGTGGCCTCATCCAGAATGACCTCTCCCTTTTGGGCTTCATGCTCGGCCTCTGCCAGGCGATCAAGCATTTTGCCTGCCAAAACTTCAATGAGCTGCACGCTGGGATTCCCAATGAGAAAACGACGGGCGGTGCCGGTAACAACGGCCGTTTTCATCGCCAGCGTAATTTCACCCGAGGGAATCTGGATGGTTTGCGCCTGCTGCATCACCGCCTGCATCGCCAGGGCGCAGGAAGTGGCGCGAAAGCCATTGTCGCCGTCCAGCCAGCAGGTGATGGCATCGCCGCTGAAGCTGATTACGCTGCCGCCGTAGCGCTGCAGCTCATCAACCAGCCCGTCATACACGCGATTTAAATGTTTGGTGACTTCTTCCGCGCCCCGCTGTGGCCCCAGATCATGCACCAGCCGCTCGGTCAGCGGCGTAAAACCGGAAATATCGGCAAACAAGGCGGCACCGTGTGCCGGATCGGGCAGCTTCTCACCCCGATACAGGGCTTGCCGCCGGTCCATAGGAA
>CALBTC010000413.1 GCA_937967805.1 uncultured Anaerolineaceae bacterium
ATCTTCCTTTGTTAGTAACCTTGAGCGGGGTTTTGGCCTGGCTTTGCGCCGCATACCGGGCGCAAAAGGTAACGACCGTTATCCCACTTTACGCGATACTTTCTCCGGAAACAAGGCGATTCCCAGAAAGTAAGGAGACGTTAAAATGGTAAAAGACCCAGTTTGCGGCATGGAAGTAAACCCCGAAACGGCCGCTGCCAAACGCGAGCATATGGGGCAAACATTCTATTTTTGCTCAACCCGGTGCGCTGAGGCATTTGATGCCAATCCACACCAATACATGCATCCAGAAACGGCCGATGCTCCCAAACCACAAGTCAAACAAGTGATTGACCCGGTCTGCGGTATGGCGCTTGAGCCAGCCGCAGCCGCAGTCACCCGCCAGCGTGGTGGAGAGACCTTCTATTTTTGCTCAACCCGGTGCGCAGAGACATTCGACGCCGGACAGTCTGTTCTCGACAAAATCGCCCAACCACCGGTTGGTTCCGCCACCACCGGCTTTAATCCCGCTCTATCCGGCCCATTGCATGTAGAACTGCCTATTGCCGGATTAACGTGCAGCACCTGCGTGACAACCGTGGAAAATGGTCTACAGACCGTACCTGGTGTAACTGAGGCCCACGTGAATTTTTCTATGGGCAAAGCCCACGTCAGCTACGATCCGGAGCAGGTTGAGGTGAGTGATCTGATCAGCGCGGTTAAGAAAAGCGGCTACAATGTGGGCGCGGCCGAAATGCGCGTGCGCATCACGCCCGGCCTGCACTGCGCCTCCTGCGTCGGCTTCATCGAAGAAGCCTTGAACAACCTGCCCGGCGTCCTGGCAACCAGCGTTAACCCCGGTACCGACACGGCCCTTATCAGCTACGTGCCTGACCAGGTGGACTTCGCTGCCGTGAAAGCGGCCATCGAATCCACCGGCTACCAGGCCGCCCGCCCGGTAGAGCAGGAAGAAAGTGCAGACGAGGAAACGGCCGCCCACCAACGTGAATACCAGAGCCTGATGCGCAAGTTCTGGTTCGCCGCGGCCATCGGCATTCCGGTGATGCTGGTGGCATACCCGGAACTCCCCTGGCTTTACCTGCCCAACTTGTTTGTCGGCGAAGCGTCAGAGACGCTGATCCGCCTGCTTTTCATCTTGTCTGCGGTGGTCACCTTGCCCGTGATGGCTTACTCTGGTCGCCAGTTTTTCACCGGGGCTTGGGCGGCATTCAAGCACCACTCGGCCGACATGAATACGCTGATCGCCCTGGGCACCAGCGCCGCCTGGATTTACTCGACAGTGGCCTTGATTATCCCCAGCATTTTCCCAGAAGGGACGGCGACGCCATTTTATGACGTGACGGCCGTCGTCACCGCCCTGGTGGTGCTGGGCCAGGCATTGGAAGTGCGGGCCAAAGGCCAGACCAGCCAGGCCATCCGCAAGCTGCTAGATTTGCAGGCTAAAACTGCCCGTGTGCTGCGGAACGGCCAGGAAATCGAGATTCCGGTTGAGGAAGTGTTGGTGGGCGATGTAGTCGTCGTCCGCCCCGGCGACAAGATTCCGGTAGATGGCGAGATTATTGACGGCCGTTCGGCCATTGACGAATCCATGGTCACCGGCGAAAGCCTGCCTGTTGACAAGAAAGTAGGCGATGAAGTCATCGGCGCCACGGTCAACACCACCGGCAGCTTCAAATTCCGGGCCACGAAGGTAGGCAAAGATACCGCCCTGGCCCAAATCGTGAAGATGGTGCAGGACGCTATGGGCAGTAAAGCGCCCATTGCCCGGCTGGTGGATGTGGTTTCCAGCTATTTTGTCCCGGCCGTGATGATCATTTCGATCCTCACCTTCCTGGTCTGGTTCAACTTTGGTCCTGGTCAAGCTCTGGCCTTTGCCATCGTGACGGCCGTGACCGTTCTCATCATCGCCTGCCCCTGCGCCGTCGGGATGGCTGTGCCCATGAGCCTGGTGGCCGGTGTGGGCAAGGGGGCCGAACATGGCGTCCTCATCCGCAACGGCGAGGCGCTGCAAACTGCTTCCCAGCTTAACGTGGTCGTGCTGGACAAAACCGGCACCATCACCAAGGGCAAGCCAGAGTTGACCGACACCGTTCCGGCCAATGGCTTTGAAGCGGCCGCGCTGCTGCGCTACGCTGCCAGCGCCGACCAGCTTAGCGAACACCCGCTGGCTCAGGCCATCGTCGAAGGCGCTCGTAATCAGGGCGCGGCTTTGGTTGAACCAACTGAATTTGATGCCGTACCCGGTCATGGCGTGGAAACAGTAGTCGAAGAACGCCAGGTACTGGTGGGGAATGTCAAGCTGATGCGTCGCCACAATATTGATACCGGTTCTGTTGAGGCTGATGTACAGCGATTGCAGGGTGAAGGCAAAACGGCCATGTATGTCGCGGTAGAGGACCGCGCTGCAGGCGTGGTGGCCGTGGCCGACACCATCAAAGAGGAATCCAGTCAGGACATGACGGTGATGCAGGACGGAGGAACGGAAGTGATTATGCTCACCGGCGACAACGAACGTACCGCCCTGGCGATTGCCCGGCAGGTGGGCATCGAGCGGGTGCTGGCCGAGGTGCTGCCGGAAGATAAGGCCCAAGAAGTCCATATGCTCAAAGTAGGCGGTAAAAAGGTGGGAATGGTTGGCGACGGCATCAACGACGCCCCGGCGCTGGTGGAGGCCGACGTCGGCTTTGCCATCGGCACCGGCACAGATGTAGCTATTGAAGCGGCCGACATCACCTTGATGAGCGGCAGCTTGAAGGGCGTGGCTTACGCCATCGAAATTTCCAAAGCGACCATGCGCAACGCCAAGCAGAGCCTGTTCGGCGCCTTTGCCTACAACTCGCTGGGCATCCCGGTGGCGGCCGGCGTGCTCTACCCCTTCTTTGGATTGCTGCTCTCGCCCCTGATTGCCGGGGCAGCCATGGCCGCCTCCAGCGTGACTGTCGTCTCGAATGCCAACCGGCTCCGTTTCTTTAAAGCGAAGAGCTTCTCGGAAACGGGCGAGGCGGCCGCTTAATTCAGAATTAGAGAGATTGGGAGATTGGGAGATTGAAATGGTCAATCCCCAATTTCTAATCTCCAACCTCAGGAACAGGAGATTTTATCATGACACTTACACAGATTATCGTCAATGTGATTGGACTGGCCCTTATCGCCCTCATCATCTGGTACTTCTGGCTGTATCGCCGGGAAGGGGTACAGGTAGCCGAAATCAGCGGTATCCAGGAAGCGCAAATCAAGGTAAAAGGCGGCTATGACCCCGATGTGATTGTTGTCAAGCAGGGCAAACCCGTCCGGCTGCACTTTAACCGGCAGGAATCGGCTATGTGCAGCGAGATGGTCATCTTTGACAAGATAGACCGGTCGGCCAAGCTGCCGGAAGGGGAGACGGTGACGATTGAGTTCACGCCCCAACAAAAGGGGGAAATTCCCTTCCAGTGCCAGATGGGTATGCTGCGCGGTAAGGTGGTGGTGCAGTAAGCGCTAGAGAAAGCACGGGTCCCCCAAGGAAGACCGGCGCAGGTTGTAGGAGGCAATGATGTCTCAAGAAAGTGAACGATACATTCCGGCTTTACGCTTCCGCTGGCTGACGCCGCTCTATGATCCGGCGCTGCGTTGGGGTATGCGTGAAGCAGGCTTTAAGCGATCTCTCGTTGAGCAAATGGCGCTTCATCCAGGGATGTGTGCCCTGGACCTGGGCTGTGGAACAGGGACGCTGACAATTATGATCAAGCAGTTCCATCCTGATGTCGAAGTAACCGGTATTGATGGTGACCCGGACGTGTTGGCCATTGCCCGTGAAAAAGCAGCCGAGGTCGGTGTCTCTGTTCAATGGGATTCAGGAATGGCTTATGATCTGCCCT
>CALBTC010000414.1 GCA_937967805.1 uncultured Anaerolineaceae bacterium
TGGGTTTGAATAGTTTCGCTGGGGAGAACGGCCGTTAAATGGCGAAACAGCAGTTCACGAGCGTCATCAGGGGGTAAAACATTAAAAAATTCGGGCATGTGCCCTAGTGTATCAAACTGCGGGCTGAATGATCAAAGCAACTTTCAACAAGATTGGACCAATTTTTTCCAATCAGAAACAAGTCACACCAGCAAATTGGTCCAATCTCAAATGGCTACTCTGCAACGACGCCAATCGCCTGCATGGCATCATGTGTGGTCAGGTGGACAAACTGCTCACCAAGGTGATCGACAAAGCCAATCGCCCGCAGACGGTCCAGCACCGGCCCTTTGATTGCCGCCAGATGCAGCTGCACGCCGGCATCTTTCAGCTCTTGCCGCAGCGTTTGCAACGTTTCCAGCGCGCTGGCATCGATGAAATTTACGGCCGTCCCAATCAGCACAAAATGGTCCACCTCCGGCTGATCGGCAATCAGGCCCAGTACAGTATCTTCCAGAAATTTGCTGTTGGCAAAATAAAGGCTCTCGTCGATGCGCACCGCCACCACGTTGGGCCAGCATTGCACCTGGTGCCGCCGCACGTTGCGGTACGTTTCGCTCTGCCCCAGGCGGCCCACCACGGCTACGTGCGGCCGGCTGCTGCGCCAAATAAACAGCAGCATGGCTACCCCTACGCCCATTAAGATGCCATTCTCCACCCCGACGGCCAGCACCGCCAAAAAGGTCACCACAAACGAGGCGGCATCTGCCTTGTTGTACTGCCAGACGTGCCGGAACGTCTTCAAATCTATCAGGCCGGCCACGGCAACAATGACAATTGCCGCCAGCACTGCCTGTGGCAAAAAGTAAAAAATGGGGGTGAGGAAAATAACGGTGAGGGCGATGAGAACGGCCGTAATAATCGAAGCCAATCCACTGTTGGCCCCCGCCTCATAATTCACTACTGAGCGGCTCAAGCCACCGGTTACGGGATAGCCACCGGTGAACATAGCCCCCAAATTAGCCGCGCCTAGCGCCAGCAGTTCCTGGTTGGCGCCCACCTTTTGCCGTCGCTTGCTGGCCAACGACTTAGCCACGGCAATGCTTTCCATGTAGCCGACAAAGCTGATCACCAGCGCCGTGGGCAGAAGCTGCTGCCACAAAACCAGGTCCACCGCGGGCAGCATGAGGGACGGCAACCCGGCCGGCACATCGCCTACGATGGCTACCCCTGCCCGCTGATCCAGCCGCAGGCCCCACACCAGCGCCGTGCCCAACACCACAATCACCAGCGGCGCAGATTTGGTGACAGGCAGCACCCAGCGTGGCGGCACCCCCCATCGCCTTAGCTGACCACTCAGTCCCCATTTAAAATAGAGCAAAATGAGAACACCCCCGCCGCCCAGCGCCACGGTTGCCCCATTGGTTTCGGTTAGATGAACGGCCGTATACCGCAGCAGCTCAAAAAATTCCAGGCGGGGCGTGCCAATCCCCAACAAATGCTTGAGCTGGCTCAGGCCAATCACCAGCGCCGCCGCACTGGTAAACCCGGCCAGCACCGGATGGCTCAAAAAATTCACCAGAAAGCCCAATCGTACCAGCCCCATCAGCAGCTGAATAACGCCCACCAGCAGCGCCAGCACAACGGCAAGCTGCAAATAGGTGGCGCTGCCCGCCTCGGCCAGGGGAGCAATCCCCGTGGCAACCAGCAAGGACACAATAGCCACCGGCCCCACCGCCAGCGTGCGACTGCTGCCCAACAGACCGTAAACAATCAGGGGCAGGATGCTGGCATACAGGCCTACTTCCGGCGGCAAACCGGCCAGCAGCGCGTAAGCCATCCCCTGCGGCACCAGCATCACGGCCACGATAAAACCGGCCAGCACGTCTCCTACCAGATATTCACGCGGGTAGCAATGCAGCCAATGACCGGTAGGCAAGAAGGAGCGCAATCTGGCCGATTGTTGTTTGATTAAAATTGGCTGTTGAGGGGAATCAGGCATCACTAATAAAAAATGGCACGCGGATAAACACAGATAGACGCAGATAGAAATCAGCGTCATCTGCGTTTATCGGCGTCCCTTCATTTGCGGTTTTCCAAGATGGCTATTAGACAAAGGGCAGTTGGGCACGCTTCCAGGCGATCATGCCGCCGCCCATGTTAGTGACATCTTCAAAGCCTTGCATTTGCAGCAGTTCGCAGGCGCTGCGGCTGCGTGCGCCGGAACGGCAGACGGCAACAATCGGCGTATCGAGCGGCAGCTCACCGAGGCGATTGCGTAAACTGCCTAAAGGCATCAAGCGGGCCCCTTTGATGTGCCCGTCACGAGCATATTCTTCCGGCTGGCGCACGTCCAAAACGAGAACGGGCTGTTTACTGTTTAGTTTTTCCTGCAATTCTACCGGGGTGATGTTTTTTACGGCCGTTCCCCCCCGAACCTGGCCAAATAACGATTTAAACACAATCTTACCTCATCTTTTGCTAATATTTTCACAATACGGCCAGTAGCATACCGCCCGATTGCAAGCGCGTCGTAAATGGGATGTAAGAATTGTGTAAAGGAATTCTGAAACGTGAAAGGTGACGCGTGAGAGAGTCACGTTTCACGCATCACGTTTCACGCAGGTTCAAATAATGTAGATAGACGCTCACTCAACAGCGCGTCTTTCTCCCACCAGAGCTCCCGCACCCACGCCTGGAACGCTTCACGAAATTCGGGGTCGTTTTGGTAGTCCTGGTTGCGATATTCGGGGGGAATCGGCCGTTTTTGCACAATCACTTCAATTTCGCGCACTTGTCCCCTAAAAAAATCCCAGGCCGTGGGCACGCCCTGTGGATAAACAATGGTGACGTCCAACATCGTGGAGATCTGCTCTCCCATGGCCCCCAGCACAAGTCCAATACCACCTGCTTTAGGCTTGAGCAAATGCTGGTACGGGGAACCCTGTCGGCGATGCTTGGCCGGGGTAAATCGCGTCCCTTCTAAAAAGTTCATCACGGAAACCGGTGTCGTTTTAAACTTTTCACACGCTTTACGCGTCGTCTCTAAATCTTTACCACGCAGTTCCGGACGACGGGCCAACTGCTGTTTGGAATACCGCTTCATAAAGGGGAAATCGAGCGCCCACCAGGCCAGGCCAATTACCGGTATCCAGATAAGTTCCTGCTTGAGAAAGAACTTTAAGAAAGGGATGCGCTTGTTAAAAATATGCTGCAAAACAAAAATATCAACCCAGGATTGATGGTTGCAAATGACCAGATACCAATCATCATAGCGCAGCCCTTCCAGGCCCGACACGCGCCACTTTGTGCGCTGGGTGAGCCACATCCAGGCACTGTTGCCACGAATCCAGGTTTCAGCCAGCCAGATCGCCGCTTTTGTGCATTGAGCGCGCCACGTCTTGATTGGGATGAGCAATTTGGCAATCGCTACCAGATAGATAAGCAGACACAAAAACAGTGTGTTAAAAAAAATGGCAATTGAAACCAGTCCACCAATGATGGGGGCCGGTAAGAAATTCAACATTTTAATTTGCTCCGATAGGATTTTTTCTTCCGTCGTTAAGGGTATCTCAAACGGCCGTACTTTCCAACGCAAATTTAGCCATAAATGAAACCAATTGTCCCACACCAGCAAATTTTGTTACCATCTTGAGCAGGTACACAAGGAGAAAAATCATGAAACGAATTGTGATCATTGGTGCTGGCCCTGGCGGCATTGCCGCCGCCACTCAACTGCAAAAGCGGGCCAGCAATCAAATAGAAATCATCTTAATCGAACGAGACGGCACGGCCGAATTTTTACCCGGCACGCTGGCCACCGCCCTGGGGCAAACCAGCCCCGCCGACTGGCAGCAGAAGCTCCAACTGCCGGGCATCACGGTGAAGTCGGGCGAAGTAACGCAGGTCAGCGGCCACGGCGTGGTGGTGGATGGTGAATCGTTAACGGCCGATTTTGTCATTGCCGCGCCCGGATTAGCTTTGGACGATACGGCCGTTCCCCAACAATCCAACATCATCCCCTTTTGGAGCCCCAGCACGGCAGCCGCTGCCGGCAGCCCGGTGCAGGCGCTGCAAACCGGGCGCGTGGCTGTGATTGTGGCCGGGCTGCCCTACCGCTGCCCGCCGGCGCCGTACAGCCTGGCAATGCAGTTGGCACACTTTTACCAGCAAGCAGATAAAACGGTAGAGGTTTTCATTACGACGCCGGAGGAACGGCCGTTAGCTATCATCGGCAACGGCATCCCGGAACATCTGGAGCGGTCCTGTGCCGAGCTTGATATAGAGATATTTGGGCAGTTTCAGCCGGATTGGGGCAAAAGTGGTGAAAAGGAGGTTGTGAGCGGTGACGGCCGTTCCCAACCGTTTGATCTGGCGTTAGTGGTGCCGCCGCATGTGCGCAGCCCCCTGCTGCGCCATCTATCGGGGGATGGGCCGCTGGTGAGCGTCTCGCCGCAGTTTGAAGGTGACGAGCCCGGCCTGTTTGTCATTGGCGACGCAGCCAAGACGCCGTTTCCGCGCGCTGCCGGCGCCGCCACCGCCCAGGGCAAAACGGCCGCTGACGCCATTTTGGCCCGATTAGGCCTCATCGAGCCCGCACCACCCCACGCGCCGGAACCGGAATGTTACGTGGGGCATGGCGGCAACGTCTTTAGTAAAATCGCCATGCGCTACCCCAACGGGCTGCCGCCCAATGCCAAACCCGAAGTCTACCTGGACGCCCCTTCCACCACGCTGGCCGACGGGTTTGCCGCCGCCTTCGAGACGTGGAAAAAACAGCGGTACCGGTCACAGTAAATTAAGTGAACCGCAAAGGGCGCAAAGCACGCGAAGGAAAAACTATTAAATCTTTGCGCTCTTGGCGTTCTTTGCGGTTAACCGCTTTTCGCCAGCGGCAAGGTAAATGTGAAGCAGCTCCCCTTTCCAGGACCAGCAGAAACGGCCGTTAATTCCCCGCCCATGGCCCACACCAGGTGGCGTGAAATGGTGAGACCAATGCCGCTGCCGCCGCTGGCCCGCGCGCGCGATTGGTCCACCCGGTAAAACCGCTCAAACAGGTAAGGCAATGATTCAGCCGGAATGCCGATGCCATTATCCTGCACGGTGACCTCGGCGAAACGGCCGTTTTCCAGCACGCTCACCCGCACCAAACCGCCTTCCGGCGTGTAGCGGATCGCGTTGCCAATGAGGTTAATCAAAATTTGGGCGGCGCGATCGGCATCGGCCTGCACCAGAACAGGGCCGCTTCCCCTGTCTAGCCGAAGATCAATCTGCTTGCTTTGCGCCTGCACGGCAAGCTGAGACAGTACCCGCTGCGCCAACTGCTGCACGTCCACCGGCTGAAAATCTAGCGAAAATTGGCCCGATTCAATCCGGGACAAATGCTGAATATCATCCACCAGCCGCCCCAGCCGGTCCACCTCCTGCGTCATCCAGGCAAAGGTCTCCTCATTGGCCGGGAAGAGCTCGTCCAGCAACCCTTCCAGATACCCTTTCAGTCCGGCAAGCGGCGTGCGCAGCTCGTGGGCGATGTTGCCCAGCAGGGTCACGCGCTGCTGCTCCACTTCTTCCAGCGTGGCCGTCATCTGGTTAAAGCTGGTGACCAGTTGGGCCATCGCCTCGCCGCTGCTTTCCGGCACGTTGACGCGCTCGTCGAAACGGCCGTCGGCAATGCGCTGGCTGCTGTCGGCCACCTGCCGCAGCGGATGAATGATGGTGCGCCACAGCAATAGTGAAGAAAAGACACCGGCGGCCACCGCGCCTAAGGCAGCAAACAGCACAGAAAACAGCACCGCGTTGCGAAAGGCAATAATCAGATCAGCTTCAGTCTGCGCCAGGGTGTCAGGGTTTTGCAGAAGTGCTTCCAGCAAAGGGCGCAAAACAACGGGCGCGCTGTTCAAAATAATGATGCGCGTGGCCAACATCATGATGCTGACGCCCACCAGCGCCACCAAAAATTGGGAGCCAATCAAGCGCCAGCGCAGTCGTTTGTACCAGGGCATAAAACCTCGTGCAAGGGTGAACGGGTGAGCGGGTGACAAATTTCACCCGTTCACCCGTTCACCTTGTCATCGTTTCGTGTCTACAAACTTATACCCAATCCCCCGCACCGTTTCAATGAGCAACCGGCCGGTAGCGTCTTGCAGCTTGCGCCGCACCTGGCCAACGTACACGTCAACCACCCGGTCATTGCCGTAATAGTCGCTGCCCCACACCAGAGAAAGAAGCTGGTCGCGGGTGAGAACGCGACCGGCGTTTTTAGCCAGCTCCAGCAGCACCTGGAATTCGGTAGCTGTGAGCTCCAGCTGCTGCCCATCGGCAACGGCTTCGTGGCTGTCCGGATCGATAGAGAGGTGTTGGAAGGTGTAGATGGTTGAGGGGGAAACGGCCGTTTCCCGCCGCCTACGCAAAACAGCCTCCACTCTGGCCACCAGCTCCCGCGGGCTAAACGGCTTGGTCAGGTAATCATCCGCGCCAAGGCGAAGCCCGGCCACCCGATCGGCTTCCTCACCCCGCGCCGAAAGCATCAAAATATAGACGCCGGACGCATCGCGCAGCCGCGCTGCCACCTCCATGCCGTCCATCCCCGGCAAATTCAAATCCAAAATCACCAGGTCCGGCTGGAGCACCTGCGCCTGCGCCAGTGCCTCTGGGCCGTTGTCTACCACAGTGACGCTGTAACCTGAGCTTTCCAGGTAGGTGCGGACAATGGTTTGAATACTAATTTCATCTTCAACAACAAGTATTTGAGCAGATTTCATAGGCTATCCAGACTCGAAGGGTTTGCCTTTTAATTATCCAGGTCTCAACTGTACTAAACCCTTCGAGTCTCCCCCGAGAAAGATACAATATGCTTTGTAAAGATTTTGTAATGATGGCGCAAGGGTTCCGTAAAAACAAAATCGATAGGTTGTCTTTCCGCAGTAACCCTCGCATAATTGGCCTCATTAACTTCATCTGCCGCTCATTTATCTTTTCGATAAGTACAGTTTCAGCCAATAATATTATGACAGAAATTTCCCCGCTCACCACTGATAGTGCCGCAAAAAATTACGGATTCATCATCGACAATCGTAAATGTATCGGCTGTCATGCCTGCTCCACCGCCTGCAAAAGCGAAAATGAAGTGCCGCTGGGCGTCTACCGCACCTGGGTTAAATACGTGGAAACGGGCGCTTATCCAGACACGCGCCGCCACTTTCAGGTGACGCGCTGCAACCATTGCGCCAATCCGCCCTGCGTGCGCATCTGCCCCACCCAGGCGATGTACCAGCGGGCCGACGGCATCGTGGAGTTCGACAACAGCGTTTGCATCGGCTGCAAGGCGTGTATGCAGGCGTGTCCGTACGACGCTATCTACATCGACCCGGACGACGGCACGGCGGCCAAATGCCATTACTGCGCCCACCGCACCGACATTGGCCTGGAGCCGGCCTGCGTGGTGGTTTGTCCGGAACACGCCATCATCGCCGGGGACATGAACGACCCGCAGAGCGAAATCAGCCGGCTGCTGGCCAGGCAGGACGTGACTGTGCGCAAACCGGAGCAGGGCACCGCACCCAAGCTATTCTACATCGAAGGCAACGACGTGGTGATGCACCCCACAGCCACCGAGCGCACGCCGGAGAGCTTTATGTGGGCAGATGTGATCCCATTGCATGAACGGGTGAACGGGAGTGGGGGTGAACGGGTGAAAAATCACAAATCGGTCACCCCTTCACCCGCTCACCCCATCACCCATTCCAACGGAACGCCGATTCGGACGCCGGGGACGCAGGGGCAGCCGTGGGCCGGGCCGATTCAGTTAGGGAACGGCCGTATGGCAGATCATATGGTCCAGGTGGGCTACAATGCCCAGCACAAAATCCCGTGGCACTGGCCCGTTCCGGCGTATCTGGTCACCAAAGGCATCGGCGCGGGCATCTTCATGGTGCTGGCGCTGGGCTGGGGTCTGGATTGGTTCCGCTTTGATGCGGCCGTTGCCGCGGTCGCCGGTTTCCTCTCGTTGCTGTTTGTGGGTCTTACGACCGCACTGCTGGTTTATGATTTGGAGAAGCCGGAGCGATTCCTCTACATTTTGCTGCGGCCGCAGTGGAAAAGCTGGCTGGCCCGCGGCGCGGTGCTGCTCATCGGCCTGAGCACGGTTACCGGGCTGTGGTGGCTGTTGGAGCTGGGCGGCCTGCTGTTTGATTATGATGTGCCGGGTCTACGCGCTGTGTTTCTGTGGCTGGGATTGCCGTTTGCGGTGGGAACGGCCGTTTACACCGCCTTCCTCTTTGCCCAGGCCGAAGGGCGCGATTTGTGGCAAAGTCCGCTGCTGCCGTTTCACCTGGTGGTGCAGGCTTTCATGATGGGTTCGGGCATGTTCCTGCTGCTCGATTTGTTCCTGGATTTGCCACGCGACATGCCGGAAGTGAGCGCCATCATCTTCATCGTGGCGCTACTGGTGGATTTGTTCATCACCCTGGTTGGCGAGTTTTCCATCCCGCACGCCAGCGAGGTGGCGGCCAAAGCGGCGCATGAGATTAGCCACGGCCGTTACAAAAACCATTTCTGGCTGGGCAGCATCGGGCTGGGGCACGTGTTGCCGCTGCTGCTGGTTTGGTTGTTTGCGGAGGTGGCAATTGTGGGGGCGGTTGCGGCCGTTTTTGCCGCCGTGGGTCTCTACCTGTACGAATACGCCTTTGTCATGGCACCACAGGAAATACCGAATAGCTAGGGAGCGGATTGACGAATGCAGCCAAATCCAATAGGTTTATCTAAATTGCACTTTGAGAAATAAATTGGGTAATAACATATCACCATAGCTTGTCATTTCGACCAAAGGGAGAAATCCTTAAACTTGAGCCAAGTAAAAAGATGGCCAGGCTTAGAAAGATTTCTCGCCAAAAGCGGCTCGAAGCAACTGTGTAATGCGAAACCCGAATTTA
>CALBTC010000415.1 GCA_937967805.1 uncultured Anaerolineaceae bacterium
AGCTGCACGCCAAGTTTCAGCACGGCAAACAAGGCAGCGATTCATACGTTGCCCCGCGAATTTATTTTGATGCCCTTATTCAAGAACAGGCCACTGACTCCGGTGCGGAATTTTGCCAGGCGCAGGCCAAAGCCCCCATTGTGGAAAACGGCAAAGTGGTGGGAATGCAGGTACAGGCAAACGGCCGTACCCAAGACATCCGTGCCAGACTGGTTATTGGCGCCGATGGGGTGACCTCCGTTGTCGCCCGCAATCTCCGCCCCAAAAACGAGCAACATGTCGATGGCCATCGCGCCGTCGCCCTGCGCGCTTACATTGACATTCAAGAGCTGCCCAAAGAAGTTGAGTTTTACCTTTACAAAGATATTTTGCCCGGCTACGCCTGGATCTTCCCCATCGGCAAAAACAAGGCCAACATCGGCCTGGGGATGCGACTGGATCATTTTCGCAAGAAAAAGTACAACCTGGAACAAATGCTGCAAGATTTTCTAGAGAGGCCGGAGATCAAAAAACGCCTACTAAATGGCGGGAAACTGCAGGATGTGGCCACCTGGCAGCTTAATTTTGGTTCACAGAAACATTTGGACCACGTTTTTGATGGGGCCATTCTGGTGGGGGATGCTGCCGGTTTCATTAATCCGTTAACCGGCGGCGGCATTCATAATGCGCTGGTTTCGGCAGAGTTGGCGGCCCAGGTAGCGGATGAGGCATTACAAGCCAACGACGTCTCACGCAGCAAGATGCAGGTTTACGAGCAGCTTTGCCATGACCATATGTGGCAAAGCATGCGCAATTCCTACTGGATGCAGCGCACGTTTATGCATTTTCCATTTTTAGTAGATTTTTTGGTGCGGCGCATGAAGGAAAACAGTTCGCTGGCGCAAACTTTCTTAACTAAGCTGTAGATCTCAGATAATTTTGGATTTTACCGGGCAAATCAAAAATTGGCGTATCTTTGGAGATAAAGTCGGTGGCTCCGGCATTGATGCTTTCGGTTTTGGTGTATTGGCGGTCATCGGCGGTGTACATGAGGATATACGGCCGTTGCTCAGGCACCAGTTCACGAATGCGTCGGCAAACCTCAATGCCATCCATCCCCGGCATCATCACGTCGAGCAGAATGAGGTCTGGCATCTCATCTCCCACCATTTGTAATGCCTGTTTGCCGCTAAGCGCGCCGCGTACTTTATAACCCGCCTGCTCTAGAATAAGCAAGCAAAGATTCACCAGCGACTGCTCATCATCTACAACAAGGATCTTTGGTTCTTGAGTGAGTGGGTTTGTTGCCATGACACCATTGTATGAAAGGTTGTGTCACAGGTAAATAGTCTGTAAGGACCATTGTGTCGCAGTTTACGTATTTACACGGAGAGAACTATGTTTCGTTTTTTGATTCGACTGGTCGTGAATGCCGTTGCCATTTGGGCAGCGGTGGAGCTGGTGCCCGGACTTGACTACGTGGGCAGCACCGCCTCGCTGCTGCTGGTGGCGCTGGTTTTTGGCGTCGTGAACGCGCTGGTACGGCCGTTGCTGCTCCTGCTCACCTGCCCCTTTATCATTCTAACGTTGGGACTGTTCGTCCTCGTCGTTAACACCATCATGCTCTCGCTAACCGTCTGGCTGTCTGACGTATTTGATTTGGGCCTCACGTCCACCGGTTTTTGGGCCACCTTTTTGGGCGCCCTTGTCATCAGCATCGTCAGCAGCCTCATCAACCTGATCATCAAGGACGACGATGAAGATGATCGGGACAATGGCGTTGTCATTATCAATCAATAAAAAAAATCCCCCTGGCAGCAGTTTGTCCGTTTATCCAGAGGGATTCTATTGCATTTTGGTTTGTTCCAGGTTATTCGCTGGGGCCAAAGCTGCGCTTGGCGGTCACGCTCTGAGCCTGGGGGCCACGCCCTTTATCGACCAGCTCATAATCGACTCGATCCCCTTCGTAAAGGTTGCGGTAACCATCCCCTTCAATCGCGGAGTAGTGTACAAACACTTCCTGCCCACCATCATCAGGGTTAATAAACCCGTATCCTTTCAACCGACTAAACCACTTAACCATACCAGATTGTTTACTCATTCCGTTACCTCCGCGTTGAGTACACATTGCAAAAAGCACCAAAACCCCAGCGGCGAGGGCTTATGGTGCTTTGCCAAAACAAAAAACTACCAATACATCGCTTTCTTTAATTCCTGTACCGCTCATGCTGATAAAAAATTATCATTGAAGGGGGGCAATGTCTATGAAATTCGCGTGAAAGCTCGTGAAAAAAAGGAGAAACAATCGGTCAGGGATGTGGCTTGAGCGCAGCCTGTATCATGATTTCGCGCACGCCGCTGTCGCTGAAGCCAACGCTCTCTGCTAATTGGATTGAAGCTTCGTTGTTTTGGGCCACGACATAGAGGGGGGTACGGCCGTTTTCCAGCAAATAATTGGCCATCGCCGAGACCACGCTGCGACCCCAGCCGCGCCGCCGGTAACCTGGCTGGGTGTTTACGCCGATTTCAGCATAGCTGGGTGACTGCCAGTTTAGCGTAGCCGAGGCACCAACCACGTCATTGTCCCGGTCGCGAATAAGGAAGCGGGGTAGACCGTTGGGCGCTTTGTCTTGCGTCACCAGCACGTTGATAATGGGTTCAAAGCCGGCCGGCCGTAACCGGTACAGGCTGAGATGTTCTTCGGTTTGAATGTCGAACAGGGCGTGCAGCAGGGGGGCATAGCGGGTTGGGGCGTTGAGGATTACGGCCGTTCCCACATCAATTGCCTCATAAACCACATTGGTGCTGATTTGCATGTCGTGGATGGGCAGGCGCAGGGTGACAAACGGCCGAAACAGATCCATTCCGGTGCGCGATAAGGCTACGTACCCTTTTGCTCTGGGAGCGGTGTAGGGATACGGACGTAAAATGGTGCGATCATCTGGATGATAAAAAGCAAAGTAAGCGGCCATCGCATCAGCCGGATTCTTTTCGTCCAGCAAATGGAAAATGGCGCGTCGTTGTTGTGTTAAAGCCATAGACAATTACAAATTCCTACCAAACAAAATCCACCACCGACTTTTCAGCCGGTGGAAGCGTATCAGTCAACTTTTGTCTTGATTAATCTCCGAAGGAAGTTCCTAAATCGCGACCGGTAAGGATGGTGTCACAGTCCAGCGGCACCTGCTTCATACGGCCCGAAACCTCAGACAAAGGTACATAATTCACCGTGGGCGGATCGAGCGCCACCATGATGCCCGTTTCGCCTTCAGCCAGGGCGCGTACGGCCGCAGCTCCAAAGCGGAGCGACAACAGCCGGTCATAGGCGGTGGGCTTGCCGCCGCGCAGCAGGTGCCCCAGCACCACCACCCGCGTCTCTTTGCCGGTGAGCGCTTCCAGGGCTGCGCCAACTTTGTGGCCAATGCCGCCCAAACGCTCTGCCTGCCCCACCTCTTTGCCAATGATGGTCAAATCACCGCCAATGGGGCGCGCCCCCTCAGCCACGACCACGATGGAAAAGTCCCGCCCCCGTTCATCGCGAGACTGAATCTTCTCCACAACTTTGTTGATGTCGTATGGGATTTCGGGCAGCAAAATGACGTCGGCCGTGCTGGCCACCCCGGCATTCAGGGCTATCCAGCCAGCGTAGCGCCCCATCACCTCGACAACCATGATGCGCTGGTGGGAAGCGGCCGTTGTGTGCAAACGATCTATACATTCGGTGGCGAAGTAGACGGCCGTGTTAAAACCAAACGTCGCCACCGTTTTATCCAAATCATTGTCGATGGTTTTGGGCACGCCCACCACGCGCAGCCCTTTGTCAGCCAATGCCCCGGCAATGGCCAACGAACCATCGCCGCCAATGGCTATTAGCGCATCCAGCTTATGCTCGGCAAAGGCGTCCAGCAGCTCATCGGAGCGGTCTACTTCATGATATTGGCCATCTTCACCCAAAACCGGATACGCCAGGGGATTCCCACGGTTGGTGGTGCCCAAAATGGTGCCGCCCAGGTGCGTAATGCCGCGCACCACATCAGGCGTCAGGGTCATAAGTCCCCCTTCGGGATAATTCTCGGGCAGCAACAGCCCGTTATACCCATCACGAATACCGACACATTCCCAGCCGCGCTGCACTGCCGCCAGCACAATCGCCCGGATAACCGCGTTGAGGCCAGGCGCATCCCCACCACCGGTGCTGATACCGATTCGTTTAATTTCCATGAACAAATCCTTTTTTTGTTTTAGCAATGATTGGATCAAGTATACAATCGGTCGCCGCTTCTGGCATGTGAGGAGATGAAACACGAATAGGACGAATAAACGAATAGCACGAATTTTTAGTGCTCTGAAGATTGGGCCAATTTTTTCGGTGAGAAGGCATTTCCAGAGAAAATTGGCCCAATCTTGGCCAACGAGCTGTATATTTATCTCATTTGTTTCATTCGTCTATTCGTTAAATTCGTGATTTGCTTTTGATGCGAGGTTCATGATTCATAAGTTGTGGGTTACTCTGGTTCGGTTTGGTTTTCGCCTGCTGTATTATGAGCTGGCCTGGACGTATGATCTGGTCAGCTGGCTGGTGTCGTTGGGGGAATGGGTGCGCTGGCAGCGGGCGGGCCTGCCGTTTGTGCAGGGGCCCAACGTTTTGGAAATTGGGCACGGGCCGGGCCATTTGCTCGTTGAATTGCAGTCTGCCGGACATTCAGTGATCGGTGTCGATTTATCGCCTTACATGGGGCGGCAGGCCCGGCGCAGGCTGCACAAAAAGAAGCTGCCTACCAATTTGATTCGGGCAAAAGTGCAAGATTTGCCACTGGACACGGCCGTTTTCCACACCGCCCTCGCCACCTTCCCCACCGACTACATTGTGGATTCAGCGAGTCTGGCGGCAATTTATCGGGTGCTGCGGGCAGACGGCCGTCTCGTCGTCGTGCCAGAGGGGCATCTTATCGGACGCGGCCTGCTGCACCGGCTGATCGACTGGCTGTTTCGCATCACCGGCCAGCGCAGCGGCGCGTTTAGCGTCGATGAAGCCCACAATTGGCCCGATCCGGATTTATGGACGCCGTTTCGCCAGCGGTTTGCCGCCGCGGGCTTCCAGGTTAGCATTAAGCAGATTCAGTTTGAACGCAGCGCCGTCACCGTTTTTATTGCAGAAAAGAGTACAACATAGGCAAAGGAAGAATAAAAAATGGAATTTCCGCAATCGGCAAAAGAGTGGCAGGAGGCAATTGAGGATGGTTTAGGGATTACGGCCGTTCAAGGGCGGCAACAGTGGGCTAGTAATACCTTTCCCTCTGAAAAAGTGGCGGCATGGCTGGCCGAAAAATATGACGCCAAACACGGCTACAGCCCGCAATTTGTCCCTGCCCTGCTGCGCAATCTGCACGGGCTGCTGGCCTGGGCCTATGGCAATGGCAGTGAGCCGTATTGGCCAGGGTCTGATACCAACTCGCAAACTTGATCGGGGATTGGTAAAATTTAGCTATGAATGAACCTGAAATGACATCAACGGCCGAACCGGAAACGGCCGTTCCTCCAAAAAAGCAATCACGCGCCTCCATCTCCGAACGACTCATCCTCTTCATCGTCGCTTTGGTGGCGATTGGTCTCGATCAATTCACCAAATACCTCGTCGAGAGCAATCTGGCCCTGTTTGAAGTATACGCCCCCATCCCCAGCCTGGAATCGGTGTTTCGCATCTTCCACATTTACAACACCGGCGCCACCTTTGGCCTGTTTGCCGGCGGCGGCGATATTTTCCGCTACCTGGCGATTGTGGTGAGCCTGGGCATCATCTATTACAACCACATTTTGCCCGGCAACCAGCGGCTGCTGCGCCTGGCGCTGGGGCTGCAAATGGGCGGCGCGCTGGGCAACATGATCGACCGCTTCCGCCTTGGCCACGTCACCGACTTCATCGACATTGGCCCGTGGTACATCTTTAACCTGGCCGATCTGGCGGTGGTTTCCGGCGCGGTCATCCTGGGCGTATTGGTCTGGCGCGAATCGCGCGAGCTGAAGGCCCGCCAGCAAGAAGAGAATGACCAGGAAATGCCGCTGGAAACGGCCGTTCCCCCACAAACCGATCCCGGCCATGAGTAGCCAAAGCCAGACCCTGCACCTGAACGCACCCGGCCAGCGGCTGGATAAGGTGTTAACCAAAGAATTACCAGACCTGTCGCGCACCCAAATCCAGCGTTTGTTGAAGGAAGAGCAAATTTTGGTAAACGGCCGTCCTGCCAAGGCCAATTTGCGCCTGGAAGGGGGCGAAGAAGTCAGCGTCACTCTGCCGGAGCCGGAAGAAACCGAACTCATTCCCGAACCGATTCCGCTGGACATCCGCTACGAGGATGTCGATATGCTCATCATCAACAAGCCGGCGGGCATGGTGGTGCATCCGGCCGTGGGGCACA
>CALBTC010000416.1 GCA_937967805.1 uncultured Anaerolineaceae bacterium
GCACGGTAAATGTGCCTACACCGCCGGATGCGCCGTTGACCAAAACTTTTTGCCCCGGCTGAATCTCCCCGGCATGGCGCAGGCCTTGCAAAGCGGTAAGGCCTACGACGGGAACGGCCGCTGCTTCCTCAAACGATACGTTGGCCGGCTTGTGCACCACAATTCTTTCAGCAGCACACACGTACTCAGCAAACCCGCCGATACCCTCGCCAAACACCTCATCGCCCGGCTGAAACTCAGTGACGTCTTTGCCGACTGCCTCAACCCGCCCGGCAAAGTCGGCCCCAAGCCTGGGATTCTTCGGTCGGAAAAAGCCTTCCCCCAGACGCACGAGGAAAGGGTCGGCTCTCATGCGGTGCCAGTCTAGTGGATTTGCCGCTGCTGCCATCACTTTGACCAGAACCTGATTCTCTTTAGGCGTAGGTTTTTCTACTTCCTCAAGTCTCAGCACGTCAGGTGAACCATATTTGTTAAATAGAATTGCTTTCATATCTTTGTCTCCAGGATGATAAATATCTACTTCTATGCTCTATTGTAGATCACCGGCATTTGCCCTCTCCACTTGTGTCCCAGGCAAGAAGCAACGGCGTTACAGCCTTTGACGTGTTGGGCCATCTCAGCATCACTAAGCTCAAGGAGGCTGTGACGGGGTATATATGCCTTCTGGTTTTCAGCTTAGCTCAACGGTGGATAGCTGCATCAAGGCTGGCTCGCTGGCTTTTAGGCGTTCGTAGAGCGCCAGGGCCACGACAACCAGGCAGAAGCCGGAGACCCAGTAGGCGATGAAAATCCATACCGTCAGGGTGGTCTGGTAATCGGCCAGTTGGGCCACATTTTCTCCTGTTGTTGAAGGTTGATAGGTTTTAATGTTTAACTTCCGACTTTTCTGTCTGGTCACTCTCAACGCAAATGACCGAGAGTAAAAGCATACCTAAATCACGCACTTTTCTAAGCAAGCCATGCAGCACTGCCTGATCGGCCACCGGGCCGGCTAAAAGTGTGTCGCCGTTGTCTTCCAGCGTGATGGTCAGGCCCTCAAACCAGTCTGTCCATTGACAATCCAGATGGCCCCTGATCCTGATTTGATAGACCATTGCTTTATCTGGATCAGTTTTGGGGTTGTGGTTGTTTGCCATGCGTCTGTCCTGTTACGGCCGTTTTCACTCTTGCTAAAACTGTAAATAGCATAACGGCCGCACGGTGTTGGCGTGTAGACACGAAAGTGTTGATTGGGGTGTTGTTGCGTTTATCTAACCGCGGAGGGCGCGGAGAACGCAGAGGGAAGATATGTAAAGGGAATACCTCGATTTTAACTGCGATGGGGAAATTTGTGGGTTAACGGCCGTTACAACGACAACAGGCCCAACTCGCGGGCACGGGCTACAGCTTCAGTGCGCCGTTGTACGTGCAGCTTGGCAAAGATACGCCGGTTGTGACCCTTGACGGTGTCTAACGCCAGGAAAAGCCGTTCACCAATTTCCCGATTGGTGAGGCCTTCAGCGACGAGTTCTAGAACTTCTAGCTCCCGTACGCTTAACGGTTCAATGAGGGGATGGGCAGCAAAAGGAATGGGCTGAACTTCTGCCTCAGCTTTGAAGGCGGCCAACAGCTTTTCCGTGTACCCCGGCATGATGCCGTAGGCAGATGCAGCCGACAACAGGGCCATCATCGGCTGACCTTCATCGACAAACAGGCGAATGAAGCCGCCGGGCTGGGCCAGCGCCAGCGCGTTACCCAGCCGCTGCATGGCTTGCTCCGTGTTGCCTTGCGCCCGACGTGCCATCGCTTGCAGCACCATGACTTTGAGCTGTTCATCCCGCCATTCCCTGGCCTCTGCTTGCCGGCGTACCGGCTCCAGCGTGGCCAACGCTTTGTCTGGCTCTTCCCGGGCCAGGTGTAGCCGGGCTTGACTGAGGGGAAGGGTATGCTCTTGGGTAAGTTTGGCCGCCGTCGTTACATTGCCTTGTTGCAGGAGGATGAGGATTTGTACGGCCGTCACCTCCGCCAACTGCTGCACAAAGTTATGCTGGCGCGCCGACTGTTTGGCTTCGGCCAAAATGGTGGTTGCTTCGGCCACGTCTCCCTGGGCCAGTTTTACGCGGGCCAGAAATGTCTCGCTGGCAATAAATCTGTCATTGTTTTCTACCTGACGTGCCAGTTCAATGCTCCGCTCGGCGTGTTGTTGGGCTGCCGCCAGATCATTCCACTCATAGCTTACCCGCGCCAGGCCAAGATGGGCTTCGCAGGCAAACGGCAGCGGCCGTTCTCCTAACTGTTGCAAAACGCGCCGGTAAGTCTCTGCTGCTTGATGCAGTTGGTTATCTACCTCTTGCAAGAGGCCCAGACCGATAGTGGCCAGCAGGGTAAAGACCGTGTTGCCAGATGCCTGGCCGATAGAGATGACTTCGGTGAATGCTTTTTTGGCGGCGGCGCGGTCTCCCTGAAGCTGATAGGCAAAGCCCAGTTTCCAGGCGGTAGACGTGCGAAACGCCAGATTGTTGGGATGCAAATATTCCAGGGCGCGGCGGGATTGGCTGATGATGGTTTCTACTTCATTCCGATTGGCGGCGGCCGTGGCCCGGATGGCGGCAATTCGGCCGATCAGGTCCCTGGTTTTGTCGTCTGGCTCTGCTTCTTGTAAGGTTGCCTCGGCCGCTTGCAGCGTCTTTTCGACGCCGGCTCCCTGCCCGGTCACCAGCAGTACCGAAGCATACGACGTCCACAGCGAGGGCCAGGCATCCAGCACCGTTTTGGGCAGCGAGTCTAGCCAGTTAAGCACAGGCATCACCGCGCCGCGAAAGTGAAGCGGCATTCCCTTGCCCTCAATCAATCGCTCGGCCCGCTCAACATCGTTAGCGGCCGTTGCGTGATGAAATGCCTCAATCTCCAGGTCATTTTCTTCATACCATTGGCTGGCGCGTTTATGTAATTCGTCCACATCCTTACTTTGCTGCAACCGCTGCCGCAGCAAATCGGCAAACAAATGGTGATAGCGATACCAGCGCCGCTCGTTATCCAGGGGCACGATGAACAGATTGGCCTGTTCCAGGTATTCCAGAATATCCTGGCTTTCTCGTCCCACAACCGCCTCACAGAGCGGGCCACACATGCGTTCCAGAATGGAGGTGCGCAGCAAGAACGTCTGGATGTCTGCCGGTAACTGGTTCAGCACTTCTTCAACCAGGTAATCCATCACAAAACGGTGGCTGCCGGTGAACGATTTGATGAAGCCGGCACTGTCATTGTTATCCTGTAAGGCGAGGTGGCCCTGGATGGCCAGGGCGGCCAGCTGCAAACCGACAACCCAGCCTTCGGTACGAGTTTCCAGGGCGTCGACATCCTCGCTGGACAGTTTCAGGCCCATTACCTGGTTGAGGAATACGGCCGCTTCAGTCGACGTAAAACGCAAATCGGCGGCGCGCAGCTCGGTAAGCTGGCTGCGCGCGCGGTACCGGGCCAGGGGCATGTTTGGGTCTTCGCGGGTGGTGATAACCAAATGTTTTTGCGGTGGCAGATGTTGGAGCAGGTAGGTGAGCGCTTTATCAATTGGGCTGGCTTCAATCAGGTGATAATCGTCCAGCACAAGAATGAGTTTATCGGGAACGGCAGCAATTTCATTGAGCAAGCTGGTCAGCATCGATTCGATGGGCGGCGGTTTGGGCGATTGCAGGCCGGCCAATACCCCTTCTCCCAAATTCGGCACAATCGTTTGCAAGGCAGCAACAAAGTAAGCCAGGAAGCGCGTGGGGTCATTGTCTGCCTCATCCAGGGACAGCCAGGCAATGTCGCACGGGGCCCCGGCCTCAGCCACAGCTTGACTCCATTCGCTTACCAACGTCGTTTTGCCAAACCCGGCCGGGGCAGAGACGAGAAACAGTTTGTGCCCAAGCTGCAGCCCTTGATTCAGCCGATCAATCAGGTGAGAGCGCGGGACGAGATTCGGCCGTTTTTGGGGAGCATACAGCTTCGTTTTGAGCAAAGAGTCGGGCATAATCCCATTATACGGGAAAACAGTTTTGACGTTGTAATTATTTAAGAATTAAAATGGGCAAGGATCTCGGGTAGGGCAGACCTCCATAGACCTCCATGTTTGCCCTTTTTGGGGCGCACACGGGGATGCGCCCCTACCATTACCCGATTTGTTTTTAAACGCCAAGCAGACTTTTGTGCTCTGTGAGGCCAGGTTGCGATTCCTCACCGGGCCGCTTACAATTAGAACATATGGCCGACCAGAAAGAAGACCTACAAAAGAAGCTGCGCCGCCTGGGCGTGGTGCGCGGCGCGGGGCAGCTCAAGCCAGCGCGCAAGCTGAAGCCTGCCCCGCCGGTAGATGAGGAGTTGTTACGGCCGTTCACCCCCCCAACCTCGCCCAACCTCTCCGAAGACGACGACATCCAGCCCCTGGAAACCCTGCTCCCCGGTGGCGACATTGTCGCCACGGCCGATGGCGACTGTTTTGTACTGGACCAGGTCTACACGCTGGACCACCAGCACGGCAATGACCGGCTGGCCGATCTGCTCAATTTCAGTCCGGCTGTGGCCGCTCCGTTTGTGCAGGATGAGCGGCTGGCGCAGCACGACTTTCGTGACTTTCTCTTTTTAGACACGGAAACAACCGGGCTGGCCGGGGCCGGCACGCTGGCCTTCATGGTGGGCGTCGGCTTTTTTGAGCCGGGCAGCCAGGGTAAGGATCGCTTTGTGGTGCGCCAATATTTTTTGCGTGATCACGGTGACGAGCCGGCCCTGCTGCTGCTGCTGGCTGAGCTGCTGGCCGAAAAAGCGGGGTTTGTCACGTTTAACGGCCGTTCCTTCGACATCCCCCTGCTAGAAAGCCGCTTCATCATGAACCGCATGCCCGCCGACCTGCGCGACCGGCCCCACCTCGATTTGCTGCATCCGGCGCGGCGCCTGTGGCGGCACCGGCTGGGCTCCTGCGCCCTCAGCTCGCTGGAAGGCAGCCTGCTGGGGCTGCGCCGCAGCCAGGACGACGTGCCCGGCTGGCTCATTCCCAGCCTGTACAACCACTACCTGCGCAGCGGCGACGCCCGCGAGCTGGTGCGTGTTTTTTATCACAACCAGATCGACATGGTGTCGATGGTGACCTTAGCGGCGCGGGTGACGCGCCTGCTCAGCCGGCCTGATCCGGCGGATCACCCCATCGACCTGTTTAGCCTGGGCAAATGGCAGGCAGATCTGGGCCTTAGCCAGGAGGCAGAGCAGAATTTACGCTTGGCCGCCCAGGGCGATTTACCGCTGGAGCTGTATCATGCCAATTTGCACCGGTTGGGCTTGCTGCTGAAGCGAGACGGCCGTTACACAGAAGCCCTCCGCATCTGGCAGCAAATTGCCGCCACCAGCCTGGATGATGTGTCCGCCCATGTAGAAATCGCCAAATATTACGAATGGCAAACCCAGGAACTGGAGCAGGCGCGTTTCTGGACCGAACAGGCGCTCAATCTGGTGGCCAGCTGGGGCCGGCGCGGCCAGCATCACCCCGTCCGCGCCGAGCTGGAACACCGCCTCAACCGCCTTCAGCAAAAACTGGATTTAAGTTGAGAGGGATTTTTATCAGCAGATTTTTCTTCTTTGTGAAGCTAGCGTTGGCTGACAAAAGATTAATAATCTTGCCACCAATCTTTGCGCGAGCGTGGGTCGAGAAAGTTGCCCGTATCCCGAATCGAGACCTTGATTTCATTGCCGAGGGCGCGGCCGAACGCCTGGCCCCCCTGAAGCGCGGGCAGCTGGGCCCGCCCGGCGGCGTTTAACGAATCATACAGAGCCACCAGCGCCGGGTCGACACAGACGTCTTCGATATGTGCCGTGTAGCCGCTGACGACGTTGTCTTCCCTGGTGTATTTCAGGGTGATGCGATTGTCGGTAGCGTAGAGAACCATCACATCATTGCCACCGCCAATGTCATAGCCAGAGTCGGGTACGTGGATGGTTTCACCGGGAGTTGTACCCATGCCCAGCAGCGTGGTAGGCCAACTGCTCATCAGCTCCAGCCGGCAGTCGCAATCCCAGCCCCAGCGGTAAATCTGGTAAGCATTGGTAAACGTTGGCACTTTGGGCGTGGCGAACAAAGTGTCTAGCTGCGGCGCATTTGTGTCTGTGCCGCCGCCGTATTCCACCAGCGTGAGGGGGGCGCTTACCTGTTCGTAACCGCGGATGGCCAGGTTGATGTCCGGATGTTCTGCCGCCGGTATGCCGGTAGGGGCAGAGGCAATAGGAATGCCGCTGTAGCCGGCTCCCGGCACGCTGCAATCCAGCGCTTTAGACACAAACGGCAGATAAACAAATTCATCGGCCGAACCGGACTGTTCGGCCTGCACTTTTGCGGTGTTTGTTTGGACGATAACAAGGCCCAAGACGCCCAGACAAAAAATAAGAAAGGCTGCCCAAACGGGCTTGCGGTTTTTGGTTTTCATTTCACTTTCTCCACACTACGTTTCATTTCATTACATCACTTAACTGCTTGGCCGGCGCGCACCTGGCTGCCGAGCGTTTAAAACAACCAGAAAAGGATTATTATTTTTGGCG
>CALBTC010000417.1 GCA_937967805.1 uncultured Anaerolineaceae bacterium
TGAGCTGGTCGCGGTAATCGGCCGCTTTCTCAAAGTTTAGCTCTTCGGCCGCTTTTTCCATCTTGGCCTGCACGTCCTTGACGATATGCTCCGACTTGCCGCCCAGAAAATCCATCAACGATTGGATCATGTTACGGTACTGGTGTTGGTTTACCGCGCCAATGCAGGGCGCATTGCACAGCTTGATGTCGTAGTAAAGGCAGGCGCGCTCATCGCTGCCGTCGATTACGCGGTCGCAAGTAAGATAGGGGAAGATTTTGCGCAGCATATCCAGCGTCTGGTGCACGGCCCACACAGAGGTATACGGGCCAAAATAACGCGAGCCGTCCCGCTCCATGCGCCGCGTGACAGTGACTTTGGGGTACGGATCGGCCCAGTGCACCTTGATGTACGGGTATCGTTTATCATCCTTGAGGCGGACATTGTACTTGGGGCGGTGCTTTTTGATGAGGGTGTTTTCCAGCAGCAGCGCTTCCAGCTCCGACTCGGTGGTAATGATTTCCAGATCGGTGATCTCGCGGCGCAGGCGCTGGGTTTTGATGGAATCGACGTTTTTGTGGAAGTAGGAGCGCACCCGGTTGCGCAGATTGATTGCTTTGCCCACGTAAATAATGGTGCCGTGTTTATCTTTGTGCAGGTAAACGCCGGCTTTGGCGGGCAGCTTTTTGAGGATTTTTTGTACGTTATCAGGAGGTGTGTACGCCATGGGCTAATTATAGCTCATTTGAGCGAATGAACCGCAACAAAGTCAGCAGGCGCATAAACGGGGACGTTGTAGTCAGCGAGGAAGGTGAAGTGACGGCCGTTTCCCGTCACCAATGCTTCAACACCGGCCGCTACCGCCACTTCGGCAAAGGACAGGTCGTCGGGATCGCGTACGGCCGTCGAGTCCAAACCAGGAATGGGGGGGGGCGGCCACCAGTTGGCCAGAGAGGCGGAGATAGTTGAGCAGGGTGCGTATACGGGCCGGTTCAAAGCCAAATTTGGGACGGGACAATACATCGGCGTATTCACCAATCAGGCGATCATCATAGGCAATTTGCACTGAACCGGCCAGGATGAAATCCAGAATGCGCCCCGGTGCACCATAAGCATTCAACACGCCGGAAACAAGCACGTTGGTGTTTAGAACGATGCGCATAACGGACTATTTTCGCGCGCTGTGAGCAGCCTGAACTTCTGCTTCAATAGCATCCTCGTCTAACTGTTCCAGCCCCTGGTCGCGGGCTGCCTGGCGCATCGCCGACACCGCTTGCTGGGCACGCAGTTGGCCAATAAGTTTGATCGTCTCTTCTATTTGGTCAGGCTTAATGTCCAACAGTAGAGCCATTGGCTCACCGTTGCTGGTGATCACCAGCTCTCCTTCGCTTTTCAGACGCTCCCGCAGCACTTTAGGCTGATTGCGTAAAATTCGGTAAGGAACAAAGTTCATATTCATTCTCCATCTGTAGCCAATTTTGCTACGATAATTTTACACCTTTCTAACCCCTTGTCCATCATTTAGGTGTAACTTTTTTGCTGAAAGCCGGTAACAAAGATAGAGTTTTTCTTGGAGGTGCATGATGAGCAACCAGTGCGGAATACGGCCGTTGCCGGTCTCGCCCTCAGTTTATTGGGAATGTGCCTCTTTGTCGTCTTCCTAGCCATCTTGCGCGGCGGCTAAAATCAATGCGTCACCCATGATGAAAACCCGCAGAATTGCGCCTATTGCACTCACAGTTTTCCTCTCAAGCCTCTCTGCGCCTCCGCGCCTCCGCGCCTCCGCGTTATTTTCTCACCAATTTTGAACAGTTTGGCTCCCTGGCGCATTGTATAGGTGATGAACGTCATGACAATCAATCTCGATTACCTGCTTGAGCGCAAGCAAGCGACAGAAGACCAAATTGTGACCTACCTGGTAGCTCACTTTTACGAACCGATGCGCCACCTAGCCCTGACCATTTTGCAAGAGCCGCTGGCCGCCGACGATGTGGCCCAGGAAACGCTGATCAAAGCGGCCAACCGCATTCACCAATATGAACCGCACACCAATTTGAAGGCGTGGGTGTACCGCATCGGGCTGAACGAGGCGCGCGGCCACTTGCGAAAGCAACAGGCGCGGCAGCGAATGCAGCGCTGGTTTAAAGGGGAGACGGAAATGGATACGGCCGTTCCCTCCCCCGAAACCCAAACCATCCAAAACGAACGGGACCAAAAGCTGTGGCAGGCGGTGAACCAACTGCCACAAAAACACCGGCTGCCCATTCTGCTACGCTACAGCCACAATCTTTCTACACCAGAAATTGCCGAAGTTTTACAGCTGCCGCCCGGCACGGTGCGCTCCCGGCTGCATTATGCCCACCGGCAGCTGCACCATTTGTTAACCCAAGACACGGTGACGTTATGAACGCAACAACTCACAAACAGGTTCGCGCCTGGTCGGAAAGCAAACACGCGTTGGACAGTAAAACAGAAACAGCATTGCAGACCCATCTGCAAAGCTGCGCCGACTGCCGCGCCTACGCGGAGATGATCGCCCAGCTTAAAGAAGGCACCTGGAACCCATTCCCACGCCGGCGTCTGACCCAGGCAGAATCGCAAAAAATCGTGTCTCAGATTCGTCCCCAGCTCAGGAGCAACCCTATGACCCCAAAAGCAGGCTTTTTGAACCTTTCATCGGCTTTAGGCCTGGTTGGCCTGCTGGCCATTGTTGGCTTGTTTGCCTTGATGATGGCCCAATTGAACCAAACGGCCGTTTCCCCCGCCGCCCCATCTAACCAAACCGAAACAGCCAGCTATACCTGGTACGATGGCTGGGAAACCGGCGTCGCCTTCCAGTTCCCCGCCACCTGGACCATTGCCAATTTCGACACAGATGACGGCTCCATCATCACCTTTGCCACGCCGCTCAACGAAACGGCCGTTCCCTGTTCCCAATTTATGCCTGCAGATGCAAATGCTGGCATCTGGATGGTCCCCTTTGACGAAACGAGGCCCCTCACCCCGGTGGAATTTCTTGACCGCTTTATTGAATTTGATGCGGGGAGCGTTCAGGAAACATTACGGGCGGTCACGGTGAACGGACGTGCTGCTGCCTACACCCGAAGCGAAATTCCCTGCGAAGCGCCGTTTAACCAAGTCACCATCATGACCGCCGAAACGGACACACACCATGTTTTGTTGAGCACGCGCCATGCCGCTAACAGTGCAGAGGCCGCCCGCGCCGAGCTGGAAGCGATTATCACCAGCCTGACCCCTGTCGATTACAGCGGCTGGCAGCCGTGGCGGCCCGCCGAGTTTCACTTTACCGTCATGACGCCTGCGGAGTGGAATGTTTTTGACGCCCTCAAATCGCTAGAGCTGACGACCAGCTCGCAGCCCATGTGGAGCTCTTTTGCTGGTCCAGACCAACCGGCCAATCCCCTGCGCCTGATTCTCTTCCACAACCTCAACAGCCAGGTTGGCCGCACGCCGCAGGCTGTGGTTGAACAACAGATCGCCCAGATGGAAGCCGAATTATCCATGCAGCAGGTGGAACCTCCAACTGCTCATCCGCTCATTCCTGAGCTGGTAACGGCCGTTTACACCACGGAAGATACGGCCGTCTTCTTTGGTGCCATTGCCTATCCACACGATAATATTTCACTGGACCCCATTGGCGCGATGGCCACCGTGCCGCTGGACCAACTGGACAGCTTTGGCGACACCTTCGAGCGCGTGCTGCGCAGCCTGAACGGCTACTATTCGGCCATTCCCGGCGTGCCGGTGCGGGCGGCGATCACCGGCAGCGACCTGATTCCCCCATCAACCGCAACGCCATTTCCGCCAACAGCACCAGCTCCCGGTGAGGCCATTTTTGCGACGCCCACGCCAACGGCCCAACCCTAAATGCTGGCGCTTCGTCGTGTCATACCCGCGTAGGCGGGTATCCATTTTGTTTGCCAGAGTGGATTCCCGCATTCGCGGGAATGACAAGCAAAAGGGCAATATCGTGTTAGGGAATGCAAGGCGGCGGGAGATTTTCAAGCTGCCAGCTTGTCAAAAGCTGCCCGGAGTTGAACAATTGCGTTGCCAGATTCACCCCGACGTAACGAAAGTGCCACGGCTCGTACTTGATGCCGGTAATCTCATACGTGTTGGCCGGGTAGCTGAGGGTGAAGCCGTACAAATGCGCATTGTTTGTCAGCCAGACGCCTTCGGCGGTGTTGGCAAAATCGACATGAAACAGATGATCAATAGCCGGCGAGCCGAAGTCTACCGTGGTGCCCAATTGATGCTCGCTGTAGCCGGGCCGGGCGCTTAAAATGGCCACTCGCCCCGGATATTGGCTGCTCCACCATTTCCAGGCCAGCGATTGTTCGCCATAGCTGCGATAAGCGGAAATGATAGACGGCCGTAACCCGGCCCCATGCATCGCTTCAATAATCCGTTGCAGCGGCTCAATAATCACCTGCCGGGCGTACAACTCTTGCCCCAGCGTGATGCTGTCATCAAAGTATTCTGACAAGGGCACCAGGTCCGGCGGCGCGTAGGTTTCCGGCAGGGAAAATTGTTGGGTCACCACCGCCAGCAGTTCGGTATCCACGATGCGGGTTTGGCAGGGGGCCAGGCCCGCAGTGACGGATTCCGGCAGCACCTGGCGCGTAACGGTGGGCCAAAAGGTGGCGGTCGGTTCGATAGTCGCCGTAGGCGTAAGCGTGGCAGTGGCTGTCCAGGCCGGGGTTGCCGTGGCCGTCGCAGTTGGTTTGTTGGTTGGCGTTGTGGTTGGTGAAAAGGCAACTGTATTAGTGGGTGGCAGCGTGAGGGTGGGTACGGCCGTTTCCGGCAGCAAGGCAACCGGTTCGGCCGTTACAGTGCTGCTTAACTTATCTGTCGTGTCACTGCTATCAATGGCAATGGTTGGCACCAACGTGGGCGGCACCTGTTTTACCGTCAGGCAAGCGCTTATTAAAAGTGTAACGGCCGTTAGGAACAAGAGGCGTTTCTTCATAGCTTACATCCTTTCGCCACCATCATATCTTAGTTGGCCGGTTCCAGGAAGTAAGTGCCGCCGCTTTCCTCAACGCTCCAGCCTTGCACCTGTATGCGCTCACCGGCAGAGTTGGTAAACGGCTCGCTGAGTATCTGGTACCAAAGCTGCCCATCATCACATTCTGGGCCGCCGACGATGTCTACCAGGCGACCGGGCAGCAAGGTGTTTTCCACGCCAAAGTTTGTGCCCGGACCTGAGCGTACGTTGATCTGGTAATTGACAACCCGTGCCTTATCCCCCAGCGAAAGGCGCGTCGGCGAAGCGCCGATACACACAATCGGGGCGGGCGTTGCCGTCGGCAAGCTGGTAGCGGTAGCCGTCGGTGGCTCTGTGGGCATTAAGGTAGGCTCGGGCATCATGGTGGCTGTGGCCGATGGCGGTGGCAATGTTGGCTCGATTTCATCTGGTGCAGGTTCAGATGTTGTGTCCTCATCGGCATCATTGACGGCAATCAGTTCTGGTTCTGCTTCGGGCAGATCGGTGATGGCGGCTTCTGGGGCTGTGGTGGGAACAGCCTGCCCTGGGCGGCTCAACTCTGTTGAGTTTGTCGAAGGGGCCGTCTCCCCTTCCACGACAGGCGGCTCAGGCGCATCATCCGGTCGCAAAAATGTAAAGGCTCCTAATCCGCCAACCAAAATGACGACCGAAAGGATAACCCATAGGGGAACAGAAATCCGTTTGCCGGGCGGTGGTCCGGCCACGTTGGGTATGCTTGTTTTTGCAGTTGAAACCAGGCGCAGCGTGCCACCGCGACTGATCAGGCTGCTGTCGTCTAAACGGGTTAGCACCTGGGTGGTTTGTGGGTTGGGACCAAATCCACCTTCGGCGGCAATGGCCCGGTCAATGGCGGC
>CALBTC010000418.1 GCA_937967805.1 uncultured Anaerolineaceae bacterium
GCCTCAGCCTGAAATTTCATTCAGAGAAGCGGTGGCCGTTATTTGAAAGGTATTGCATTTAAGATATTGTAACGCAATAAAGTGCCTGGCACTGGCGAAGTTTATTCGGCAAAAACAGGTGGAGCTACTAAAATCCGCGTCGAGATGAAAGTGTACGAACAAATTTTGAGTTTGCTGGACAGTCGCGGCGTGGCTTACGAACTGCACGAACATGAACCGGTGCACACCGTGGCGGAGGTAGAAACCAAACTACCCTTTTTGCGGGACAAGATGCTGAAGACGGTGGCGTTTCGGGTGAAAGACGGCCGTTTCATTTTAGCCGGTCTGCGCGGGCACGACCGCATCGATTACCGCCAATTGGCGGCTTGCTGTGGCGTCAACCGGCGGGCCGTTGCCAGCATGTCACCTGAAGCAGTGGAAGCCAAGCTGGGTTTTGAGGTTGGCGGCGTCGGGCCGTTTGCCTTACAGTCGAATGTCCTTGTTCTGCTGGATGAGCAGTTGGCCGAAATGGGCACCGTCTACTGCGGCAGCGGCCGTAACACGGCCACCCTGGCCATCGAATTTGATGATTTGCTGCGCGTCAGCGGGGGCGAAATAGTGAGCCTGGCGCGGGCAAGGTAGTGTATAAATTGGGTAGGGGCGATTCACGAATCGCCCCTACAGGAGATTTTTGTGAGAAGAAGTCTAACCGTATCTATGCCTGCCTTTAATGAAGCAGAAAATATCCCAGGGATGGTGGCCGATGTGCTGCGCGTTGTGCCCCGATTGGCCGATGAGTTTGAGATCATTGTGGTGGATGATGGCAGCCGGGACGATACGGCCGTTGTCACCCAAAGCCTCGCCGCCAAACACCCCGAACTGAAGCTGGTGCAGCATGAGGTGAATAGGGGGTATGGAACGGCCGTCCTAACCGGACTCAGCCACGCCAGCAAGGAACTCATCTTTTTCACCGATGCCGACCGCCAGTTTGATTTGTCTGAAATAGAAAAGCTGCTGGTCCACATTGAAAAGGCCGATCTGGTCGTCGGCTACCGTGCGCCGCGCCGCGATCCGTTTATGCGCCGACTGAACGGAAGAGGGTGGAGCTGGCTTGTGACGCTGCTGTTTGGCTACACTGCCCGCGACATCGACTGTGCCTTCAAGCTGATGCGCTGCAGCGTCATTGAGCAGCTGCAAGATGAAATTAGTTCTGGCGGAGCGACCTTCAGCGCTGAATTTTTGGTGCGGGCCAAGCAGACGGGTTTCAAAATTGTCGAAGTGCCTATAAACGGGCATCGTCCCCGCGTGGCCGGCAGCCCGACAGGGGCCAATCCGCGCGTGATTGCGCGGGCGTTTAAGGAGCTGGTGCAGTTTCGCCTGGATTTGTGGCGGGAAGCCAGGCTGGCCGTTAATTCTGAGGTGAAGTCGGAGCAGGGAACGGCCGTTTAAACCCAATCGTGCCAGATTGACAAAGAACAAGTGGTACCTATGGAAAAATTTTTCAGATCGGCTCCAAACCAGAGAGTATTGACGATTGTCGCTTTAGCTGTAATGGTGGTGGTCACTGGGGTGATTTTCTGGCACAGCATTGGGCAAACGTTGGCACCGCTTGGGGCAACCGATCTTTATCCGTACTGGTATCACGGCCATTTTGTTCTTGCAGGGGAAAATCCGTATAGAGCTTTTTTTGAAGGGATCCGGATGGAGGGTGTGCCAGAAATTCAGCCTGGCCTGGCGATTATTCCCGCTTACACCGCCCCTCTCATTTTACTCTTGTCGGTTTTTTCGCTGGTTCCCTGGGCAGACGCCAAGATGCTGTGGATGTTCTTCAACTTGTTGTTTACTTTGCTGATTCCTATTCTGACAATTAAGCTTTTGCCACAGCAAAATGCTTTATCGAGATTTCAAAAAATAACGATCTTTTTTATCTTCTTTATTTTGCAAGGTACCCGAATTGCTAACTGGGTGGGGCAAGCCACACTCATTGTTTTCTGTATGATGCTGGGTGCGCTTTTGCTAAGGCGGGAGCAAAAAGTTTTGGCGGGTATTTTGCTGGGCTTTGCCTTGTCAAAGTATTCATTGGCCGTTGGCGTCTTCTTGTTTTTGCTGCTAAAACGAGACTATCTTATTCTGGCAATAAGTTTGATTGTGCAAATTTTTGGCGTTGTCATTGCCTCTTTGCTTGGCGGCCAGCCTATCTTTTTTACCATCAATTACTACTTTAGAATGGTTACGCAATACAGCGTTTTTCCTGGGATTCACCTGGCCAGTTTGTTCCCGGCAAACAATGTGGTGGCGCTACTTCTGGCGCTCTTTTCCACGCTTATCTTGGGCATTTACTTATGGCGGATGCGGCGTCGCGTCAGCGAGACGCTGTCAAATTCAGAAACTACACTCTCTTTTGCCGACTGGCATCTCCTATCAATTTTGCTGCTGTGGTCGCTCCTGGTTGTTTATCATCGCACATACGATACGTTGGTGGTGATCATTTTTATTGTCACGTTGATTTACGGCTTCACACAGCCAACATGGTGGCCAATTTCAGCCCAAACGCGGCAAGGTTTGGCCCTGTTTTTGCTATTTTTTATTGGCATGATGAGCATTCCTTCTTCGGTGATGAGTGTTGTTTTTCCGGCTTCGTTCATGCCGGTTTGGTATGAATGGGTCAGCTATGCCATGACATTGACGCTTATTGCCGCCGCATGTCTTATGGCGTGGTTGTACGCCAGAGTAGTGCCTGAAGCTTCGGCCGTAACCGGCTAATCGGCCGCCTCTGGTTCAGTTTCCGCCACAATGGCCTGCACCTGGGCCACCTCTTCGGCCGACATTGGGCCAAAAGCCATCGCGCCGGCGTTGTCTTCTACTTGCTTCACATTTTTAAAGCCGGGAATGGGAATCATTCGTTCATCCAAGCCCCAAATGTAGCAGATGGCACCTTGGGCCATGCTGCGGCCGTTTGCGGTAAACACCTCGTGCAAAGCTTCAGCCGTCTTTAAGCGCCGTACAATCCGTTCCTCCTCAAAGCTGATTTGCGAGCGTAAATCATCCTTAGGAAATGTGGAACTGCTTGTGTATTTGCCGGTAAGCAGCCCTTTGTTCAGCGGGTCCTTGTTCAGGCCCGCCAGATTGAACGTCTCACACAGCCGGCGCATGTCGGCATTGTCGAAGATCGCGTTCAGGCGAAACTGGATCGCGGTGCAGTGTGGCCCATCGGCGAAGACGCGGGCGCGGTCTACCAGGTCGGTGCTCCAACCGTACCAGCGAATCTTGCCCTCGGTGACGAGTGCCTCCAGTTCTTCCCGCAGCGTCAGGGCCAGTTCCGGATCGTAACCGGCCTCGTGGAGTTGGTAAACGTCGATGTACTCCGTTTGCAGGCGGCGCAGGCTGTTTTCCACGTCCTGCCGCACGTTTTTGAGGATTTGCTCGTTGTCGCCGTAAACGGTTTTGGCTGCTTCGTTGACAATATGGCCAAACTTGGTGGCGATCACCACTTTGTCTCGCTGTCCAGCCAGCCCTTTGCCCAGCACAACTTCGCTGCGGCCGGCACCGTAGTTTGCGGCCGTATCAAAAAGGGTGATGCCGAGGTCAACGGCCGTCTGAATGGCCCGTATCGATTCAGCATCATCCATTTGGCCCCAGCCGGCCGGAAAGGAATCCTCTCCCGGTTGGGCCCACGTCCATGGACCGCCAATGGCCCAGCAGCCCATGCCCAAGACGCTTACTTCCAGATCGCTTTTGCCCAATTTTCGCTTCAACATTTTTGCACTCCTTTTTTAAGAATAGAACGCGGATTTGCCTGATTATCCTGATCAGTAAGGTGTCAAAGGACGACAGCTTTGCGTACAGGCAAATCAGCGTCCTGTTTAAGACGGAGTATACAGAGTTGGAGACAAGAGGGAGAATACCCAAAAGGGTACAAAGCGGGGTTAAGTTTGGAGATGCAACGCACTTTCAAAGTGCGTCGCACCTGTATCATATCGAGACTAAAATTTTACGAGGAAGGCGGTGATGTACATGATGAAGATGCCGGCGGCCAGACCGGCGAAGTTGAGCCAGGAAACGGCCGTATCCCCCGCACGTTCTGCCTTTTTCACCAGCAATTTACCCACTTCCCACACCACCTGTAAAATGGCACCGGCACCCAGGCTCAGGAAAATGACGGCGACCAGCGGATTAAAGGCAAAGCCGCCAATCCATGTGCCCAGCATCGCCGGCGCACCTGCCAGCAGCGCCAGCCAGAAGAAGGTTAGGAGTTTCGGCCGTTCGCTGCCTGTTAATGGGGCCACGATGCCTACACCTTCAGTGATGTTGTGCAGCGTAAAGCCAATAACCAGGAAGGAGCCCAATGCCGCGGCTCCGGTGGCAAAGGCGGCACCGATGGCCAATCCTTCGCCCAGGTTATGTAAACCAATGCCCAGGGCAATGAATGTGGCAATGGTGAGCGGTGTGCCACCCTGCCGCCGACTGACGGCGATGAGAATGCCCAGGCTAAACAGCGTGCCGAAAATCACGACCGGCACGCCCTGGAAAACGCCGGGCACCGCCTCGGCAATTTCCAGCGCCTCTAAAACGGTATCGACAAACAAAAAGATGAGCAGGCCGACGGTGAGCGCCAGAAAGGCATTGACCCATTTCTGATCGACGCGCTGCAGAAACGGATACCACAACATCCCCAGCAGAACGGGAATCACGCCGACGTAAATGCCCAGCAGTCCGTACGCGCCAAAGGTGGCGGCGCTGGTTTGGGGCGATTCGACGGCGACTTCCACCTCGGTATCAAACGTGATACCGGTGGAAGTGATGAGCACAATGGGCAGCGGTTCGCCATCAACCCAGGGGTAGTTCAGGTCGATGGTGGCTTGCTCCAGCCGGTCCAGCGTGTTGTCAGCTGAAATTTCATACTGCCAGTAGGCATCATCCACCAAAACCTGGGCAATGGTAACCGGATCGGGGCCGCCGTTGATGACGTTGAGCTGGATACGGCCGTCTTCCGGAAAAGTCACCCGCTGAATGGTCAATTCTTCCAGAGGGGGAAATGCCCCGGTGAAATAAGCCAGCGGATTGGCCACCACAAACAGAGCGACCAGCCCGGCCAGCAGCGCCAGGGGAATGATGCCCAGCAGCCAGTTGGGCAATCGTTGGGTCAAGGAAGAGGTTGCCTGAACCGACTTGTCGCTCATGATGCCTGCACTTCAAAAAAGCCCATCCAGCCCAACTCGGCAAATTCACTTTGGTGAGCGTGGAACATGTACAAACCCGGTTCAAAATCGGCAAAGGAGACTTCCACAATGCCGCGCTGTGCCTGGCACTGCATGATGGTGTCTACGGTTTTGAGTGTGGGGGTTAGCGTGGTGCCGTGGTCGTAATAATCAAAAAAGTTGGCGTGAATGTGCAGCGAGTTGATCGGATCAAACTCGGTCACGTTTATCAGGTAAATGCGCTGAAGCTGCTGCCGATTAATAACGATGGGGCTGGCCATGCCGTAAGCAAAAGCAACGGTGTTGACGGCGTACACTTCGTTGTCGCCGTCAAAGTTGGTGTCAAAACCGTTCATCACCATCACCATTTCGTTCACGTTGGCATTTTCAGGATATTGGTGATGGCGCGTTTTGGCCACTGCACGCTCCTCACCGCTGTATTTTTCCGGATCGGGATCGACGATGAAAGCGCCGTACAATCCTTTGTGGATGTGCCGTTTCAGGGGCAGCGCGTGGCAATGGTAGAGATGGCAGCCAAACGGTTGGGCATCAAATTCATAGACAAATGTTTCGCCCGGATCAATGTCGCCGCGCCCGACGCCGGGGATGCCGTCCATGAAGGCGGAATGGATGCCGTGAAAATGAATAGTGTGGGGATGGCCGCTGACGTTAGTGAACTCCACGCGCAGCCGTTCGCCTTCAACGCAGCGCAGGGTGGGACCAGGGCATTGGCCCACCACATGCCCGGCACGCACGGACGCGGCCGACGTCTGGCTGCCGTAAATCCAGCCGGGGAAATAAATGCCGGGTGCGATTTCAAACTCTTTATCGACGGCAAATATTTTCCAGGTGCGGACGGTACGGCCGTTTTCCTCCGTCACCTCACCATAATCAAAATCATACAGCAGCTCGTGGGGATCAAACTGGTTGGCAGCATGGTCCACCTGGCCAACGGTGCCCATGTTATTGTGCCCGTCATGGGGATCATGGTCGCTTTGGGCGTGAGGCACGGCGCTGCCCGATGCCTGTCCCCGCATCGCGGCCAAGCCGGCAATGCCCAAAGCGCCAGCCCCGCCGGTAATTAAAAATTTCCGTCGAGACATGTTATTATCGGTTTTCATCTGTTTACTTCCTGTTTGTATATATTACAAATCTAAATTTTAGGCATGTCTAAAAATTCTAAAGGTAGATGTATTATCTGTCAAGCGGATTTGGGAGTGGTCTGATATGAAACGGTGGGTTAGAAGGAAGAATGTTAGAATACGGCCGTTTGTGCTTGACAGTGGTTATACCATAGTTATACTTCTTGTATGAAAACAGCAATTTCTATACCTGATCCCGTTTTTAAAGAAGCTGACGATTTGGCCAAACGTTTAGGTGTTTCTCGAAGTGAGTTATACACAAAAGCTGTTCTTGCCTTTGTTGAAGAACATCGTGGTGAACGAATTGTTGAATCACTTAACGCCCTTTACAGCCAGGAATCGTCCGAGTTGGATGCCGAATTACAAAAGCTTCAAACATTTACTTTAACCGCGGAAGAATGGTAAATGGAACGTGGAGAAATTTGGTGGGCCAGCCTGGCGGAACCGACTGGCTCAGCACCGGGGTTTCGCCGTCCGGTCCTGATTGTTCAGTCGGACTTCTTTAATGTGAGCCAGATTCAGACCGTCATTGTCGCTGCCATCAGTTCTAATTTGAACCTCTCAGCGGCACCGGGAAATGTCTTTTTGTCTGCTTCAGAAAGTGGATTGCCGAAAGATTCTGTGGTGAATGTCTCTCAAATTATCACGGTGAACAAGCGGTCGTTGACTGAAAAAGTGTCCCAACTGTCCCCAAAGCGATTTTCAGAAGTTGAATCTGGCCTTCGTTTAGTTTTGCACCTCTAAACAAATCCTCTCACCTGCCACGCCTGGTAAATCAATATCGAACCGGCAACGGCCGCATTCAACGATTCCACATGCCCCTTCTGCGGCAGCATCAGGCGAATGTCGCAGCTTTCGCGCACCAGGCGGCGCATTCCCTGGCCTTCATGCCCCACCACAATCCCTAGCGGCATGTTCAAATCTACTTCCGGCAGCGATTGCGCATCTTCGGCCAAATCCATGCCCACAATCCAGACGTTGCCGGCTTGCAGTTGGCGGATGGTTTGTACCAGGTTCGTTACTTGAGCGATGAGCAGATGCTCGGCCGCTCCGGCCGAATATTGCACAACGGCGGGGGTAATCTCTGGGGCACGGCGATCCTGCACGATGACGCCGTGCACGCCGCAAATCTCGGCTGTACGCAGCAGGCTGCCGATGTTTTGCGGCCCGTGCAGCAAATCAAGCAGCAACAAAAAGGGTTTTTCACCACGCTGCTCGGCCAGCCCCAAAATTTCATCCACTTCACTGTAGACGTACGGCCCCACCTCCAGCGCCATCCCCTGGTGGCTGTTATCTTTGGCCAGACGGCCGATTTTCTGTTTATCGGCCGTTTGAATGCGCACGCCCCGCTGCTGCGCCGCCTCGCGCACCGGCTGGGCCAACTTCTTGTCCAGCCCATCTTGCAGCCAGAGCGTAAACAGCTCCCGGCGGCTGCCGCGCAGGGCTTCCAAAACGGTGTTGCGGCGGATGAGGATTTCGGTCATCATCGGTAATCCATGAGCGGTAATCCGTAATCGGTAATCGGTAAAAGGAACTGATAACCGATTACCGACCACCGTTTACCGAATACCGATCATTCTAATTTCCAGATCGTGCCATCCGCTCGATCTTCCAAAACCACGCCAAGCTCGCGCAGCTGGTCGCGGATCATGTCGCTGGTGGCCCAATCTTTGTTGGCCCTGGCCTGGGCGCGCAGCTCGATGAGCAGGCGGATGAGCCCGGCCTCCCGCTCGGCATCGCTGTCCTGCGCCGCCTCGTCGGGGATGATGCCCAACACGTCGCCGCCCAGTTCGTGGTAGAGGTTGTCCAGCGCGACGAGGGATTCCCGGCTCTGTGGATTTCCCTCGTTGAGTAAACTGTTCACCTGGCGGGTGTAATCTTGCAGCACGGCCAGGGCAGCGGGGGCGTTGAAGTCGTCGTTCATCTTTTCGATGAAGGCGGCTTTGGTTTTGTCGATAAGTTCCTGCACTTGTGTGGAGATTTCGCTGGATACGGCCGTTCGCATTTGTTCCCGCACCAGCGTCACCGCTCCCCACAAACGCTGCCAACCTTTGGTCGCCGCTTCCACGGCCTCATTGGAAAAGTCGATGGGATTGCTGTAATGGCTGGACATAATAAAGGCGCGAATCGCTTCGGGCCGCCACTGCTCCAGCGCTTCTTTGATGGTCAGCGTATTGCCCAGGCTCTTGCTCATCTTCACGCCGTCCAGCGTCAGCGAGCCGGTAAGCATCCAGTAGCGGGCGAATGTTTCCCCATGCGCCGCTTCGCTTTGGGCAATTTCACACTCGTTGTGGGGAAAAATATTGTCGATGCCGCCACCGTGAATGTCGAAGGTGGGGCCAAGGTATTTGTTGGCCATGGCCGAGCATTCCACGTGCCAGCCGGGAAAGCCATCGCCCCAGGGACTGGGCCAGCGCAAAATGTGTTCCGGCTCCGCTTTTTTCCACAGGGCAAAGTCGGCCGGATGGCGCTTTTCGCTGCGCACCGCTTCACGTGAGCCTTCTTCCTGGTCTTCGATGACACGGCCGCTGAGCTTGCCATACTCCGAATAGGAGGTGACATCGAAGTAGACGGAGCCATCGACTTCGTAGGCGTGGCCTTTGTCGATAAGTTCCTGCACCATGCCGATTTGCTCAGGGATGTGGCCGCTGGCGCGCGGGCTGATGTCGGGCCGCTGCACGCCCAGGGCGTCCATGTCGGCAAAGTAGCCGCGCATGTAGGTTTCTACCACCTGCATAGGCAGGGCGGAAAGCTCTTCTGCCTTGCGCAAAACGCGGTCTTCACCGGTAGCCAGCATGTGGCCCACGTCGGTGATGTTTTGCACGTACAGCACATCATAGCCAATGTAGCGCAGGTAGCGCACAATCACATCAAAACTGACGTAGGTTTTGGCGTGGCCGATGTGGGAATGATCATAGACGGTAGGCCCGCAGACGTACATTTTGATACGGCCGTCTTCCAGCGGCACAAACTTTTCTTTCTCACGAGTGAGGACATTGTAAATTTTCAGTGACATACAAACTCCGGATTTGGCCACAGCATGAAGATTGGACCAATTTTGCTTTAATTAGCGCAAATTTTTTGCATCAAATTGGTCCAATCTGCTCCAGGGTCTCTGTGGCAATTTTCTATAATCGTAGCGCATTGGCGATGCGCTGCAAGGTACGGTTTTTGCCCAGGATGGCCATGATTTCGGCCAGGGGCGGGCCGCCCGTCTGCCCGGTGAGCGCGGCGCGAATGGGATGAAAAACGGCCGGCGGTTTCCAGCCGTTGCTCTCTTTAAAGCTTTGGCGCAATCCCTGCAAAATGCTTTGCGCGGTGGCTTCATCCAGCAGCACCACGTGGGCCAGCTCGGCCACCAGCCGCGTGAGCACCGGCCGAGCCGATTCGCCTTGCAGCGCAGCCTGGGCCTCTTCTGTCAGTTCAAAATTATCGGCAAAGGCCCACTCGGCGGCATCGACGGCGTCTTCCAGCTTGTACAGGCCGTCGCGGATGACGGCCGTTACCCTTACCAGCCATTCATCCTGCATGGGCAGTTCATCGTAGACGTCTTCTAGGAACGGCCGTATCAACTCTGCCAATTTTTCATTACTGAGCCGCTGCATGTACTGCCGGTTCAGCCAGTTCAGCTTGTCCCAATCAAACGTTGACGGGCTGGGGGAGAGTCGCTCCAGCCGAAACTGCTGGCGCACCTCCCATTTGTCTATTATTTCCTGGCCGCTGTTCGGCGTCCAGCCGAGCAGCAGCAAATAGTTGAACAGGGCTGCGGGCAGGTAACCGGCCGTCTGGAAGTCGGCCATCAGGTAGCCGCCTTCGGGATCACGCTTTTTTAATTTCTGCCCTCGCCGGTTGAGAATGAGCGGCAAATGGACCCAGACCGGTTCGGGCCAGCCCATCGCCTTGTAAAGCTGGATGTGAATGGGTGAGGACGGTATCCAATCTTCACCGCGCACCACGTGGGTGATGCCCATGTCATGATCGTCGGTGACGGTAGCCAGATGGTAAAGGGGCTCGCCATTGCTGCGCACGATGACGGGGTCTTGCAGACGGCCGTTGTCAAACCGTATTTCGCCCCGAATAGCATCGTGCAAGACAGTTTCGCCTGTCTTGGGCAGGCGCAGCCGCAGCGGATTGCCGCCGGCGCTGGCGGGCTGGTCGGGATTATCGCCGTAGTAGGCGTGCCCTTCATCTACCAGTTTTTCGACGGTGCGTTGGTGAAACGGCCGTCGCTCTGACTGCACATACGGCCCAAAGTCGCCGCCAATATCTGGCCCTTCATCCCAATCCAGCCCCAGCCAGTTGAGTGCATCAAAAATCAGTTGGGTGGCTTCAGGTGTGTTGCGGGCGACATCGGTGTCCTCCAGGCGAATGATGAAGTCCCCTTTAAGGGCACGCGACAAGGCCCAGCAAAAAACGGCCGTGTGCACGTTCCCCACGTGCACCGGCCCGGTGGGGCTGGGAGCAAAACGCAATCGGGCAACCATTATGGTTTGGCAAAGATCATGCGGCCGGCAGAGGTTTGCAGCACCTTGGTGACGGTGACGTTGAGCGTTTTGTTGATGAGTTCACGGCCGTCTTCCACCACCACCATTGTGCCATCCTGCAAAAAGCCTACCCCCTGGTCCGATTCGCGCCCTTCCTGGATGATCTTGACCTTGAGCTCTTCGCCCGGCAATGAGGTAATCTTCACTGCGTTGGCCAGATCGTTGATGTTGAGGACGGTGACGCCTTGCAGTTCGGCCACGCGGTTGAGGTTGTAATCGTTGGTCATGATGGGGCAGCGCAGGTGGCGGGCCAGGGCCACCAGCTTGCTGTCGGCGTCGCGCACTTCGCTTACGTCCATATCGGTGATTTGGGTGAGCACAGGCGAGTCGTTTTGTAACTGGCCAAGCACCTCCAATCCCAGGCGGCCACGGCCGCGGCGCAGCGGATCGGCGCTGTCGGCGATGTGCTGCAATTCGGACAAAATAAAGTTAGGGATGAGCAGCGTGGCGCGGATAAACCCGGTCTTGCTGATGTCGGCGATACGGCCGTCAATAATCACGCTGGTATCCAGCAAAATAAATTGATCATTCTCACCGTTGCCGGTTGGTTCCACGTTGGTTGTCAGCGGCATACGGAGGCCGCTGAAAAACGCCTGTAAATCGTTTTGGCGAGAAACCAGAATGACCACGCTCAGATAACAAAGTACCCCCGCTGCAACCAGCGGCAAGATTTGGCGGAAGGGGGGGCCAAGCAGCGCCAGCGGCAAGGATAAAAGGGCTGCCGCTACCAATCCGATGAACAAACCAAGCACGATGGCGATAAGCCGCTCGGCCGGCATTTTGGCTAACCGGTTACTGATGTGGCGTAACGGCCGTATCGTAATGTAAGGTGTGAGGACCAGACCAATCAAAAAGCCCAGCAGGGCAAAAACAATAACATATCCTTCCGGCGAGATTTCCACAAAATGGGCTATCCAGTTTCCCATAAAACCGCCGCCCACGCTGCCGGCAATAGCGCCCGCGATACGAAAAATAAATTCAGTACTCATAAAAATAAGTCCTTCTCTGAACTGTAATTCTACAGGACCGGTGGTTTTGACCACCTTGCCCAGGCTCAGCCGAGAAACAAAAAAAGATGAATATACCTATTTCTTAATAAATGGTACATTCACCTCATTGAGATTTGTTTGATGCGCTTCCGGTAAATGATTTGATTAATAAAAACTGCTGCCCGGATTTATGGATTCGCTGTGGTTTTTAGCAAAAGACCTGCAAAAACTTCGGCTTACAAAAATAATGACCAACGATTTTGAAAGATGATTTCTTGAAATTTAGCTCGCTAGCTATCATAAAGGGTTGATTTGTGTTTGGCAGGTTGCGCAAGGGACAAAGCTACGATGAATTTCAACAGTTTGGACACACCAGGTAAATAAAACAAATGGATAAAATGTGTCTTGTAGCTGGCTGAATCAATAAGATTTGCTTTTTTCAAGTTAGTAGAAGACAAAAATGGTCTCTACATCGTTTCATCTTTACATCATGCATCAACAAAAATAATAAGGGAATGAAACCATAATATTTTTCTGTGTTGATGGTATCACAGGGGGTATGAAGCGGCAATATAGACCTGCTGCTTTTCCTTCTTCTTTAAGTTGTAATTATGAAGTTGTTGCCTCAATCGTAGCAGCCGCCCACCTATGACTCTCTCTCTTTAAGATGGACGGCTGCCGGAAAGCTGTCCGCACAATTCCTTGAACCTATGGTGGACACTCACTAACGACGCAGTCGCGGTGAGTTTTTACCCGGTGCGCGCATTTCAGTGCGTTGTGGTGAATGCGTGGGGTTGGGTGGTGTTTGTCTGTTGGGACGGCCGTTTCCCTCAACCGGTCTGGCGCGCATTGGCGCTGTGGTGGGTCGTAACGGCCGTCCCCCAGCAGGCTTGCGCCGAACAGGTAGGGAAGATGACGGACCCTGTCCGGCCAAAGTTGCGTGCCTGCCTGGACGCTGCAACAGCGAACCGGCAAACATATATTCCCCCGCCACAGAGATGGCCCCAATAAACAAAATGCGTGTCAGCCAGACCAGCGTAGCCACAAAAAAGGGCACCCAGCGCAGCAGCTGTTCCCGGCTAAGCACTTCATTGCCAAATTCATGCGACAGCAGCGTAAGCGAGATTGCCCACCAGGTCATAATGGCGTTCATGGTCGCCCCCAGTAACCAGGCACCCATGAGGTACCAGACGGCCGTTGGCTCATTTTTGCCGCGTTCCGGAGTGAACAAACGGGCCAGCCCGGCAAAGTCGATGGCGCAAAAAGCAATCGCCAAAATGGTGGCCCAGCCAACCCCGGCAAAGCGAACATCCCCCAGTAAATTGCTGAGGGCATACCGTGTCGTATCAAAGTTAAACAGTTCAAAAGCCACCAGCGCCACCACCAAGATGACCCCCATGATGCTTTTTTGCGGTAAGTTCAGGCCCAGCAGCTCATTGCTGACAGACATTTGCGGGCGTGGCTTCCCACTGCCGTTTTGAGCGCCCTGCGTTTCCATTTTCTTTCTCCTGAAACAGAAAATCCCGAACCGTCTGGTTCGCTTCCTAAGTTACCTCTATTCTCTTTTCTCTTTATTTTTTAGTGCCCCCATTTTGTCGAATTGTTTAGAAAGAGGAGGGTGGGGCTGGCAAGGGTCGCACTTGCCAACCCCACGTTTTGGGGGGAAGAGGGTATGTGTTGAGAAGAGGGAAGAGGGTTCCGTATGTCTGCTAGGGATATTAGCACGCATGTTCTAATTTGTCAAATGAAATTAGAACGAATTTGCGATTTGGTGGTATGCTACTTTACTATCTTTACGGCCGTTAGCCGGCAGCCCTAAACTACGCCATAATGACTGCGTATTTGTTAAATTGGAGGAATAAAATGGATGTAAAAACGGTCATCACATCGCAATATTTGGCCAGCCTGGAAATGATGAAAGAAGTTGTGACTAAATGCCCCGATGAAGTATGGCGCAATCGGAAACCTACCAACCAGTTTTGGCATGTGGTCTACCACGCACTCTTTTATACCCATCTTTACCTACAGCCCCAGGAGGCGGACTTCACGCCGTGGTCCAAACATCGCCGCAACCTCAATGCTTTTGAGCCGCCCCCTTGGGCACCTGAAGAAGAGGTTGAACCGGGAGAGCCATTCAGCCAGACGGAAATATTAGATTACCTTGCCTTGTGCCAGCAGGAAGTGCATGCTCAACTCAGCAATCTTGACCTGGAAGCTGCCTCTGGCTTCGACTGGATTCCCCTTAACAAGCTGGAATTGCAATTTTACAATATCCGCCATTTGCAGCATCATGTGGGTGAACTAAGCCAGCGTCTATGGGCTGAAGCAGGAATTGAATCCGGTTGGGTCGGTCATTCTCCCAAGCATCAATGAACCGTTCATCAGTCTGGCAGCAGGCGCAGTCTGAAGAGCTCAACTGCTGGGTGCAAATATCACACAAACTCCACAGCGAACTGTACATCGAACGAAAGAAGGCGTATTGGCGGCGCATTTTGCACAAAGCGGGACTATCGGCCGAATCACTAACCGATCAATCTATCATCGAGGTGGGCGCAGGTCCTAGCGGTATTTTCCTGCTATTCCCCAACAAGTCAGATTTTGTCACGCTGGACCCGCTCAATGATGCGTACAGGCGGCTGGCACCGCATCTCTTTCACCAGCAAATGACGATTGCTGCGCCCCTCGAAAGCTTTGTCTCTGAACAGACGTTTGACACCGTCTTTGCCATCAACTGCATCGATCACAGTGATGACATTGAGCTGTTTGTGGCGAAGCTGGCCTTGCTGTGTGGTGCGAGGGGAACGGCCGTTCTCGCCGTGAACTGCCACCAACACTACTGGAGCGAATGGATCTGGCAGCGCTTCCAGGCCATTTTAGAGCCGCATCATCCTTACCACTTCACCGAAGCCAACTACGCCAGGCTGCTGACCCCGCATTTCAACATCGTCCGCGTGGCGGATATTGAAGAAGATGTTATCTGGATCAACAATGAAACCAGCGACCGAAAGATTCCGCCTCCAGCCGATGAACGCACACCCCGGTCGCAGCGCTCGCCAGGGAGGCGGCTGTGGCCAGCGCTTGTTTCGGGTCGTGCTTTAGCGGTGCTGTTTATGCGCTTCCTGGCGCTGTTGGGTTGGCCAGCACACGATTTTACGGGGAACGGCCGTTCCCTCTACCGGCACAAACTATTTGTCCTCCAGCCAAAATCTTAACCAACCTTGTTGATGTATTACAACAATTAGTACTTGACTTAATCCTAGTTTTGTTGTATTGTTGCAACAGTTAGAATTGTTGTAGTATCCCGCATTAGTGAGGATGCTTCTTCAGTAAAACATGAGAAGCAATGAGTAAAGACGATTTATTAGAAAATTATGCGGGCGTGGCGGAGGTCAGCAAGCGGCTCAATATTCATCCGGAATCAGTCCGCCGCCTCATCCGCCAGGGAAAACTGCCAGCCATCAAGTTTGGCAACAAGTGGCTGGTAGAAAAAGCGACACTTGACCAATATGCCAGCCGGTATGATCCTCGGCCTGGTAACAAAGCAACATTGCTTTAACCATTGAGGGGATGGGGTGAACTCGGGAAGAGATTACTGTTCACCCCATTGCCCTCATGTTTGATCTGTACGAAGGATGCGTTTACAAATAAATTTTTATAGAGAAACGCATCCGCAAGGTTTGCCCATTTACCAAAGCTAAAGTTGAAAATGGGCAAACCGTAAGAGGGTATTCACATGCAAAGAGCGCCTGAGTTTGAAAATGTAGCCTGCATTCGCGTGGTTGGTGTTGGCGGCGGTGGTTGTAACGCCGTGAATCGCATGATTCAAGAAGGCATCAACGGCGTCGATTTTGTTGCCGTTAACACAGATAATCAGGCGCTGCTGCTTTCTGATGCCCCGGTGCGGGTGCGCATCGGCGAGAAGCTGACGCGCGGCCTGGGCGCCGGTGGCCATCCCGAACAGGGTGAAAAAGCGGCCGAAGAGTCTACCGAAGATTTGCATGAAGTATTGACCGGCTCTGACATGGTGTTTATCACCGCCGGCATGGGGGGTGGCACTGGAACGGGGGCTGCGCCCGTTATTGCCCGGCTGGCCCGTGAACAGGGTGCCCTGACGATTGGTGTGGTGACACGGCCGTTTCTCTTTGAAGGCAGCAAGCGGGCCAACTCCGCCGAAGCCGGCATCGAAAAGCTGAAAGAGCATGTCGATACCCTGATTGTAATTCCCAACGATCGCCTGCTGGAGCTGACCGACCGGCGCGTTTCCCTGAAGGATTCCTTCAAGATGGCCGATGACGTCCTGCGCCAGGGCATCCAGGGCATCAGCGAACTGATTACCGTACCCGGCCTTATTAACCTGGACTTTGCCGACGTGAAGGCAATTATGTCTGAAGGTGGCGCGGCGCTTATGGCTATTGGCCATGGTGAAGGCGAAGAACGGGCGCGGCTGGCCGCTGAACAGGCGATTAGCTCCCGCCTGCTCGATGTGACCATCGACGGGGCGCAGGGCATTTTGTTCAACGTTACCGGCGGGCCAAACATGAGTCTGTACGACGTGAACGTGGCCGCGGCCATTATTCGCGAGACGGCCCATCCCGATGCCAACATGATTTTTGGTGCGGTCATCGACGAAGCGATGGGCGACGAGATGCGGATTACGGTGATTGCCACCGGGTTTGAGCGGACCATTTCACGGCGACAGGTGCTGCAGCAGCAGTACGGCCGTACCGTCAGCCCGCCCACCCATCGGCCGCAAACAGAATCATCACGGCAGGTTCCGGCCCGCGAGCGCGAAGAGCGCGAAATGGAACCGGTGCAGCCTAAGTTTGCCCCCAATAATTTAGAAATCCCGGCCTTTTTGCGCCGACGCTAGTTATTTTTACTACCTTTTCAACTCGAAGGAGTTGGCAATCCAGTGACTGGATTGTGCCGCCAACACTGTCAATTACTCTTGGACAATACGGTTTATTGACCGAGAGCAATTAACATTACCAAAGGCGACCAGCCCGAGGTAATCCGCAGTAATTGTTAGAGCAGGTATCGGACAACACCCAACTACAATTACTGTGCAGCGCTCCTTTTTTGTTTTCGTTGGTGAAGTCCCTCATTGTATAACTTTGCCAACAACATCCCCTCTGCACGCGCCCCCTGTTTATGCAGGACAGGGGGCGCCCTTCTTTATTAAGGGACCCAGACATCAAGCTGCACGAACTCCACGGCCGTTTCCCCCACAACCCGCGTATTACCCGCCACGTTGCCTGTCAATAAACCCCAATTGTTGGTGCTGCCGACGGCCGTGACAAAGGCGCTGTTTGTCAGCCACATCTGCTGGCCAACATTGCCGCTCACCAATGCCTCGATGGGTGACTGCCCCAACTGGCCAATCCCGACAAACCCGGAACCCGAGTATAAGAAATGTGACCCCGCGTTGTTCCAGCCTGTAAACTCTAGTTGATCGTTGGCCGTTGCGTAAGTGACCAGGTTGTCACCGTCGCCATCGGCCACAGCAATGGCGCGCAGGTTGTCGCTGTTGATAATGAGTTGCAGGTAGGCCAGGCGACTGCCGTTGTTGGTCCAATCCAGCGGCGAGAAAAGGGTGTTGCCCGGCACCGAGCCGATTTCCACTGCCGGACCGCTGACCGGAATTTGGTACAGGGTGGCTTCTGCATCCTCCGTCCATGGATCATCGTCGGCGATGGCCACGTAGGCCTGGCTGCCGCTGGGCAGCCATTGGGCGGTGGGCACCCAGGCGTATTCGCTGGCGGTATTGACGAAGGGGAACTCGATGACCGTTTCGCGATTGCCGCCGTCCATGTTGACCCGCGTCACGCTTTCTGGATTACCAAAAATAACGCGCGTGCCGTCTGGCGACAGGGCAAAACTGTGTCCCGCCGTGTCGAGCGCAAACTGCTCTGTCAGGCTGCCACCGGTAGTGACCAGCCACAAATCTGCCTGTGGTGCTGCACCGGGGCCTACCAGATTGACGATGCTCGTATTGAAGGCAATCGTCTGGCTGTTAGGCAGCCACTCAATCTGGTTAATGAGCACGCTGAAATCCTCGCCGGCGCTGTTGGGCAACTCGCTGGATTCGACCAAAATCTGGCTGCTGCCGGCTACGGAGACCACGCCCAGCCGGTTGCTCTCAAACGTACCGGCGACAAACGCTATTTGCTGGCCGTCTGGGGAGACGTGCAAAGTGCCTACGCCGATCACGGGAGCCAGCAGAACCGGTTCGCCGGCGGCGGGTGGCGATTGGCCGGTGTCAAGCGGCAGCCGCCAGATGCCATCTGTGTCGCTGTAGACGATGTAGCCGTTGAGTCCGCCGCTGACGGCCGTATCCGATGCCGGTTCTGACGTAACAGTCGCTGTCGGTTGCGGCGTTGGTGTTGGCGGTACGGCTGCTACCGGCACGCTTGCCACATTGGTACCCAGCGTGTACTGCGACCCGCCAGAAACCCAGCACTGCGGCGCGGCAATGTCGCTGGGACAGGCGACCAGCCACCAGCCGGAAGCCGGGTCCTGCCCCAGCACTTCGGCGGTGGAACCTTCCAGGAAAAAGCCCAGCCTGTCATAAACCACGCCGGGGCCGGAACGGATGTTGAGGTCAACGAGAACCGTAACAAATGGGTTGCCACCGGCAACGGCTGTACCGCTGCTGCCTCCGGGCAAGGTTGCTGTGGGCGCAATATCGGCAATGGGCGGTTCGCCCGGCACAACGGTCTCATCCTGCAACGTTACAATCGGCGGCGGTACAGACAAATCCGGCTCCGTTTCCCCGGCAAAAGCGTTACAGGCCAATGTAGCCAAAAAAAGCATCGAAATGAAAAATAACAGGGGATGTTGGCGCAACATGCGGTCACTCCTTACAATAAATTTGGCTTAAATAGACCCTAAGGGTTTCCCATCTAGAAGTTTCATTTAGGCAACTCGAAACCCTTAGGGTCTGCTTTTTACTTTTAGGATAAACTCAAACAGTTTACAATAGATTACGCCACGACGCGATTCGTTTCTGCACGGGAACGCAGCGGGTTTTGTACGCAACTACCCCGTTCGCGTCAATTTTGCGAAAAGAGAGGTCAGGCGTACATGGTTTCAAAGCTAATTCACTCTGCTGCCATGCCCTAAGCCTTCGTGGGGGCAAGCTCTGCGAAGGCAGGCATTCATCGTCTGGATTCCCGCCTTCGCGGGAATGACAAGCGAAAAAAATTTGTGTAACAAAGTAATGAGTCTACGAAAATTTTTAGAACAAGCTGCCCAATCGGGCGATCTCATTGAAATTGACAAACCTATCAGCGTGAACTATGAGCTGGCCAATGTGGCTCATGCTCTGGAAGGACGGCCTGTCCTGTTCAACAACATTATCGACTATCCAGAGTGGCGCGTTTGTGCCGGACCCTGCTCTGATCGCAAATATTTCAGCATGGATTTGGGCGTAGCCATTCCAGATCTCATTCCCCATTTGGCCCAGGCCACAGAAAATCCACAAACGCCGCCAATGGTAGAGAGTGGCGCCTGCCAGGAAGTGGCTTTGGAACAGTTTGATCTGCACGATTTGCCCATCTTGTTCCATTTGCCGGCGGACGGCGGGCATTACATTGCCAGCAATGTGGTGATTACCGAAGACCCGGAGCTGGGGCGAAACATGTGCTACCATCGGCTGCTGCGGCTGGATGAGAAGCGCTTTGCTGCCCGCATCATTGAGCGGCGCGGCACCTGGACCGCCATGCAAAAGGTGGAGGGCGATCTGCCGGTGGCCATCTGTATTGGCGTGTCGCAGGCGGTGCACCTGGCGGCGTCTATGTCGGCGGCGCCGGATGTGGATGAGCTGGCGGTGGCCCACGCGCTGGCGCCCACGCCGCTGGTAAAATGCCTCACCAACGATCTGGCCGTGCCCGCTGATGCCGAAATTGTGCTGGAGGGGCGCATCACCAGGCGGCAAACGCAGGAAGGGCCGTTTATGGACCTGACGGAGACGATGGACATCGTTCGCGACCAGCCGATCATTGAGATCGATCTGATCACGCACCGGCACAATCCCATTTTTCATGCCCTGCTGCCGGGCGGGCTGGAGCACAAGATTTTGATGGGGATGCCCAAGGAGCCAACGATTTTTGCCGAGGTGAATAAAGTGGCGCGCTGCACGGATGTGGTGATTACGCCGGGAGGCAGCTCCTGGCTGCACGCGGTGGTGCAAATTGAGAAGCAGGGGCCGGAAGACGGCCGTCTCGCCAGCGAAGCCGCATTCAAGGGCCATGGTTCCCTCAAACACGTCTGGGTGGTGGATACAGACATCGACATCTACGATCCGGTGCAGGTGGAGTGGGCTTTTGCCACCCGCTTTCAGGGAGACAAAGATATGAGGCTGTTCGAAAACCAACCGGGCAGTTCGCTGGACCCATCTGGCATTCACGTGCCGGGGCAAAAGAGCCACACCGCCAAGCTGGGCTTTGACTGCACCATTCCCTGGGGGGCGGACAAAAGCAAATTTACGCGGGGGGAATACGGCCGTGTGAACATTGATGAATATCTGAAATCGTAAGTCAAGTTTGCAAACTTGACCAACTTCTAGGAGTGAAAAATGGACTTCTCTGTCCTCGCGGAACACATCCCAGTGCTTTTACAAGTTGAAGAAAATGGATTGGTAGAACAGGAACTCAGCCTCATGGTGCTGTTGTTCATCGCTGCGATGGTGGCCATCGTGGTGCGCCGCATTCGGCTCCCGTACACGGTGGCTTTGGTGCTGGTGGGGCTGGTGCTCTCCTTCTTCCCCAACTTTCTGGGCTTCACCGTCAGTTCAGACCTTATTCTGGCCATTCTGGTGCCGCCGCTCATTTTTGAAGCCACGCTGCACATTCCGTGGCGCAAGCTCAAGAAAGATTTGCCGGCGGTGCTGCTGCTGGCCGTAGGCGGCACGTTGGTGGGCACATTTTTGGTGGGCGGGCTGGTGGTACAATTTTTAGGCATCTCCTGGGCCGCAGCATTAGCCTTTGGCGCGTTGATTTCGGCCACGGACCCGGTGGCGGTCATTGCCTTTTTCCGCAGTTTGGGCGTAAGCAAGCGATTGACCATTTTGGTAGAGGGTGAGAGTCTGTTTAACGACGGGGTGGCCATTGTCATCTTTAACCTGGCGCTGCTGGCCGGCACGCTTTCTGAACCGTTAGGTTTGGCGGAGGCGCTGCAAGAATTTTTCATTGTTGCTTTTGGCGGCCTGGCCGTGGGATTGGTGTTGGGTTATGTCGTTTCTTACATTATTCTGAAAAATGTGGATGATCATCTGGTTGAAACGGCCACGACGGTGGCGCTGGCCTTTGGCTCGTTTGTCGTGGCCGAGTCGTTTGGCAAGTTCATTGGCATTGAAGGATTGCATTTTAGCGGCATTTTGGCCGTGGTAGCCGCCGGCTTGATGGTGGGCAACATTGGCTTGCAGAACACCTCGCCCACAACCAAGCTGACGCTGGATAACTTTTGGGAATTTTTGAGTTTTGTGGTGAACTCGCTGGTCTTTTTGCTAATTGGCCTGGAGATTGAGCTGGCGCAGCTGCAACCGAACATTATCCCCATCATTGTGGCTGTGGTGGCAATCATTTTGAGCCGGGGGCTTATTATTTATACGTTTAGCTGGATTTACGGCCGTATCCAACCGCGCAACCGCATCCCGCTGCCGTTTCAGCACGTCATGTATTGGGGTGGCCTGCGTGGTGCCATTAGTTTAGCACTGGCCCTTTCCATTGAAAACGCCGTCTTTGGTTCCGATGTGGCGCTGGAGCTGCGGGTGATGACCTTTGGCGTGGTGTTGTTTACGTTGCTGGTCCAGGGAATGACCATCGAGCAACTCATCAGCCGTTTGAAGCTGGCCGACAAACTGCCGCAGCGGGTGGAGTTGCAGCGGCGGCAAGCCACCCTCTTTGCCAAGTGGGCCGGCAAACGGGAGCTAGACCGTCTGCGCGAAAATGGCATTTTGTTCAAGGATATCTGGGATTCGATGGGGCAGGTTTACGATGAGGAGATTTTGGACAAAAAGGCGGACCTGCGGGCCCATTTGCAAGATTTCCCCGAACTGGAGCAAGAGATGTATTTACAGGCGCGTGAAGATGCGCTGAATGCTGAGCGCAGCGCCATTGGAGAAGCTGCGCGACGCGGCCTCATCGCCAACGAAGTGCATGATGAACTTATAATTGAGCTCAATAACCGGGTAGCGGCGCTGGAAATTATCAAGAAGAATCGCGGATTGAACGCAGCCAGGCAGGAGGTGGACCATGGGTAGCATTGTATGCGCCACGCGTGGGGGCGAGGGCAGCCGTGTGGCCCAAATGGCCGCTATTAAAAAAGCCAAAGAAACAGAAAAGCAGCTGTTGTTTTTATACGTTGTCGATCCCAATAGTTTGGAAGAGGAAATTGACGACAGCCTGAAAGACGCCGTTTTGGCGGAGCTGGACTGGATGGGGGAAACGTTACTGCGCATTGCGCAAAAGCGGGCAGACACGGCTTATTTGAGTACAGAGGTTAAAATCCGCCGGGGCAGCGTGCGCGAGGAAATCATTCGCTTTATGAAGGATGTGGATGCCGATCTGCTGGTGCTGGGTGCGCCACGAGGCACCACAGCCAATGTGTTTGGCGATGATGCAATTGAGCGCTTGGCGGAGACGATACGGAAGGAAACGGCCGTTTCCGTTGAAATCGTTCGCCCGGATTATGCGGTTGTGGAGCACGAGACCATCCTGCCATGATTGAACAAATTCGCCAGGCGCTAGAAGATCTATTTTCAACCTTGAGCATCGATCTGAGCAACCCTTTTCAACGTAATCTGCTCTTTTCATTGCTCATCATCCTAATGCTGTGGGTGGTACGCTGGATGGTGCTGCGCTTTATTCACAGGCGCTTCGCAGAAAACACGCGCATGCTGTACAACTGGCGCAAGACGGTTGAGTATGCTTCGGTGGTGCTGGGCATTTTGCTGGTGGGGCGACTGTGGCTGGAAGGCATCGGCACCCTGGTTACCTATTTAGGGCTGCTGTCGGCTGGCATTGCCATTGCCCTGCAAGATTTGATTGTGGCGTTGGCTGGCTGGATGTTTATTGTGTGGCGACGGCCGTTTGTGGTGGGTGATCGCGTCGAAATAGATGGGCAATTGGGTGACGTGATCGACATCCGGCTCTTTTCATTTAGCATGTTGGAAATCGGCCGTCGCATCAACGCCGAGCAAAGCACCGGGCGAATTATTCACGTCCCCAACGGCAAAATCTTCTCCGAAGTGTTGACCAACATGCACCAGGGTTTCCCCTTCATCTGGAACGAAATTCCCGTCATGGTGACGTTTGAAAGCGACTGGGAAAAAGCCAAAGCAATTTTGGTCAACATCATCAATGATCTGGCACCAGACGTGAGTGACGCCGTGCGCCGCGCCAATCGCTCCGGGCAGCGCTTTGTCATTAGCTATTCCAACGTTTCCCCCACCGTTTACACCAGCGTTGCCGAAAGCGGCGTGGTACTCACCCTGCGCTACATGGTTGATCCCCGCAAAAGGCGCGGCAGCGAGCAAGAAATTTGGGAAGCCATGCTGCGCGCCTTTAAGCTCCATTGGGATATTGACTTTGCCTATCCCACACAGCGCGAATATCTCCATTTTGAGGAACGCAAACGGCCGCCGGACCCCCAGGAAGCCACAACGGTCGTGGCCCAACGCAGCAAACTTCAGCGAGACACCGGTTTCCGACCCACAAAACCCAAAGAACCAAAAGAGTAGGTATGACACAAATAAAATTGAACAAAGAACAAGAAGCAATGCTCAACGGCAGGCAGGGCGTGGCGCGCCAGATGGCCATGCGGCTGCTGCTGGATATGGCCGCTGCTGCCGGGGCCAGCGAACTGGTGCCCATCACCAGCGCCCATCTTTCCGGCGTCTCGCCGCTAACCGGTGGATTAGGGCTGCGCCAATTTTTAGCGCGCCTGGCGGAAGACCCTCAGGCAAAAGTAGCTGTGCCCACCACGCTCAACGCCGCCGGCTGCGACGAGGCCCAGTTTGACGCGATGCGCATCATCGCCCCCAACTTCAAGGAACATAATGCTGAAATTGTGGCCCGATACACGCAGCTTGGCGTGCGCCCCACCCAATCCTGCATTCCCTACGAATGGGAAGGCGTCGTCACCAGCGGCGAAGCGGCCTGGGCTGAATCAAACGCCATCTGTTTTGGCAATTCATACACGGGCCTGGTCACCAACCGGGAGTCGGGTTTATCCGCTTTAGCGGCGGCCTTGACGGGCTACGCGCCCAAATATGGCCTGATGCTGGCGGAGAATCGCCGCCCCAATTTGGCGGTGGAGGTCACCACGTCGCTGGAAGACCCGACTGATTTTTCTATTTTAGGGGACTGGATTGGCAAGCAGCGCCAGCCGGAGTGGCAGATGCCATTTGGGCCGATTCCGGCCATCAAAGGGCTGCCGGCGGAATTGACCCACGAACAAAAGAAGGCGCTCACGGCCGCAGCGGCCAATTATGGTTGCCCGCTGCTGTACATTGAGGGACGGGGGGAGCAGCCCTCGGCGGCATTTCAGGCGCGGCTGCAATTTGGCCAGGATGAACTGGAGAAACGGTATGAGGAATTGACTCCGAAGACGGCCGTATCCCTCATCACTATCGGCTGCCCCCAGGCATCCATCGGCGAACTGCGGGCGACGGCCGCACTGCTCAAAGGCAAGCAGCTAGACCCGAACGCACCACCCCTGTGGGTGTTCACCGCCGCCGCCAACAAAGCCATCGCCGAAAAAACCGGTCTGGCCGACGTCATTACAGCCAGCGGCGCGCTGCTGCTGGAAAACACCTGCCCTGAAGTGGTGCCATATGATCCCGCCTGGGTGAATCACGTCCTCACCAATTCCATGAAAGCCGAACATTACATAAAGTCCGGCCTGAACGGTATTCCCACTTCTGTCATGCGCCTGGCCGACTGCGTGGCCCTGGCCACGGGAGAGCTGGAGATTGGAGATTGGAGACTGGAGATAGGAAAACAAGCTCCCCCTGTCACCGTGTCACCTGGTCACCGTGTCACTGTGTCACCTGGTTACCCCGTCACCGGCCCCTTCACCGCCACCGGCCACGGCCTCCCCTCACAAACCGACTTCAGCGTCACGGCTGAAGCATTTGTCACCGACACGCCCATCACCCTGCTGGGCTTTGTCAACCGGGAAACAGGCGTTATTGAGGAACCGGGTCACCCTGCCGATGGGCAAAGTATGGCGGGCAAGATCGCCATTTTCCCCAAGGGCAGTGGGTCGACTGTTGCACCATATGTTTTGCTGGAGCTTTACTATCGGGGCAAGGCTCCCCTGGCCATAGTGAATACTGAAATTGATCAACAAAGCGCCCCTGCTTGCTCGCTGGAAAATATCCCCTATGCTTATCAATTCAATGATGACGTGATTGAGAAGATTAACAGCGGTGATACGATTTGTCTGAGCCGGGAGGGGGATCAGGTGAGTATCCAGGTAATCAGCCGCCTTTCAGCTGAGTAATTATGTAAAGTAAAGCGGGAAGAAATTTCGATGCAAAGTGAATTTTTACAGTTTATTTTGGCGCTTGTTGTCATTATCGTCGCGGCAAAGCTAGGCGGCTATATCAGCACCCGATTCAATCAACCCTCTGTCCTGGGTGAACTGCTGGCCGGTTTGCTTCTGGGACCCACGGCGCTGGATATACTGCATTCATGGACGTTTGTCTTTCATAATGCAGACACATTGACTGAGCTCATCTCGATCATGGCCGAGTTAGGCGTCATTTTGCTCATGCTGCTGGCCGGATTGGAGTTGCATTTGCCGGATTTAATCAATGCGGGCAAGGTGTCGGCGTTTGCCGGGGTTTTGGGTGTTTTGCTGCCGTTGGGGCTGGGTTATGGTGCGGCCGTTCTTTTTAACACAACCGGTGACGAGGCGCTCTTTTTGGGGCTAACGTTGGCGGCAACCAGCGTCAGCATTTCGGCGCAAACGTTGATGGAGCTAAAGGTGCTGCGCAGTAAGGTGGGATTGGCATTGTTGGGTGCGGCCGTTTTCGACGACATCCTGGTCATTCTCATTCTTTCCATCGCTTTTGTGTTGGTGGGTGAAAGCACGGGTGGCATCAGCAGTATTTTACTGACTGTTGTGCAGATGATCGTTTATATAGCTGTCGCTGCTGTGCTTGGCCTTTGGGCCTTGCCCTGGCTGGCTAAGCAGGTGAACAAGCTGCCAATTAGCAAGGGGATGCTGGCTTTTGTGCTGGTCATCTGCCTGCTGTACAGTTATGCGGCTGAAGTTTTGGGCGGTGTTGCGGCGATTACCGGGGCATTTCTGGCGGGTCTGTTTCTGGGGCGCACCCCATTTAGAGATGAGATGGAAGAAGGGGTTGCGTCGCTTACCTATGCTTTTTTTGTGCCGATATTCTTTGTCAACATAGGGCTGGAAGTCAATTTAGGGGCAGTGAGCGGCAGCGCGTGGTGGTTTGCGGCCGTCTTTACCCTGATCGCTGTTATCAGCAAAATCGCCGGCAGCGGCCTGGGCGCAAAACTGGCCGGTTTTCCCAATCGAGAAGCGTTTCAGCTTGGCATTGGCATGGTGTCGCGCGGTGAAGTTGGTCTGATTGTCGCCTCCTTTGCGCTGGTGGAGCGATTAATCTCCAGCGAAAATTTTGCCATTGCTGTCTTCATGGTCATTATCGCTACGCTGGTAACACCCCCAATGCTGCGGGCTTCTTTTGCCAATGGCGCTACGGCCGTAAGCAGTGCAGAAACGACTGCTTCGTAGCTTAGTTAACCAAACGAGGAAATTATGTACCATATGATCTTGTTGATTCTGGATGATATTAACCAATGCTCTGCTGTTCTGGAAGCGTGGGAGGCACAAAATGTGGGTGGGATTACCATTATAGAGAGTACTGGCTTGGGCCGCGTGAAAAAACTAAGCATTCGCGATGATATTCCCCTGATGCCCAGCTTAAGCCGGCTGCTGCAAAGCCGTGAGGAACGGCATCGCACGCTTTTTACCGTCGTAGAAACAGAAGAGATGGTGGAAAATGTCATCAATGCCACGGAGGAGATAATTGGGAACATGGAAGAACCCCATAATGGCGTGATGTTTGTGGTGCCGGTGTCGCGCGTGGTCGGCTTGAAAGGTGGCCAAAAACGGGCATTGGGCAGTGGTAAGGTGGAAAACGAATAAAAAAAGGCCTCTTGCGCGCGGCAAAAGGCCAAAAAAGTGGGCGCGATTGGACTCGAACCAACGACCTCACGGATGTGAACCGTGCGCTCTAACCAACTGAGCTACGCGCCCGTAGACCGGTGCCAGATTATAGCAGTGAGCTTAAGGGATGCAAGGAAACGGCCGTTCCCCGTTCCCTAACTGCCAATTTTTAACCCCTCAGGTATAATGCCCCTATACTACCTATACTATCCGATAACAATAGACGAGGAATCTGATTTATGAAAGCGTTTGTAACAGGTGGGTCCGGGTTTATTGGCCAGCGCGTTGTGCAAAAGTTGGTAGCGCGTGGCGATGAGGTTCATGCATTGGCACGCTCAGAAGAAAGCGCTGCTTTGCTGCGCCAGCTAGGTGCCACCGTTTTTAAGGGAGATATAACCGACATGGCCTCTTTGCGCCCGGGCATGGATGGGTGCGATCTGGTTTTTCATATTGCTGCCTGGTACAAGCTGGGCGCACCAGACTGGATGAATGCCGAGGCGATCAACGTGGGCGGCACGCGCCGCGTGCTGCGCCTGGCGCATGAGCTGGGCATTCCCAAGATTGTGTACACCAGCACCGTTGCCGTCTTTGGTGACACGCAAGGGCAACTGGTGGATGAAAGCTATTACAAGGAAGGTCCCTTCCTCACAGAATATGATCGCACCAAATGGCTGGCCCATTACAAAGTGGCGCTGCCGCTCATCGAGAAAGGCGCACCCATTGTTATTGTGATGCCGGGCGGCGTGTATGGTCCCGGCGATACCAGCTTTATTGCCGACCTGATGCGCATGTTTTATCGGGGACTGCCCATTTTACCCGGTTCTGATCTGACCGTGACCTACGCTCATGTAGAAGATATTGCCGAAGGGCACCTCCTGGCGGCAGAAAAGGGCAAGGTGGGTGAAAGCTATATTTTGACCGGCCCTGCTATTCCGCTGAACGAGATGGTTGATTTTTGGGCGCACTTGATTGGGCGCAAACCGCCTTCGCTGCGCCTGGAGGGACGGCCGTTCCGCCAGTTAGCGCCAGTTGCCGGAGCCATAGGTTCCGTGGTGCCCCTGCCCAGCCTCTTTTCTGAAGAAGCCATAGCCAGCCTGGGAGCCACCTACATGGCCCGCTCAGACAAGGCGCGCACAGAACTCGGCTGGACCACACGGCCGTTGCAAACCGGCCTGCTAGAAACCTTCGACTGGATTGCCCGCACCGAGCCAACCGAGACGCCATACCAAAACGAGCGAAAGCTGGCGGGATTTGCTTTGCTGGCTGCGGCCGTTTTGTTTTTTCTGTGGTATTTCGGGCGGAAACGAGAAAAGTGATTTACTTAGAAGACAAATCAAGCATCAGGTGACTAAAACAAAAACAGGCAGGCTACTTTTGTAGCCTGCCTGAAATTTTTATTGCGGTAAGTTATAAATTAATTTAAAAGCGGCCGTATTGTTGCTGGCGAAGTCGTTGTTGGCGTTGTTTGGCAATGGCAATGGTTTGCGCTTGAAGCTGACGGCGACGTTTTTGGATGAAAGCTACCATGATGAGCGTATAAAATAAAATGGATGCCAACAAAATCAACATAGTTAAGCCTCGCTTTATCAAATGACCAACTTTAGTTCCTAACAATAATGGTTTTTGCTAAAAATATCAAGCCCGAAACTGTAGGAATTAATATCTATCTTACCCAAAAATCTGCTTTCGTGAATGAGTAGTTGTTGAGAATGCCGTTTTCATGCCGCCACAAACTTCCCCAAAAGCTTACGGCTGCATTATTACAACAAAGATTACGGGGCCTGAGCGGCCGTTTGGCTGGGTTCTACAATCACTTCCGGGGTGAAATCACCGAGACGGCCGTTTGCATCCAAAGCCGTCAAGCTCACCGCGTATCTTGTATTGGGGTCCAGTCCGGTGAGCGCCACGTTGCCCGCCTGGTTGGCCCGCACAAAGCGGAACGTCGGGAAGCTGCCCTCGCCGATTGGCCGAAACGAAATGGCATACCCGGCGGCGTTGGGATCCGTCGGCCAGCGCAGCCAAAAATCACCCGGCGAATCCAGCGCTTGAATGATGGGCGTCTGTGGCGTTTGCGGCGCGCCGGCCAAATTGCCCACCACGGCAATATTCATCTGCACCATCCGCTGTAAATAATTGTAGTCAATTCGATCCCACGTATCCTGCCGGGAATTAACCATATCCGGGTCTTCTAAAGATTCAATGACGCGGATGCCGGGCATGCCCGCATTGACAAATTCACGATGATCGCCCCAACGCCCTTCGCGGTCCAGCGCGTCAATCACTTCCACCGGGAAGGCGGGCACGTACAGCCCGGCGATGTACTCATAATAGCGGGCCAGCTCGCCTGCCGGGGATGCCAGCAGGTCGAAGGCAAACAGCCGGGCATATTGGGGAATGCCGCTGCGGCCGCCAACCGCATCGTAGTTGATGGCGGCGACGATGTTCATACCGTCCAAAAAAGCGGTTTGCACAAAGTGGCGCGAGCCAAACGTGCCCTGTTCTTCGGCGGCGGCGGCCAGGAAGACAATCGTCTGGTTCCATTCATAGGCGCTAAGCAGGCGGGCAGACTCCAGCAGCAGGGCAATGCCGGAGCCGTTGTCGTTGGCTCCAGGGGCGTATGTTTCGCCGTCGGTGGGTTCAGGTGCGCGGTTGTCGTAATGAGCCACAATGACGATGAGGTCGTTGCTGTCAGTGCGGCCGGGCAGCGTAGCCACAACGTTGTAAGGCGTGGTGGACAGGCCATTGTAGAAGAGGGGGAATTCCTGGACCGTGACCTGTAAACGGCCGTTCCCCACCCGCTGAAATTCATTCACCAACCACTGCCGGGCGGCACCAATGCCAAAAGCTGGATCGTCCGTGGCGCTAAACACGTTGCGGTTGCCAAAGCTTTGCATCGTTTGCACGTAGCCCATCAGCTGCTGCTGGGAAACGCCGGCCAGCAGCCCGGCAATTTGGGGATCGACTTGCGGCACCACGTCGCTGACCGGGTCCAACACCATGTCATTGGCTGGGAATTGCGACACGTCCCAGGGAACGGCCGTAGCCACTGGCGTGGGCATCACGGGCCGGGGTGGCGCTTCCATCAGGCCGCACCCAGCCAACCCAAACAGTATGATGATGAACCAGATGAATTGTTTCTGTACTTGCATCCTTTTATTTTCAGGGCAAACAAACATTGCGGCAAATAAAGCGGGCGCTCAACACCAAATTCTAAGATTCTGCAAAAGATGGAACCGCGAAGAACGCAAAGATCGCAAAGAAAAAACTCTGCGCCTCCGCGCCTCTGCGTTGGCTTTCAAGGGTTCTCAACGACGAGCGGCGTCGTGAGGGGCAAAATCCAGTCGACGGGCCACGGTGTGCGGGGTTGGGCAGCCAGGTTTACGGTGGGGTCGATGAGCTGCTGGATGGGACGGCCGTTCAAAGAAGCCCACACCTCGGCCCGAACCGCTACCTCGCCTTGCCCCTGTGCCGCGGCGTCCTCGGCCAAAAAATGAGCGTACTGCAAAATCAGGTAGGGGCGGGTGGACATCTTGCGCAACTGCCGCGCCGTCAGGTGGTCAAACGGATCGACCTGCCACGATTCGCCAGCGACGTTGGTAAGGGTGAAGTTGGCGCTGGCGTCCTTGTCGCGCAGCTTCATGTGCCAGGCAAAGCGATGCCCTTCTTCGGTCCAGCTCACCTCGCCGGGAATAATAAAGTGGCGCAGCGGCAACATAATTTGCAGCAGCACATAGACGCCTAGCAGCGCCAACCCCCAATCAGGCAGCTTGATTTTGGCCGGGGCGTCCGATGTTTTTTGCCCCAGGCCGAACAGGTTTAGAACGCGTCGTGGCCAGCCCGGATGAAAGAATACGGCCGTCGCCGCAATCATAAACCAGGGGAAGATGCCGATGGAAAAGAGGCGGGCATTGGTGAGATGAAACAGGACGGCGACGGCAAAGGCAAACGGCCGTGTTTTGCGCCACAGCAAAAAAGGGACCACCAGCAAATCGAGCAGCAGCCCGCCGTAGGCAAAACCGAACACCATCCACTTTTCCGTAAAAAATTGGCCAATCAGGGGAAAATCGGTGCGGGCGGCCAGCCAGCTTTCGATAGGCTGCGCCCGCAGCCAGTCGCCGTTGAGCTTGGCCACACCGCCAAAAAAGTAGGGCACGCCGATTTGAAAGCGCAGCAGCCACAGGCTCCAGTTGGGCATCCAGTCAGAACGGCCGTCTGGCCTGCGCCACGCATCCAGCGCCCAGGCCCGGTGTGCCGGCAAAAAGATCATAATGAAGGCAATGAGGCAAATCAGGTAAAAATGGTTGAGGTACTGCGCCTGCTCCAGCAAAAAGATGTAGCTGAAACCTAAAAAGAAAAGCACACTGCTGAGCCGATACCACAGCCCCAGCATAATAAACAGCGTCAGCACGGCCATCACGCCAAAATGAACGTACATACCGATGCCGGGCCACGGCCGTACCCACTCAAAGCCCAAATAGGTAAAGTTGAATGACGGCTCGATCCAGTAGCGACTGATCCAGCCGTAGCTGGCGTAGCGCCACATCTCCCACAGCATAATGGCGCCAAAGGCTACGCGGAAGTAGGCCAAAATGGCAATGTCTACCGGGGATTGGAGCCAGTGGCGAACGGCCGTCCACGACTTTGATTTTTGTAACTGCGTTGACTCTCCGGGTGCATTCGTGAGGACCGGTGCTTCCATACCGGCTAGTGTGCCAAATTTTTGGCAATTTGGCTACCCTTGTTCGAAAGTTTGGGATTTGTGAACAGGCATTAACGATTCACAAATTCCTTTATTCCTGAATCCGATGGCCTGTTTTCAAAGTCTAATCGTTCACCCCAACCTGGCTAATCTCAAAAAGATGCCCATCCGGGTCGCGGAAGAAGCAGCGAATTTCGTAGCCCCAATTCACCGGTGGCGTAATAAACTGTGCGCCCCGCTGCTTGAGAGTCTCATACGCTGCCTGGCAGTCCGGCACGCGAATTGTCATGGCGTGGCTCACCCGGTTGAGGTCAGCCGGCGACGCAAACGTGACTTCCGGCTTGTCTTTGGTGGGCTCGCCGCCGGTGACCACCAGCAGCCACGCCCCGACAAAATCGAAGACGATGGAGGTGCCGCCATATTCGCCATAAATCTTGGCGCCCAGCACATCGCGATAAAATATTCTGGCCCGATCCAAATCGCTCACGACGAGAATGTGGGTTAAAGCCATGCTCTCCAATGGAAATTCTTCGCTCATGCGTCTTTCTCCTTGCTGTTAATCGACTTCTTGATTTTCATGCACGTCTTTGTGGCCAAACTCAAACACCAACGGCCATTGGGCGATATCTACCATCATCTAAGATACGCCGGGGATGTTAAGCCGGGCCTGATTGTGAAGAGTGAAGGGTGAATTGTGAACGGCCGCTTCCCGGTAAGGTTGTGGGAAACGGCCGTTGCTGAAGCAGCTAAACTGTATTTGTCGGGCTTGTAGACTATTCGGTGACTTTGAAGCGCAGCCGCCCTAAATTCTCGTAGCTGACGTGATACTGGCCAACCGTAGCCGGGAACATGCCGCTCATGGCGCCGGTCATCACCACGTCACCAGCTTCAATCTGGTAGCCCCGTTTATCGAGCCGTTCTGCCAGGAACAGCAAAGATTCCCACTGGTCCCCCAACACGTTGGTGGATACGCCTTCGCTAATAACATCTCTTCCTTGCCACACAGTAACGGCAATGTTGTTGACATCCACCCGGTCGATACGAACCGGACGGCCAATAAGTACCTTGCGCGGCGACACGTTCATGGCAATAATGTCCAGCCAGTAAAGGTTCGCCAGATCCGCAAAAACGAGATCGGGGAACTCCACTGCGGGGGCGACGGCAATAACCTTCTCAGCCAGTTCTTCTTGCGTGATGGGGAAAGTGACGTCTTCGCCAAAAATAAAGGCCAGCTCAATTTCCACAAACGGGATGACAAAATCGGAGCGGTGGATTTTGCCGTTGGGATGGACGAGCATGGAATCGTAGATTCGGCCGTATACCGGTTCTTCTGCGCCAAAGGGCAGGACTGGACCGGTCAGCCCCACCTTATAGCCAATCATCTCATCGCCATCAGCCTCAAAATTTGCAATCAGGGCTTCCTGGAAGGCGTAGGCGTCATCGTACGTCGTATCCGGGAATTCTTGGGTAAGATTAGGAACCGGTTCAACCGCCTTAAATAGATCGTAATATTCATCAACCGTTGCCTGAGTCCAGGCAGTCAGAACTAAAAATATAGCTGCTAAGATGAACGGATAAAGTGTGCGACGAGTTGTTTTCATGATGTTTCGGTTCTCCTGTAACTTTAAGAAATTGTGAGAGGGCGATTACTTCAAACTTAAGTATAAGATGTAGAAAAACCGACAATATAGGTCTTAGGTACTAATTGTGAATGGTGACCGGTGAATGGCAGGTAGCCTGTACCATATCCTTCACCATTCACAATTCCCTAAATCCCCAACTCATCTGCCGCCCAGTTGAGACCAACTTCTTCCAGGGTGGCGCGGGTGGGCGTGCCGCTGGCCGGGTCCCAGCCGGCTTGCTCATAATACATTGCCAGCCCGTCTTGCAGCTCTTCGTTTTCCAGAATGGCGCCATCCGTACGGCCGCCCTCAAGCGCCTTCTTGAACAGTTTCTTGGGCAGCGTGTCCTGGTCGCGGTTTAACCCCTCGCGGGCGTTGAAGGCGCGCATCAGGTTCAGGCGGCGACGGCCGATTGCCTGAATCTCGTCCACGTCCACGTCCCAGCCGGTGGCGGCGCGCATCAGGTCAGCCATTTCCTGGGGGCCATACATTTGCCAACTAGGGCCAAAAACAAACTGGCAGACGCTGATTGTGTCGGCGGCACTGTAGTTGTACTGTGTTTTTAGGGCAAACGCGATTTTTTCGGCATTCATCGCTTTGGGATGCTGCGGCGTGTGCAGGCCAATCTGGTCAAAACGCTGCTTGTAGAACCGCTCGTACGCTTTTTCGCTGTACATTGGGTCATGCTCGGACGATTGGTGATCGGCGCCAAACGGATTGGCGGCATAAATGACGCCCAGGCTGCGCTTGACGTGCGGCATGTGGGCCGGCAGCTCCTGGCCTTTGACCGTCAGCAAAAATTCGTGCCCTTTGCCCAGTAAATCGGCGGCTTTGGCCGAACCGTTGGCCAAAATATCGCCGAACCCTTCCCGGTTGAGCGTCTTTTTCAGCATGGCGAGCATCGCCTCGGCGTTGCCGTAGCGCAGCTCGATGCCGTCGGTCTCTTCCAGGTTGATCACTTCATTCTCAAAGCATTCCATCGCCCAGGCAATCGTCGCGCCGCAGGAGATGGTATCGACGCCGTACTCGTTGCAAAGCTGGTTGGCGTAGGTGACGGCGTGCAAATCATCAATGCCGCAGTAGGAGCCGAAGGTGGCGATGCTTTCATATTCGGGGCCGCCGTACTCGTGGCGCAGGCGGTTGTTTTTGTATTCGGATTCCACCACGCGCTTGCAGCGCACGATGCAGGCGTAGCAGGTGTCACGGCCGTCTTTATCCTGTTTGCCCTCTTCCGCGCCGCGCAACAGCTCGTCGTACAGCCGCTCGCCGCTGATCGCCTCGGCATTCTCCATGACGCCGGCGTCCCAGTTGCGCGTGGGCAGGCCGCCGCCGTTTTGCTGGCCTATCACCGCGCCGGCCGTGCCGTACCGGCCGAAATTTTCCATGCCGCTGCCGGGGAACCCTTTCGCTCCCTGCTTGGATAGTTCTGTGACCGCTTTTTTGTCGGCGGGATTCACTTTTTGCGTGCCGCGCACCACAATCGCCTTCAGTTTCTTGCTGCCCATGACGGCGCCGACGCCGGTGCGGCCCCAGGCGCGGTTGCTCATGTTCATGATGGCGGCAAAGTTGGCCAGCTTTTCCCCGGCCGGGCCAATTTGGGCAATTTCGATGCGCTGGTCGCCAATTTCATCTTGCAGGATGGTATCTACTTCCAGCGTGGGTTTGCCCCACAGGTGGCTGGCGTCGCGCAGCTCGGCCTCGCCGTCATGAAGCCAGAGGTAGACGGGCGTGTCGGACGCGCCGGTAATGACGATGGCGTCGAAGCCAGCGTATTTGAGTTCGGCGGGCCAGAAACCACCGGCCTGGCTGTCGGCCACGCCGCCGCTGCTGGGGGATTTGCAGGTGACGGTGCAGCGGCTCTGCCCGCTGACGGGCAGGCCGGTGGGGGCGCTGAGGGCAAAGGTGAGGGTGTTTGCCGGGCTGAGGGGATCGGCGTGGGCCGGGGTGTTGTGCCAGAGGTAATATAGTCCCAGCAGGCTGCCGCCGGGGTAATGACGGTAGAATTCCTCGTCGGGATTTTCGATTTCCAGGGTGCGGTTGGTTAAATCGACGTGCAGGATGTTGCCGGTGAATCCGTGTAACATGATTGGTCTCCTTTGAAATGCGCAACGCAGAGGCGCGGAGGCGCAGAGGATTGGGTTTCGGTTATTGTGGTTTTTGCCGCGAAATTTTGCGGTTGGGATGTTGGGTTCTATTTTACCGGGTGCGGGAACTGTTTCAAAGTGGGATTGATTGTTTTATAATGTGGCAGGTTGCAAGTTTGCAAGTGGCAGGTAGGCAAGTTGGGGGTGAATACGGCCGTACCCACCCCACCCCCAACCATTGAACCAACTGTAGTGGAAACGGCCGTCAGCACCTACCGCGATCTCATCCAGCAATACCTTACCTCCCCCTGGAGTTGGCTGGCCTAGGCGCGCCTGGAACCGGTGGAATAAACGGGAAACGGCCTTCCCCCCACATTCCCGCGTCCCCGGCAAAGGCAAGTTGCGCGACCTTCTTCAGTTAATCTGCGGAATCCTTCGGCTAGCTCAACTGCGTTGAGCCGCTCAGGACAGGTCTGCGGAATCTGCGGATAACTCTTTTTGCGCCAGCTCCAGCTTCTTCAGCCGGTAGAGCGTTTCCTGCGTCATCTGGCGGTGCTTGCTGGTGATGTCTGCCTGCACGCCAAAGAGGAAGATGAACAGCCCCACCAGCAGCAGGCCGGTGCCGATGGTGACGGATTGAATGAATTCGTTAGAGGTTTTATTGATGTAGGCGTAAAAGAAGCGCCCCCACAGCACCAGTCCGGACAAAATGAAGGGCAGGGCGATGTAGGTGAAGGTGCGCAGCGGTTCGTAAAAGGCGTAGAGGCGCACGATGGTGCCGGCCTGGGCTTTGATGAAGTGACCCATGCTGCGCTGCAGGCGGGACGGCCGTATCGGTCCATTGGTCTCAACCGGGATGCTTTGAATGATCAGCCCCTGCTTGCCCGCCTGGATAATGGTGTCCAGCGTGTAGCTGAAGTTGGTGAGGATGTTCAGCCGCAGCGCCGTGTCCCGGCTGTAGGCGCGGAAGCCGCTGACCGCGTCCGGCACGTCGGTGCCGCTGACAGTGCGTACCGTCCAACTGCCCAGCTTTTGCAGCAGCTTCTTAAACGGCGAAAAATGCTCGATGTTATCTATCTGCCGGTTGGCGATGACAATATCGGCCGTGCCCGCCAGCACCGGCGCGACTAACTCTGGAATGTAGTGGCCCGGATACTGGTTGTCGGCATCGGTGTTGACGATGATGTCTGCGCCCAGGCGCAAGGCGGTATCCAACCCGGTCTGGAAGGCGCGGGCCAACCCCATATTTTGCCGGTGCTGCACCACATGGTCAATCCCCAGGCGGCGCGCCACTGCCACCGTATCGTCCGTGCTGCCATCGTCGATAACCAGCGTCTCGATGCAGTCGATGCCCGGCACATGCTCAGGCAAATCGGCCACGGTTTGCGGCAGGCTTTGGGCCTCGTTAAAGCAGGGAATTTGGATAATTAGTTTCACGCGCTCATTTTAGCGCAGATGATCGGTAATCGGTAATCCGTTAGCGGTAATCGGTTGGCCGGCGCTCATTTAAGGTTTTTACCGATTACCGTTCACCGATTACCGACCACGGAGAATGTCATCCAGCTCCACCAGATGCAGTCCTGGCCACAGATGAACCGAGAGATCGATACGGCCGTTTTCATCCACCGCCACCCCCTCGGCCCGCAAAAGCTCGGCCTGCTTGTTGGCCGTCTGTTCCCGGTGGCGGATGCTGATCCGGCCCTGGCTGTTCACCACACGTTGCCAGGGAACGTTAGCCGAGGTATAACCGTCCTGATTTGGTTTACGGAGGGCGCTGAGCGCGTAGCCAACGGCACGAGCGGCGCGGGGCTGGCCCAACATGGCGGCGATACGGCCGTAGCTGCTCACTTTGCCCGGCGGAATGCGGCGCACCACTTTGTAAACTTGCTCGAAGAATCCAGGGCTTTTTGTGTTCATGCGACAATCATAGCTGGCGGAAAGAAAACTAGCTACCGTACTGAAGCCGAAAACGGCCGTTTTGTTCACTAAATATTCACGGTTCATTTATGTTGTGCCGGCAAGGCCGATGTTATAACTCTTTGATAATAGCAAACGAGTGTTCCGCCAAATAAGTATTATTGACGGATACGAAACTGGAGGCGGAACACTTAAACTGAAGCAAGCTTTTACAGGGCAATTCTTCAAAAAGGTGTTTGCTTCAGTACTAGAGCCGGGAGCCAAAAACGTGTTATTTAGAAATGAAACAATGCAGCGTCCCGCCAGCTTTCAAGAGGAGTCTCAGATGAGTTGGTCAGTGTTAATTGTAGATGACGAACCCATGACGCAAGATCTGTTGCGCTTGATGTTGGAACCGGCCGGGTTTCGGGTAACGGGGGCCGATCACGGGATAGAGGCGCTGCAAAAGGTTCAGGAAAAAAAGCCGGACATTATGATTCTGGACGTGATGATGCCGCATATGGATGGGATTGCTGTGTGCAAGGAGATTCGTCGTAATCCGGAAACGGCCGATTTACCCATTGTTATGTTGAGCGGCAAAACTCATCTGAATGCCGTAGAAGAGGGATTAGAGGCCGGGGCCAACCGGTATCTGCCCAAGCCCACTGCGCGTAACGAGCTCATTCAAAACTTACGGGATGTCCTGGCAGAAACGGCCGTGGTCAGCAATTAATTATCCGCTAATAAACATTCGCCTAAACAGATAAGCCACCTGATAGGTGGCTTTTTTGTTGTCTGGTGGTGAGAAAACGGCCGATTTTCAGGCAATTCAAAAATAAGCCGTTACTTTTTGGCTGCTGCCAACACTTTAGGGGCAAGAACGCAGCATAATAAAAACATTGATTCAGTGTAAAAGGAGTTGAACAAATGAAGCAATTAGTTAGTAGCAAATATAGTGTGTCCATTTTGGTCTTGGTGTTAATCATGCTGTTGGCTGCCTGCACGCCCACGGGTGACACGCCTGGGGAGCCGGCGCTCAACGATAACGTCCCTGGCGAAGCGAATGACAACAATGCCAATGACGACGACACAAACGATAATGCCGTCAATGACAATGATGACAATACAAATGATGGCGATGACGATCTAAATGAGAACGATGATGACAATCAGAATGCCGGCAACAGCAATGAAAATATAAACGACAACGACGACAGCAACGACAACGACGATGCCAACGATAACGATGACAACGCCAACAGCAATGACGACGATGACGACATGAACGACAACGACGACGATGCTAACAGCAACGACGACGATGATGACGACATGAACGACAACGAC
>CALBTC010000419.1 GCA_937967805.1 uncultured Anaerolineaceae bacterium
AGGGCTTGCCAGCGGATTGCTTGCCTTGCCTGCAACCATCTGCTACTTTATGGTGTACGTTGAGGCGCTGTAAGACTTTATCCGCAGATTTCGCAGATTGCCCAGATTATTTCATCTGCGAAATCTGGGTAATCTGTGGATTGTTTTTGAAGGAGGCAGTGATGGAAATTGTTCGAACCGTTCGAGATTTGCTGCGGAAACGTGAGCTTGAGGTGTGGACCATTGGCCCTGACGATACGGTTTACCAGGCGCTTCAGGTGATGGCCGATAAAAATGTGGGGGCGCTGCCGGTGTTGGAGGGAGAAAAGCTCATCGGCATTTTTTCTGAGCGGGATTATGCGCGCAAGGTGATTTTACACGGCCGTTCCTCCAAGGAGCTGCTGGTGAAAGAGATCATGAGCAGCCGCGTGGCTTACGTGCGGCCTAACCAGACCATCGACGACTGCATGGCGCTGATGACCAACCTGAAAATTCGCCACCTGCCCGTTTTGGAAGGGGCCAAGCTGGTGGGCATGATCTCCATGCGCGATGTGGTAGAAGACATCATCTCAGAGCAAGATTTCATCATCGAGCAGTTGGTCAACTACATTCAAAACGAGCGCAGCCCGGTTCCCCCGGCCACGCCGTGAGACGGAGGTTGAGTAGGTTTCGGATGAGGCGATTGAAGTGGCACATGAGAATACGGCCGTGCAAAAAATGTGGCAAGATTACGCCGAAGTGTGCGACTACGTTCCCCTCCTCACCTTCAAAGAAACAGTTGATCTGCTCGCTGATTTTACACCGTTAAACTGAATCATTTTATACCGTCAAAGGAGCAGAGATTTAAAGGCCAGAAGTGTAAAAATCTCTGCTCCTTTGCTTTACATTTTTAGGATGGTGGCCCTGCCGAGATCATTCCAGGGGGATTTCTTCGGTAGAATCCAGCGGCTGCCAGGTGCCGTGCACGACGGTGCCGTCGGCACGACCGTGTGTATACGTGCCCACGCCGCGCAGCCAGATGGAGCCTGTGCCGGAGGCGTACAGGTCAATGTCACGCCCATAGAGCACCACCTTCACATGATCAGCATTTTCCAGGTGGAATGAGCCGTGGAAGCCAATCCATTTCACCCAGCCGTTGGGCAGCTCAATGCGCCACCCGACGCCGCGAACTTCAGGGACGTCAGTTTCGCCGCCGTCATAGTAGTACAGCGTGCCGTTGCCGTTAATGGTCAGCCGATCGATGTTGCCCTTTAGCCCGGCCACGCCGCTGCCGTGAGCTTCTACCCAGCCTGTGCCGGTGAGCGTGTCGGCGGAAACGGCCGTCACCGCAAATAAACTCCCCAGCAGCAGCAAAACAATCCAAACAGTCTTCTTTTTCAACAAACCTCGTAACATGATGTGCCTCCTAGTGGCGGCAAGCGTTGGCATTGAGTATCTCAAATGCAAAGCGCTTGCGTAAGTGGATGATGGCAGGCAGTATGGCGTGCGGGTTTTAGAGCACTGTTACGGGGGTGTAAATTGTTTGTAAAGTGAAAAAAGCCATCATATTGCTTGTAATCTCGATTTGAGATAAGATATTGTATGCATGTCATTACTCGCAAGCGCATACAAGAATTTATTGCCAAACATCCTGATAGCAAATCATCGCTTGAAAACTGGTATCGAATAATCAAGAGAGCGGAATATGCATCATTTAGCGAATTGAAACAGCATTTTGGTAGCGCTGATTACGTTGATGGATTTATCGTTTTTAACATTAGTGGAAATAAGTATCGATTAATTGCCGCCATTCACTTTAACCGAAAAAAGGTCTATATTCGTCATATTTTGCCCCATGATGAATATGATCGAGATAAATGGAAAAGAGGATAGTCATGTTACAGTCAGGAATCGCAGAAACCTTAGCTCAAAGCAGTAAATATATCTTTGTGCCGACACGAGATGAAGAGTACGCGCGCTTAGTTGCCTTGTTAGATGAAATTACTGACATTGTTCGGGATGATGAAACCCATCCTCTGGCAAAAATGATGGACGTGCTTGGAGTCTTGATTGCTGACTACGAAGATGAACATGTGCCAGAACCTGAAGGAGACCCGATTTCAGTTTTACAATATTTCATGGAAGCGTATGGCCTTCGACAAAAAGATTTACCTGAATTAGGCAGCCAGGGCGTTGTTTCAGAAATCTTGAACAAAAAACGTACCTTAAATTTAAGACAAGTAAAATTTTTAAGCGAGCGATTTAAGGTTCCTCCATCCGTCTTCATTTAAACAACGAGTAACTGTCGGCGCGTGTGGGTGCAACCGTGCCAACAAGACGAGCGGCACTGAGGTTTTACACTATTTGATGGAAGAACGTGACTTGCCGGAGGGATTGTCTCTGAAATTCTCAGCGGCAAAAGAGAACTAAACGTACGCCAAATCCGGGCACTGGCCCGCCGGTTTCAAGTGTTGCCCGCTAAAGCTAGCGTTAACGAGTTTCCCATTTTGCTCGTGAAGCCAACAGATAGGGTAAGAAAAAGACGAAGGGAATGCCGATGAGGTGGGCGGCAAGCTGGCTGCCGCCGAGGACGTAGACGCGCAGGTGGCCGTAGATGAGGACGGAAAGCTGGACGGTGACCAGGAACCAGAGTCCGGCACGGAGGCGAGTGGTGGTTTGCGCCTCTGCATTTTCATTTTCCAGCAGCAGCCAGAGGAAGGGCCAGGTGCTGTACCAGAGGCGGAAGCTGAGGGCTTGCAGGCTGTAAGCGGCCAGCACGTCGGCTGCGGCGCGTAATGGGGAACGGCCGTTCCACCCCAACCACAACAACCACAAAAATAACAAGCCAAACAGCACCCTAAACAAATTCGCCACCAATTCAATAAATTCCGGCGTAATCAGCTGTCCCCACTCGCCGGCAAGCAGCAGCAACAGCGTGGCTGGCGAAAAACCCGGCCCGCTGGACGCTTCCCGCAGCAGCCGCACCGCCAAATCCAGCGGTGAACCAAACGGTAAAAACGCCAGCCAGACGGCCGTAACTCCCCAAACCGCCGCCCAACCAAACAGCCGCAGCCGGGTCCGCAAATCCGGCAAATCACGCCAGATGGCCACCGCAAAAAAGGGAATCGGCAGCAGGGCAATCGGCTTGGTGAGCGCCGCCAGGAGCAAAAAGAAGAGGGTGAGCGACGGCCACTTCGGCACGCTCAACTTCATTGAGCTGCTCAGTGCAGGCTGTTTCTGCTGCCAAAAGGTGATCGCCGCCAACTGCCACACCATCATCAGCACATCGTTGTGCCCGTCCACCACAAACATCAGCAGCAGGGCGGGGTTCCACAGCCAGAGCAGCGTGAAGCTGCGCTGCCTGGCGGCATCCGCCTGGGCCAGCAGCCGCCAGATGAGCCAGCCGCAGGCCAGGTGGGCCAGCAGCCCTAACCCCTTGAACGCCAGCAGTCCGGCCGGCAAATTGTTTTGCGTCAGCCGGGTAACGCCGGCGGCCAGCAGTTCCCACAGCGGCCCGTAGGGCGAGGTTTCATCGGCCCATTCGCCGGCCAACGGCAAAAACGGATCGTCGGGGAAGGCGTCTGGCGAGGCGGCGTAGGGGCTTTGTCCGTGGACGCTGCTCACCCGCCCGCGAATGACGTAGCGGAATAGATCGTTGGCGTTGATGGGGTAGGTTTGCAGCAGGGGGATGGCAAAGAGGACGGCCGTTCCCAGCAAAACCCACAGTGAAGGCACGGCCCGTCCAGCTTGCACGGCGCGAAACGCCAGCCAGTACAAGCCGAACAGTGTTACCAGCAGCAGCGCATACCCCAATCCCGCCAGCAGCGACGGGGCAAAGCTGCGCACGTCTTGCAGAGGGAGGGTGTTGTAATACGGCCGTAACGGAAACCACCACCAAAAAACAAGATATCCTACCAGCGAAGCCAGCGCCAGGAGCATGAAGTTATTTTGATATTTAGGGAAAATTCGCGAAGTAGGAGTCACAATTTGGTAATCGGTTATCAGTAATCGGTTATCGGTATGAGTTCTAAATTATAAACCGTTTTACTGACCACCGATCACGGATTACCGATTACGGTTTACCGAATCACGCCGCGACGTGACTGCCATGTTTGTCCAGCGGCACAACGAGCGTAACAGACGTGCCGTGTCCCACGGCCGATTCCAGCCGCAGCGAGCCATCAATCCGGTCGGCGCGTTCGCGCATGTTGACCATGCCCAGGCTGCCGCGCGAGCTGTAATCCTGGTTGACAGCCTGCACATCGAAGCCGACGCCGTTGTCCTGCACCAGGGCCACAAACAGGTTGTCTTCTTGCCAGAAGCGCACCTGGATCTGGCTGGCGCGGGAATATTTGCGGGCATTGCCCAACGCTTCTTCCACGATGGAAAAGACGACGCCCTGTGCCTGCTCGTTAAGCAGTTCGCCATGCTCGCCGCCCACCAGACGAATGTTTAGTCCATCCGTTTCTTTGATGCGGTTGATGACCGTTTCTACCGCCGGGCCAAGCCCTTGGGTTTCCAGGACCAACGGCCGTAACGTAAACAACATGCCGCGAATCTCTTTGGAGGTCTGCTTGGCCAGCTCTTCCACTTTTTCCAGTTCGCCCAGCGCCTGTTCCGGGTCGCGGGAAAGCAGCGAGCGGATGAAGTTGATGCGCATGGCGATGGCGGCGATGGTTTGCGTAGGCCCATCGTGCAGGTCGCGGGCCAGCTCTTTGCGGGCTTCTTCGTCGGCCTCAATAATGCGCTGCTTTTCTGCTTCCAGCCGTTGGTACATTTGGGCGTTTTGCAGGGCAATCACGGCCTGGTCGGCCACGCCGTTAAACAGCTCAAAATGCTCTTTGTCGAACTTAACGGCCGTATCCGAGCCAATTACAATCGCGCCAAAAATTTGGAACCCGGCCCGCAGCGGAATGCAGGCGGCTGTCAGGCAGTTCTGGAAGGCAACAAATTGGCGCAGTTCGGGGTCGCGGCGGGGATGATCGGTGGTGACTGGTTCGGCCTGGGTTAAAGCAGCCCCGACGATGCCTCGTTTGCCCTGGAGCTGCTTGTCGTAATCAACGGCCGTAAAGCGGCGTGTGGCCACCGGAATCAAATCTTCGCCATTAAACAAGAAAACCGCGCCCACCAACGATTGGCGAGGGATGCCCATTTCTTCAATGGCCAGGCTGCACACGTCCAGCGCTTCCTCCACCACGCGCTCAAAACTAAGCGTCGCCCGCATCACCGAAGCCATTGATTGGAGCGACTTGGCCCGATTGTTGGCGGCCCGCAGCTGGTGCAGTTCGGCACCGACCATCTGCGAAGTGTTGGTTTGTATGCGCTCAGCGTAACGGTCTATCATGTAATAAACAACTGCCAGGGCAAGGAAGAGGGTGAAGCCGGCAATGGCCATACCGGGAAGCCAATCTAGGAAGTTGCCATTGAGGACGATGGAATAGACCACAAAAAATGCGGCCAGCATGCCAATGATGAGCAGCACAAAAATGGCAACGAGTAGCCAATTGAGCCGCTGAAACTCTTTTTTGATTTTTGCTGCTAAACTTTTGCTCATTTCAAGACATCAAATTCGTTGTTTTGGCAAATCACAAGCAACCGCACTTTCTTTTTCAGAAGTTTTCTGTGATTTGCTTACTGCCTCTGCTTGAGGGCTTGCCGTTTATTATACAAGAGAGGTCAAAAATAACGATAGGACTAACAGTTAAGATAGGTGGACTGATGGTACTATGCCAGGAGATGCTGACGAATTTACTTACCCCGTTTTCATAAAAACAGGGCCTGAGCAATGTTAGCAGCCACATAACCATTATTGCGCAGCAGGGCTGTGTTGGCTTGCAGGCTACGGCCGTTTGTCAATTCCACCACCCGGCGCAGCAGCCAGGGAGTTGATCCTGGTCCATGAACACCTTGTTCATCCGCTTCTTGTGTAGCCTGGGCGATGGCTGCTTCTACCATGTCAGGATCGCAGGCGTCGGCTTCTGGCACGGGCACCGTGACCAGAATGCCGTTTTGCAGCCCCGTTTGCTGCTGGGCCCGGATCACGTGGGCCACTGCTTCTGGCGTGTCCAGCCGAATATCCACCGGCAGGCCGCTGCTGCGGGCAAAGAAGGCGGGCAGCTCATCTGTGCCGTAGCCGATAACGGGCACGCCGTGCGTTTCCAACACTTCGCGCGTGGCCGGCAAATCCAGGATCGATTTTGCCCCACTGCTCACCACCGTTACCGGCGTGCGGCCCAGCTCCAGCAAGTCGGCGCTGACGTCGAAAGGATGGCCGCGATGCACGCCGCCGATACCGCCGGTGGCAAAGAGGCGGATGCCTGCCCGGTGAGCCAGAATCATCGTGCCGGCGACGGTGGTGGCCCCATCTTCTTTGTTGCCGATAGCCAAAGGAATGTCGCGGCGGCTGCACTTGCGCACGGCCGTTCCCGCCAATTGTCCCAAATAGGCCAGCTCATCATCGGTTAAGCCCACGCGCACCTGGCCCTGAATAATGGCGATGGTGGCCGGGATGGCCCCCCCCTCGCGCACGGCCGTTTGCATTTGTTTGGCCGTGGCTACATTATCTGGATAAGGCAGACCGTGGGTGATGACGGTACTTTCCAACGCCACCACCGGTTTGTTTTCAGCTAAAGCGTCGGCTACCTCTGGTAAAATTTGTAAAAAATTGTGCATTGATCATCCTCGTAAAAACATGGTATCTTATAGCTGTTGTCCTCATCAAGCTGCCTGAATATACAATCTATCTATTGAATCTGTACAAGCAAGAACGGCCGTTATTCTAACAATTTATCTGATGGCTGGCTGCAAAATAATTTTTTACTATGGATCGGTTATGAGTGATTATGCAAATGCCAAGTTACAAGCCAGGCAACGGTTTGAGCAGGCGCGTCGCCAGGCGGCGCGGGCACAAATGGCCGCCCGGCTCACCGGTGAGGATATTAACCTGCTGCCATTTGAGGCGATTCGCGCCAATTTGCAGCAGCAAAACCCGTTTTACCGTGGCGTTGTCGAGGTGCCGCTGGATGCTATTGTGGGCAGCGTGGGCCGTTACAAAACATTTACCCGCAAGTTTTTACCGTTGACCAACAGCGTGCAGGACCGCTGGGTGGCAGTGGATGCGTTGGCCGGCCAGACGGGTTGGCCGCCGATTGAGCTGTACCAGGTAGGCAATATTTACTTTGTAAAGGACGGCAATCACCGCGTCTCAGTGGCCCGCCAGCTGGAGCTGGACGTGATTGAAGCGCACGTCATGGCTTACCCGGTCGATTTTGAGATCGATCCGGCAGATAACCTGGATCATATTTTCATTCAGCTGGGGGAACAAAACTTTATGGCCAAAACCGGCCTGGCAGCCCGCTTCCCCGACCACAACATTCATTTCACATCGCCGGGGCGCCATGCGGAGCTGCTGGCGCAAATTCACGATTTGCGCCAAATTTTGGCCCGGATTGATGGCGAGGAAATGAGTTGGGAAACGGCCGTGGATGCCTGGTATGAAATGGTGTATCTGCTCACGGTACACATTATTCAGGATTCCACGCTGCTGGGAGATTTACGCGGCCGGACCGAGGCCGATTTGGTTGTCTGGCTTTCGCAGCACCGCGAACGGCTGGAGGAGCGGTATGGGCTGCATCATGAAAATCTGGCCGATTTGACCCAATTTTTGGCCGATGAATACCGGGAAGCCGGGCTGCCCCGGCTGAGGCGACAGGTACGGCGCTTGCTGGGGGCCAACAGCCTGGCCCCCTTAGAAGAAGTTGCTAATTTGGATGAGACACTGCCTCCGGCAACGGATGCGGATCCACATTAGCCTAACAAACTTAGGAGTTGAAAAAAGATGCTCAAGAAGAATTATTCTAAATCTGGTGAATCGTGTCGGGTGACGTTTAAGCTGCCCGCCGATGTCAATGCAGAGACGGTTCATCTGTGTGGTGAATTTAATGAGTGGAGCCCAACTAAACACCCGATGAAAAAGCTGAAAGACGGCAGCTTTAGCACCACCATTTCTCTGGATGCAGGGCAATCTTACCGTTTCCGTTACCTGCTGGACGATGAACGGTGGGAAAATGATTGGGACGCGGATGCTTACGTAGCCAATCAATACGGCACGGAAGATTCGCTGATTACTATATAAGATAAGGTCTTTCGCTAGACGAGGACTGGCAGTCCTCCACATAGACTACACACTTCTAAGAGCTGTCCCAGGACTGCCAGTCCTAACTTCAAACGTTACGATAGTGCGCTGTCTGCCGGGCAGCGCATTTTTTATGGTTGGGTGGGGTGAAATTTCAGTGAGAATATGATTTTGCTGGGCGGGGTAGGTTTGGCAACCTTTGGCAGCTGGGTATAATCGCCTCCAGTTTTATAAGATTAAGTAAACTGTTTTTACGATTTAATCGGAACTCTATATGCGACGAACAATCCTTTTTATATTAATGCTCCCCCTGCTGTTCCTGGCCTGTGGTGAAGAAGAGCCGCTGCCAACGGTGGCTCCAGCTATCAGCCAAACCAATGAAGAGCTGGCTCCTCCAGCCGTAGACGAGGCGCCCATTGTGCTGCCGACGGAAACGGCCGTTCCCGTCACCCCCACGCCAGAAGCCCCACTTGCTGCCAGAGTCAACGGCGAACCGCTGCTCCTGGCCACGTTTGAGGCCGAATTGGCCCGCTACCAGCAGGCCGAAGCCGAGCTCGGCAGTGAAGCCGGCGGTGAGGCTTACGGCCGTATCGTGCTGGATGCGCTGATTGAGCAGCTGTTGATCCGCCAGGCGGCCGCCGCCCAGGGCGTCGTGGTGACAGATGAGATGATCGATCAGGAAATGGCCGATTTGCAGACAGTGGCCGGTGGCGCAGACAATTTTGCCGCCTGGCTGGATGCCAATCGCTACAGTGAAGCACAGTTTCGCACGGCCGTTGCCGATGGCCTGATTCAGGAGCAGATGGTGACGGCCGTTACCGCTGACGTGCCCTTTGCCGTGGAACAGGTCCGCGCCCGCTACATTCAGGTAGATGACCCTAACCTGGCCGGCACGCTGCTGGCCCAAATTCAGGGAGGAGACGATTTTGCCACGCTGGCCCAAATTCATTCCTTGGACCGCATCACGGGGGAAAACGGGGGCGACCTGGGCTTTTTTGCTGCCGGCACGCTTCTGGTGCCCGAGGTGGATGCCGCCGCTTTTGCCCTCACCGAGCCGGGGCAGGTCAGTGACGTGATTATGGCCGTTAATCGCGAAGGCAACCCGGTTTATTACATTGTGCAGCTGATTGAACGGGACCCGGAACGGCCGCTAGATGACGGCGTGCGCGCCATTTTATTGCAGCAAGCCTTTGAAACCTGGCTGGATCAGCTGTGGCAGTCAGCCAACATTGAGCGCCTGGTAGAGGTTGAAAGCGGTTCATAAAAACCTATGGGTCTACTGAAAAGAGCCAACGTAGAGACGCGGAGATGCAGAGAAGCTCGTTAAAAAATCTGCGTTAATCTGCGAAATCTGCGGTTTTTTCAGCAGAGCCACCTATTGGCAAAGATGGCAACCAGAAGACGAAAACAGCAAACCGGGTGCGCCGGCAGAATCATGAGCATCGTGGCAGCTTTGCTGCTGTTGGCGTCTATTGGCATTGCCGGGTTCATGGTGCTCTATTTTGTGGCGCCAGAGCGGGTGCCGGAGCCGGCATTTTTGGCCGATGATTATGTTCTTCCCACGGTGCCCATTCCCGCCGCCTTAATGCCGGAGCAAGAACTGCCCACGCTGGCGGCCGCCCTTGAACTGCCTTCGGCCACCCCCACAGCCACAGAACCACCGCTGGACCCAACCTGGACGCCGCCGGCAGCACAGCCGTCGGCCACGCCCCTGCCCTTGAGCACCTTAAAGCCATCAGTGACACCATCGCCGCTGCCCACATTCCCTACCAAAACAGCGACCCCCACCTACACGCCGACCAGCACCAATACGCCCACGGCCACGCCGCCCGGTCCCACCGCAACACCAACGTCTACTCGCTCGGCATACCCCTTCACCAAAACGGACAACAGCCCATTTTACCTGCAAAATCATGCCAACAATGCCGGCTGTGGCTGGCTGGGCATCGCCGGTGAAGTGCTGGACCTGGAACGAAATCCGGTGCCTATTGGCAGCTATCGGGTGCATGTATGGGGCAGCGGGATTGATGAGCGGGTTTTGGCCGGCAGCGCGCCGGACTATGGGCCATCTGGCTGGGAACAGTTTGTCTTCGATTCGCCGGTCATACGCGAATACAATGTGCAGTTGGAATCACCGAGTGGAACGGCCGTTTCCCAAATTTACCGCGTCACAACCCGCCCCAACTGTGATGAAAACCTGCTGCAAATAAACTTTGTTCAGAATCATTAGTAGGCTCAAGGCAGACCTTGACCCTACCCCTCGTCAAGCGACAAAGTATACCCGGCGCTCTCGCCAAAAAACTCCTTCACCACAATGCTCCAGCGCCCTTCGCTCATGACGGGATAAGCCAGCACCTGCTCGGCTTCACCCGCTTCAGCCGCATCAACCGACCATATCTGGTTCCCTGCCGGATCATACACAATAAACAGTAAGTCTGAATCACTGCTTTCTGGTGTAAGCTCGATATCAATCACATCACCATCTTCCGCCTCAAAATACCAGACAACAGTTTGATTTGCCTGCAAACTGCCCGATTCTGTGGTGCCGTAACTGATGGTGCCGGCGACGTCCGGAGCAGCAACCTGATTGGCGCGCAGGCTGATTTCATAGCGACCTGATTCACCAAAAAAGTCTCGCACCAAAATCAAATATTGGCCATCCTCCGGCAGCACAAATTCAATCATCTCCGGCTCTCCGGCTAACAGCGCGTCTTGCTCCGCCAGCCGGTTTACATTTTCATCCAGCAGCCAGAGGTCCAGGTCCAGATTGTTGGTGAGCGGATTCACGGTAATAAACATCTCATCGCCGGCTCTGCCTGTGAAAAACCAGGCGTGGGCTTCGTTTTCGCGCAATGTTTCCTGGGCGGTCTGGCCCAAGACCAGATCGCCCGCATCGTAAAAGTTGGTGGTGCTGTCGCTGCCTTCATCCAGCGAGAGCGAATAGCTGCCACCTTCCCCGGCAAAGCTGCGCACCAAAATGGAATATTCACCGGTGAGCGGCAGCGTCAAACCGGCCACCACTTCGGCATCGCCGCTAAAGCCTTCATCCAGTGCCGCCAGCCGGGTACCATCGGGACCGTAAACGTCTAAAATAGCATCAAACTGATTTTCTGGCGTGAGCACAATGCTGACCAGTTCGCCAGCATCGCCGTTGAACGTCCAGACGTGCTGTGCGCCGCGCGTCAAGTTGCTTTGAATCGTCTGGCCTGGCGCAAGACGGCCGCCGCCGCCAAAAAGCGGGTTTTCTGTGAGCACCAAACTGAGCGTGTAACGGCCGCTGTCGCCGAAAAATTCGCTCACTTCCACAACGTATAGGCCGCTGTCTTGCAGCAAATTGTCGATCACGATTTCGGTGTCCCCGGCGTAGCCATTGTCAATGCGGGTAACGGTTTGCCCGGTGGGGCTGATCAAAGTGAGGATGAGGTCGATATCCTTGTTGTCGGGGCTGAGCGTGAGATTGGCGTAGCGTGGACCGGGCAGGCTAAATGTCCAGACGTCTTTTACGTTGGCTTCCAGATCGCCATTCACCAAATCTTGCTGCCCCAGGCTGCCCAGGACGTTCGCCGAGCCATCCTGAATGACAATATTGGCATAGATGTTGTGCAGCACAATGCTGCTGGCCATTTTTTCAAATGTTTCCTGATATTGGGACCATTGCTCGGCAGCTGCACTCATAATAAACAGGGCCTGCGTTTGCTGGCTGATAGTCCCGGCCAGCGCGGTGGTAAAGAGGTAAATTCTGGTGCGCATGTTGCTACCGCTGGCGTTAAAAAGCAGGGGAGCCCCTTCCAGGTCGATGTAGGAGCCGGTAACGAGGCCGCCGGCACCCACGGAGGCAGTGGCAGGTGCGGCTTCTGTGATGGGCGTGCGTTCGGCATCCGTGCTGAGATCGCGGGCCAGCCGGTTGAGCGTTGCCTGGGGCGTGTTGGGTGGCAGGTCCAGGTGAGCGATGAGACCGGCTACATAGGCACCATCACCAATGGCTTTGCTGCCCAGCAAGCTGTTGCCGGTGCGTTCTGAGTTAGCCAGGAGCATGATGGTGATGCCGAGTTCGTTGGCGGTTACGGCCGTATCCACCTGGCCAGAAAGATTGATCCAGGCCGGGGGTGCCAACAGTTGTAAACCCGTCGCCGGATTCCCTATTTGCTGCCATCCGGCAAACGCTGGACTGGTAGGCACAGCGCTAGGGGTCAGCGGCGGCGGACTGGTCGCGACCGGTTTGGTGGGGATGGGCAAGGTAGCCGCTTGATTGGCGTTGGCCTCAATGGGGACGTCGGTTGAGGCAGGTGGTGATTCTGCTGTGGCTAGTTCTCGATCATCTTCGCTTATTGGTTTGCAGGCCACCGCAGCAACGATGGCCAGGCCAACGAACAAGCAAGACCAGTTGGATTTACGCATGAACACTCCTCCTGTTCTCTTCTCTCATGGTGTGCAGCAATGCAAGGCAGACTCACCTGGCTTTTTGTTCATCGGATGATGAAACGTTGAGCAAGCCAATGGTCGCCAAAATATGCGCGTAAACGCGGCAAGGTAATTGGAGAGGAAAAACAGGTCAGGCAGGACAATAACTGCCTGAACCTTGCTTATGAGTTAGGCACTCTCCAATCGTTGCCGATGATGATCAAGATATCGTAGTCGCCGTCGGGATTGTTGCCGCTGCTGACGTTGAGCGGTGGTACATGCATCAACTGGGTGAGGTAGCGGCTGGTGTTGGGGTATGATCCATAGGTGATGATTTGGGAGGTGAGGTAGGTGGAGGCGTCGGCATTGCCAATTTCGGTGACGTTAATGCCAAAAGATTGTAAATATTCCTGCGTTGCGCCGGCCAGACCAAATTCGGCCGTGCCGTTGAGCACGGCGACGCGGGCCTCTTCAGCCGCCATCAGCGCAGGAAGGTTTTCAATAACCGGCGTGGGAATGGCCGGGGGGGCAAACAACTGGTCTCTAAGCTGCCGGATATTTTCGCGTACGGGCACCAATACCTGACGGCCGTCCGGCGTTGTCTCGTTATACACATAGTCATAATCGAGAACGGCCGTGCGAATACTGTCTCGCGGAATATCTTGGGCCAGTAAGGCTAACTGAATCGCCTCATCCAGCGTCATGTTTGTGCGTACATTCTCTTGCGACGTCTGCCACAGTTGGGGGGCTTGGGCAATTAACTGCGGCAGGTTGTTCAGATCAAGCACCTTTTGCCGCACCGCCAGGATGACCGCCTGCTGACGAGCTGCCCGATCGACATCGCCCCCAAAGGTGGCCCGGGTACGCGCATATTTCAGCGCCGCCTCACCATCTAAGTGTTGTTCGCCTGCTTCAATAGTAAAAGGATCATAACCATAGCACCGGTCGGGGTAATCCGGGTCGTCAATCGCTTCAGGCACATCAACGTCGATGCCTCCAATCAGATCGACCACCTCTACAAATGCATCAAAATTAACGGCGACATAATAATCAAGTGGTACCCCTAACAGCGTTTCAACAGTTTGGACAGCCAATGCCTGCCCACCACCGGGATATTCATAAACTTCGCCTATATAATTGGCTTGATTAATACGGTCTACACCAAAGTCGGGTATTTCTACCCACAGATCGCGTGGCATGGACAAAACGGCCGCAGATAACCCCACCGGATCAATCGTCAACACCATCATGCTGTCTGTATGCGTGGGACCAGTTTCTTCACACCGTTGGTCGATGCCCATCAACAAAATAGACACGCGATTCTGCCCGTTCCAACGGTGAAAGGCGTCTGAAGATAAGATAGGGTCTGGATCGTTACTTTGGATAGGTTCAATATCACTGCTGGGAGCAGGCAGCTCCTGAGCAGAGGCGTTGTTGCTGCCCGGATTGGCAAAGTCAGGATTAATTACTTCCAGAGAAGAAACGGCCGCCTGAACTGTTTGGAACAACCAAACCGAACTGCCAATGAGCAAAATAATGATGCCCAACCCCAGGAGCGATACTGCCCAAAGGGGTAAACGTATCCGAGGTTGGGTGCGACGAGATGAATTGGATTTCATATCTTTTTGCGCGTTCCATGCCGGAATGGCGTAGGCGATTATAACATAAAACCGTAAGGCGACGTCAAAAATTGATTTTGCCCCTATCCTGGCCTCTCCTTTGACGCTCTCTTGGGGCTACTTTATAATGCGCCTCTTGTGATGAAAAGATACCAAAAGTGGCTCCCTGTTTTGCTCATTTTGCTGCTAGCATTTGGCCTTCGTCTGGTCGCGTTAACCGATATCCCCCCTGGACTAACGCACGATGAAGCCAATCATGGCCGGGAGGCAATTGGCATTTTGCAGGGCGTGTTTTTGTTTGTTTTCCCCCTCAATTATGGCAGTGAACCGCTCTATAGTTATACGGCCGCCGGCAGCATGTGGCTGTTTGGTAAATCACTGTTTGCTTTAAGATTTGTTAATGTTTTATTCAGTATTTTCACCATCGGACTGAGCTTTTTTTGGGTGCGCCGCCGTTTTGACCAGACGACAGCGTTGGTAACGGCCGTTCTCCTCACCATCTCCTTTTGGCCATTGGCGTCAGCAAGGGAAGCGCTGCGGGCGGGGATGCTGCCGTTTTTTATAGGAACGGCCGTCTGGTTCTTCTGGCTGCTATTGGATGAGGTAAAAAGGGATTCGATGGCTAATCGACGCTGGCTCCTGGCCGCTGCTTTTGGCATTTGCGTGGCCATTACCCTGCATATTTATCTGGCGGCACGCGTGGCCTGGTTGGTGTTCCCCCTCTTTTTACTTTACCTGGCCTGGCAAAAGCGCGGTTTGTTTCGCAAAAGCTGGCAGCCTGTTTTAGCCGGGTTGCTGCTGGCAGGCGTGCTGGTGACGCCGCTCTTTATTTATCTGGAGCAAAATCCTTACGCGCTGACCCGCCTGAGCATGTTGGATGCGCCGCTAGAAAATATCCGCAGCGGCAATTGGGGGCCGGTCTGGCACAACTTCAGCGCGGCGCTGCTGGCCTTTGTCTGGCCCGGTTACGGTGACCAATTTCTGGCCTATAACATTCCTGGGCGGCCCGTGTTTGACGGGGTGACGGCCGTTTTTTTTGTGCTGGGAATTGGCGTTTGTTTGTGGCGCTGGCAACGGCCGTCTTATATCTTCGTCCTCCTTTGGTTTGGCGTCGGCATCCTGCCCTCGCTCATCACCGGGCCGACGGCCAACACCACGCGCAACCTGGCGGCATTGGTGCCGGTCTTTATTTTGCCGGCGATTGGGTTTAGGACGGCCGTACAGTGGCTCAAAAGCAAAATCAAACCGCTGCCCCCCTGGCTGCCGGCAGCGATTGCCGCCGTTTGGCTGCTTTTTGCCGGCTGGCAAAGCGTCAGCGACTACTTTATTACCTGGGCCAACGACCCCGAGGTGCGCAGCGCCTACCAGGTCAATCTAGTGAAAACGCTGGCTTATCTGGACGCCAACAATCCGGACGAATCGGTCTTGCTTTCCACCGTTTATCCAGGACCGGCGCACGATCCCTCCATTAATCTGGTGCTCACCGGCGACGAGACGGGCAAACGCTGGGCCGATGCCCGCTGGGCGCTGGTGGCTCCCGGTGGCCAAAGCAGCCGGGCAGTGATTCCCGCCTCTACGCCGCCCCATCCGCTGTTTGCCCAATGGCTGGAGCCGCGCCAAACGGTCCAGTTGCGGCCTGACGATCTCGATCCCAGCTTTACCGATTACTGGCTGGATGCGGGACAGCTACAGGCATGGATTGAGGAGGCACCCGTCGCCAACTTCAACAACGCCCTCACCCTGCACCACGCCGCATGGCTCAATCTGGTGGCTCCCGGCGAAACGGCCGAACTCCTCCTCATCTGGCGCGTAAACCATCCGGAACGGGTGGGGCCGATTGTGCCGCCCGCCTTCACCACCGACGTGGTCATGTTCACCCAGGTGTTGGATGAGGCCGGCGTGCCTTTTGCCCAGCGCGATTCGCTGGAAGCACCCTCCTGGGATTGGCAGGCGGGGGATATAATTGCCCAGATTCATCCCGTCACCATTGCCGCCGAGACGCCACCCGGCAGTTATCAGGCCATTGTCGGCATTTATGATCGGCTGTCTGGGGACCGGCTGCCGGTGTTGGCTGGGGATGGCGAAGTGATGGGGGATTTTACGGCCGTTTCGCTATTACAAATTGGCAATTCAATCGACTCATCTGATTGAGCAAACGCGCTAAATTGGCGTTTATGGTTCAATTGGCGCGGTTTTTATTTGCTTTGTTCTACGGATAGAGTCGATGATTATGTATATTCCAATTCCGGTAATGAGTACGTCTCGCAAAGAAAAAGAACCATCTTTCTGGAATTGCAAGAAAAATAGAAGCCCGTATGCGATGGATAAAATTGCCCCTGAGATTACGCCCCAAAAAGCTTCCATTTTTGAGCTACGGTTGATTTGACGCAGATCATTGATGCTCGTCCAAACTATTAAAGGTCCAAAGTAAAATCCCAGTAGAACGTAAATCAAATCAGCAACTTGTGACTCATGGTAATATTGCCACAAACCTATACACCCAAGTGATATGAATATTCCAATACCGCCAATAATCAGGAAAATGTTTTTCCATTTCCAGGCAGATGTGCCTGCAATCTTCGAGTTTTTGGCAAAGGCACTTATCAATATCTCCCCCAAAAAAAACAATAAAACCTATGCCAACCAATACATCAATGATCCAATTCATAACGAGTTCTTTTTCTTGCCCTGTTTGTTCATACTCGGCGTCAACGTAAATAGTTTAGCAGATTTGTAGACTTGTTGAAACCGTTTTAAGCAGTGTGGTAAAGGCTTAATGAATTAGGTGGAAATGTAGATAATCAGCAAAATAGGAAGGTCGATTACTTTACATAGTGTAGCTTTTTCCGTATGATTGGGCGCATGAGCAACCAGCCACATCCCGACAACCTGTCCGTGCAGGAGCTAGAGCAGCTGCTTTACCGTAAAAAACACGCGCTGCGCCGCCAGCGCTTGCAGCGGCTCAAGGAAGAAGGTCGCGTCGTGGATGTGGCCGGCGTGCCGCCGCCCAATCCGCAGCCGCCAACGCTGCCGCGCCCGCAGGCGGCCCCCAGCGGCGCGCTGCGCCATTATCAGCTCCAGCTGGAAGATGAGCCGGAACCGGAATCCGTTGATTTACCTGCTGCGGAAACAAATGGGAAGGGAAACGGCCGTACTCTTTTCAATCGCCTGCTATTCCTGATAGAAGTGGCGGCCGTGGTGGGCCTGGTCGTGGTGCTGCTTAATCTGTGGGGCACCCAGCGGGAGCTTAACCAGGAGCTATCTGACGTGCAGCAATCTCAGGCATCGGCGCTCAGCTTGCCCACGCCGACGGCCGCACCGCTCATTGATCTGGTCGTATTGCCTACAGGACATCGCTACATCGAAGGTCGCTCCCCTGAGCCTGTCGAATCCGGCGACATTCCGGCCCATTTGCTGCCGGCCATGCAGGCGTACAAACCGCCGCCGCTGCCCACCCCCGGCCCGGAGCAGCCGCGCATCATCGAAATTCCCGGCATTGGCGTCAATGCCCCCATCGTGCCCGGCGTGTATGATTGGGAGCAGCTTAAGCGCGGCGTGGGCCACCACACCGGTTCGGCCCTGCCCGGCGCAGAGGGCAACATGGTTTTGGCCGCCCACAACGATATTTATGGCGAGATTTTCCGCGACTTAAACAAGCTCTCCCCCGGTGACGAATTTACCGTTTCTACCGGCGCGCGCGCTTACACCTATGTGGTGACGAAAATTGAAATTGTGGAGCCTACCGAAGTGAACGTGATGCAGCCCACCGATCATGCCAGCGCCACGCTTATCTCCTGCTATCCCTACCGCATCAACACCCAGCGCATCGTCGTTTTTGCCGACCTGAAGACCAACGGCCCTTCCTCATAGCTTGGGTGAGACAGAAAATAGAAAATTTTTATCAACAGATTACGCAGATTTAGAAGATTATTTTTTATCTGCGTAACCTGCGTAATCTTTGATTTATTTGCTCTCGTATAGAAACTGGCAAGCAACAAACGCGTTTAGCAGATACGGGGCAGCTGTTCGCCAATTTGCATGGAGATGACGCGCGTGCCGCCAATGCTGGTTTTAGCCACCAACATGCCGGGATGTTCGGCAACGACCTGACCAATCACGGCCGTTTCCCGCCCAAACTCATTTTTCCGCATGACGTCTACAACCGCATCTGCCTCGTCGGCCGGCACGATGGCCAGCAGCTTGCCCTCGTTGGCCACAAAAATCGGGTCCATCCCCAGCAGCTCGCAGGCGGCGTTGACCGCCGGATTCACCGGAATTTTGTTTTCATCCAGAACGATGCCCACCTGGGAACTTTGGGCAATTTCGTTGAGCGAAGAAGCCACCCCACCCCGCGTCGGGTCGCGCAAAACGTGAATGTTGGGGCAGACTGCCAGCATCTCGGCGATGAGGCCGTTGAGTGCGGCCGTATCGCTCACAATCGGCGCGTCAAATTCCAACCCTTCGCGCACGCTCATGATCGCCATGCCGTGGTCGCCAATCGTGCCGCTGAGGATCACCACATCGCCCGGCCGTGCCTTATCTGGGCCAATCGCCAAACCCTCAGGAACGAGGCCGATGCCGCTACTGTTGATGAACACACCGTCGCCGTGCCCTTTGTCCACTACTTTGGTGTCGCCGGCGATGAGGGCCACGCCGGCTTTGGCTGCGGCCGCGGCCATACTGTCCACAATGCGACCCAGCGCACTTAGCGCCAGCCCCTCTTCGATGATGAAGCCCACGGTGAGATAAAGCGGCTTCGCCCCGCTCATGCTGATGTCGTTGACGGTGCCGTTAATGGCCAGTTCGCCAATGTTGCCGCCGGGGAAAAAGAGCGGCCGTACCACAAACGAGTCGGTAGACATTGCTAAACGGCCGGCGGGTAAATCGAATACGGCCGCATCCCCCAAATTCTCCAGCTTGTCATTGCGAAAGGCGGGCAAAAACAAATGCTGCACCAGCTCCGCTGACAGCTTGCCGCCGCCGCCGTGCCCCAAAACAATGTTGGGATAGCTGCGCAGCGGCATGGGGCAAACCCAGCCTTCAAAATCTAAATCATTGCTTACGGATTCTTCCACTATTGTTCCTTATCAAATTATCTTCGAAGCAGTCAATATTCATTCGCCCAACAAGAATAGAACGCTGATCGGCCTGATTCCCCTGATCTTTTTTATCAGGAAAATCAGGGTAATCTGCGTCCCATTTTGTTCAATCTCCTACGGCAACATTTTCCAGGGCAATGAAGCGGCCGTATTGGTAATAAGCCGCACACGCCCCCTCGCTGGAAACCATCGTGGCCCCCAGTGGATTGC
>CALBTC010000420.1 GCA_937967805.1 uncultured Anaerolineaceae bacterium
AATTCATGAAGGACCCCAAGAAAGCGGCAACCCCGACAAATGCACCCAGGATGAGGGCAATACCAATCAACAACTCTCCAGCCACTATCAGCTTGGCAAACCAGGTGTAGTGACCACCCTCGAGCAGGGTCTGGATAAAGCCACGATACCAGTCGAAAGTAATTGCCGGGCGGGCGGGTGCCTCGGGGATGATGATGGCCCGTTCCCAAAACCCCTGCAAAGCTAGACCGGTTTGTGTCCAGGCCGGATTTGTAATCTTAGACCAGCCGGAGGTCAGCCAGGTGTAGCCAACGTAAAGCCGGATAATTAACCAGAGCCACGCCCAGCGCGTGCTGTTCAACAGCGACATGATAAAGGGTGGGTTTGTTATTGTGGCGACACTTCGCCTGTCTTGAGTTGTCATGTTATTTCTCCTCGTATTAGCTAGAGTTAATTATTTTTAGGTGACCAACCTCCTCCCAAAAAAGAAGTGCCGGTCACGTTTTTTAAGTTGCTTCGGCCGTCTCCGCGAAGCTCTTGGCCTTGAAGAAGCGGAGTCGGTTAGCATTTGTTACCACTGTCACGCTGGAGGCGGCCATGGCGGCTCCGGCCAGCAGAGGCGAGAGCAAAAGGCCAAAGAAGGGAAACAGAACACCAGCCGCAATCGGAATACCCAACGAGTTGTAAGCAAAGGCTCCAAACAAGCTCTGTTTAGCGTTACGCATAGTAGCCCGTGAAATTTCAATGGCGTAGGCTACGCCCTTCAAGCTGCCGCTCATCAGGGTAATGTCGGCCGCTTCTATGGCCACATCCGTACCAGTGCCGATGGCGAAGCCGACGTCAGCCTCTACCAACGCTGGGGCATCATTGATGCCGTCGCCGACCATACCCACTTTAATGCCACCCACTTTGAGCATATGTACTTCTTGCGCCTTATCTTCTGGCAGTACATCGGCCAATACTCGTTGGATGCCTACCTGTTGGGCGATAGCCAGAGCGGTGCGCTCGTTGTCGCCAGTGAGCATAATCACTTCCAAGCCCACGTCGCGCATCACCTGGATAGCCTGGATGGAGTCTTCTTTGATGGTGTCGGCCACGGCGACCACGCCAGCGGCACGGCCGTCTACGGCCACATACATTGCCGTTTTGCCTTCACCCTGGAGCCGCTGCACATCCGCTTCAACGGCGCGGGCATCAATTTCGTGGCGCTGCATCAGCTTGATGTTGCCCACAAAAACTTGCCGTCCGGCCACAATCGTCTCGACACCATGACCGGGAATTGCTTCAAATTCATCCGGTTCAATCACATCAACCCCGCGCGCCTTGGCCCCATCCACGATGGCCTGCGCCAGCGGATGTTCGCTGAGCCGGTCGGCGCTGGCAGCCAGGTGGAGCAATTGTTCATTGCTCATTGTTGCTTGTTCATTGACCACCACGTCGGTCAATTCCGGCTTGCCTTTGGTAATGGTGCCGGTTTTGTCCAGCACAATCGTTTTGAGCTGCGACGCCGTTTGCAGCGCCTCGCCGTTGCGGATGAGAACGCCGTGTTCAGCACCCTTGCCCACACCAGCCACCAGGCTCATGGGTACGGCCATGCCCACAGCACAGGGGCAGGCGATGATGAGAACGGTAACGGCCGTAACAATGGCAAACGCCAATGCCTGACCGGGGCCAAAGTTAAACCAGACCAGGAAGGTGAGGATAGAAATAATCATCACTGCTGGCACAAAGTAGCTGGAGACCACATCGACCAGCCGGGCAATGGGTGCTTTGGACCCCATGGCATCCTGTACCATCTTCACGATTTGGGCCAGCGCGGTGTCTTTACCCACTTTGGTGGCGCGGAATTTGAAGCTGCCGGTGGTGTTCACCGTGGCCCCAATCACTTCGTCGCCGATGGTCTTGTCTACGGGCAGGCTTTCACCGGTGACCATGCATTCGTCGAGGGCGGAACGGCCGTCAATGATCTCACCATCTACCGGAATCTTGTCGCCAGGGCGAACCACAATCGTGTCACCTACCAGCACTTCCTCAACGGGGATTTCCACTTCTTGGCCGTCGCGCAGGACGCGGGCGGTCTTGGCCTGCAAATCTAGCAGCTTGCGAATCGCCTGACTGGTTTGACCTTTGGCACGCACTTCCAGCGCCTGTCCTAACACGACCAGCGCGGTGACCACGGCCGTGACATCATAAAATGGGGTCGCCGTCCCTTCCGGGAAAATAGCGGGAATGATCAGTGCCACCGTCGAGTAGATCCAGGCCGCGCTGGTGCCCAGAGCAATTAGCGTATTCATGTCGGCCGAGTGGTGCTTGAAGGCGGCCCAGGTTCCGGTGAAGAATTGGCGGCCGGAGTAAGCCATCACCGGCAGCGTTACAACTGCCGATAGAATGAAAAAGAATTGAATCAATTCTTCGGAAGCTTCACCCACAAAAAGATTGGGCAAGTAAAGCCAGGGGAGTTCGGGGTAAGCAACCAGCATCACCGGAATGGAAATGACGGCAGCAAACCAGAATTTTTTCATCAAGCTCTTGTATTCGCGCTGGTGGGCGGCCGTTTCATCATCAACCGTTTCCTCTGATTCGATGGGGAGGGTTGCTTTGTAGCCGGTGGATTCGATGGCCGTTTTGATGCCGGCGAAGTCGGCTAGGCCGGGCACGTAGTTGATTTGCACCAGTTCGGTGCCCGGATTAACGGTTGCCTTCAAAACGCCGGGCGTACTGTAGAGGGCATCTTCTATGAAGCGCACGCAGGAGGCACAGTGCAAGCCAGGGGTGAGGCGCACGCGCATATCGGCCGCGCCCACTTTATATCCCGATTTTTTGACGGCGCTGACGAGGTCACTGACGTCACTCTGCGCCGGGTCGTAGGTTACGTGTGCTTTATCCAGCAAGGAATTCACCTGAACATCGCTTACGCCGGGAACATCTTGCAGGCCGCGCTCGACCGTGACCACGCAGGTGCTGCACGTCAGCCCGGCAATGGGTAGGTCTATCTGTAATTTGTTGGCTAAGTTGGGGTTAAAGCCGGTGGTGGCTGAACCAGCTTCTGCTTCTGCTGTTACTGGTTCAACCATTGCCAGATGGACAAATTTGTGCGGATTAGCATCAAATGTATCCGCGCACTGGGGTGAGCAAAAATAGAAAGTTTGCCCCATGTGGTCGCGTTTGGCAGCGGCCGTTTCGGGGTTTACTTCCATGCTGCAAACGGGGTCTTTTAACATTGTACTGTCTCCTCATTGCTACGGAAACCGGGCGTTTCCATGGCAATTGTGGCGTAAGTTGGGACAACGGCCGTTGCTGGCTGCGTCCGATATATGACGTAGAGCCAAGCCAACAACCCGCTCAAGGCCAGCAATAAGGGAAAATTGATTGTTATTATCATAGCGTTACTCCTTCACAAATGAACTACTGCTAAATGCCCGGCCGATTTTCCGACCATGCGCATCCATCATTTGCATTGTACGCCTTCGCACATTCCGGCGTAAGCGCAACTTGGCGGTCGTTAGCATAGGCAAATTGGTGTGTGGTGGGTCTAGGTGGAACTACTTATATCTGAATTTGTTCAAACAAGCGCTCCTTCAAGGCTGGCGGGGGGGGCGATACGTGACGCAACCAGGGATAATGCGTCTACGACAAATTCGTAAACAGTTAATCCCCTCCGGCGGGCGGCACAAGTCAGCAGGTGCTGCTTTACCTTATGTGCTCACATCCTCCTGTGGATCGTGAAAAGAAGTAGACGCAATACCTGGCCGCCGGGGAATAAAAGCAGGCACATTTTCTCTGTAAGTTTGATAAGCTTCGCCGAACTGCGCTATCATCTCCTGTTCTTCGCGCCGCGCCAGGCGCAGATAGCTCCAAAAGAGAATCGGGGCCATCACCAGCGAAATGATTGTCGGCCACTGAATTAACAGTCCTATGATGATCATGAAAAGGCCCAGATATTGTGGGTGGCGCACCCGGCTATAGATACCGTCTATCACCAATGATTTCCCCTGCGCTTTATGGATAAGCTGCCAGCCGCGATGGATGACCCATATACCTCCCCAGATAAGAACTGTGCTTATCACCATAACGAGCATCCAAACGGCCGTTGAGCCGCCGGCCAAAGCCACCAGTAAATGGCCGTTCTGGTGCGTAAAGGGGTTCAGTACCGGGTAAGCGCGGCCCAACAGAGCAGTCAAGGCATAGATAGTCAGCGGAATGCCATACATCTCGGTAAAAAGGGCGACGCTCCAGGCCGCAAACAACCCCATTGAACGCCACTCCAGCCGCCGGGTAGGCAGCATGTAACTGCCAATGAAGAAGAAAATGAGACCGGCGCTGATAATGGCTGCCGGCCACATCCCATAATCAAATCCAGTTAAATCGTGCATGAGTTTACCTCTCAAATCTAGGGACCGGCTAACTTTCCGGCAGATAACTTTGTGAACATGGCATCACAGCGGACAGTAAATCCACAAAGGTAAACGTTGCCGGCGGGTATTAACGTTCAGGTGGAAACAGGCGCGGGAGAAACGGTCAGTTACTTTGTTTCCAGGTCAAAATCCACGACGACTCTTTCGGAGTCCTGGTTGACCTGAACGGTAAATCGCCAGCGGCCGTCCATCCCTAAATTGACTGTCGCCTTATACCGCCCGTCTCCTTGAGCCACAACATCATATTCCGCACCCATCCCGACCATGTCCCTGTGGTTGGCGAAGATGAAGACGCGGGCATCGTCAATAGGCTGATCCCGAGTATCCTGCACCTCCACTGTCAGTTCCACATTGCCACTTTGCAGGGGGTCGGGGTTGGTCGTCAGAGAGATTTTTAAGCTTTCAGAGGCCGGTGTCGGTGTACTGACAGCGCTGCTACAGGCTGCCAGTGATAATGCCAACCCGGCCAACAATACAAACAATATTCTGGGCATCGTCAGCCGCATAAGATCCTCCACTTAATCGGCAAAGGTAAAAGCTTCCGCCGCGGGCATTGTTTGCAGAAGGTGGGCGCGGTATTCGTGACGGCCGTCATTGCCAGATTCGTAAACGGCCGTTACCAAAACCGATGTTGTGACCAGTTCGGGAGTGTAAGCAACAGTGGCCACCCCATTATGCAGATTAATATCCGCATACAGCACGCCGTTCAAATTCAACAGCACATTCAGCACCCGCATGGCGCAGTTGGGACAACCCATGCCGGAGACGCCCAAAAAAGCGACCTCGGCCTGGGCCACCGCGTTTTTATCCACCGATTTTTCCACCGGGTCTACGTGACAATTTTCGTGTTCAGACATGAGTTTATCCTCCAGAAACCAATTTCTCCTTAGCTTAATTGAGGGCCAAGCGCAACACCAGAGCCAAATGGCGTACGCCGGCACAAGACATTCGGCTCTCTTACCATTGGCATCACTCGCGATATTCACGTGACAGCAGCCAGGCTGGCCGGGACTGCTTGATGAGCAACATCCAGGCGAAAGGCGCGCCAATAAACAGCTAAAATCGGGTTTAGTACCGTCGGTCGGGCGACAAGCGCCATAACCATCTGGAGCAACGGCAGCGGCAGTCGGGGCAGCGCCCGCTGCGCCCGGCAAAGCAGCTTATACCCTGAGCGGCGTTCCTTAAACAGCGTTTTGTATGCCTGCTGCGCTGTTTCCAGGTTGATTTCGCCATCCAAAACCTGGCCCAACAAATGCCCAAGATGTGTACCAAAGAACAGAGCCGGGCGGATACCTTCTCCAGTCAAACCAAGGCAGTGTCCAGCTGCATCGCCTACCAAAAATACGCCATTGACCAACGGCGTGCGCAGCGCGTGCGGGAAATATCCGCCATGAAGACCATCCCCCTGGAAATCCATACCATCCATAAAACGGTTTAGGCCATCCTTTAAGCGTGTTTCGCCCACGTAGCTGGCAATGCCAACACGTGTCGAATTGCCGGCAGGAAAGGCCCAGGTGATCCCTTTCGGCAATAGTTCGGCCGGGTTGTACCAAAAATGTAAACCATCATCCTGATAACTTACCGTTGTCTCTACGCCAAAGTTAAGCCGATCTCGTCGAATCAATCCAGATTTTTCTCCTTTTGCCAACGATGCTCGCCAACCGGAAGCGTCAACCACAATGTCGCCCCGGAAGACACCTCGCGGCGTGCGCACGCTCTGACGATCCAGGGCCAGCGCGTGGGATTGAATGAACTCGACGTTACTACGCGCATATAGCAAGCGGCACAGAAGCGAGTAATCAAAGGTACAGAATGGATCCTTTTCAACCGGATAGATGAACGTTCGACCAGGCGTATGCAGCGCTACCTGGTGATGAATTTGTTGGATTGAGTCTTGCAGACCGAGTTCCCGCAGGGTAGAAACCAGCGTACCGCAGGCAGAAGTCTGGCCAGCACCGATGGGTTTGGGGTCTAACAATAAGACCCGCTTGCCCGGCAACTGGGCGGCGACGGCCAAACCGGCAAAGCTGGCTCCGGCGATAATCACATCATAGTTCATGATATACTCCTTCTGAATTGTACCTATTGGCGCACCAGCCAGAAACCCAGCCCCAGACTTGCCAGTGCCGCGATGACGATACCGATTACCTGACCGGTCGACTCCGAGCGGTCTAGCTCGTGCGGCTCGCCTGACGGTTCCTGAACTGTGGCTGGCTCGTCACTGGCTTTGGTCGTAGGGGCCGTGACGGTTAAATCGGCAACGGCCGTTTCGCCTTCATCTGTGACAGCCCGTACTGTGTAGGAACCGGGCGGCGTATCCGCCGGAATAATGAAAGCAGCCTCAAATCCACCCTCGTCCCCGTCTGCAACAACGGCCGCTTCGCCCAACGAAATCGAATTCGTTATCCCTTCCAGACTGATAACAAACAATTCGTCGGCCTCCATTTCCGTTCCAATCACGGTGATTTCCTCTCCAGCGGCAACAATCACCGGCTGCACGGCAATCACTGGCTCGCCATGCGCCAGCGCCGAACTCATCGGTATTAGGGTCAGGACAAAAAATAGAATCAAAATAGAAATCACTGTTTTTTTCATCGTTATAACCTCCTATCCAAGATGCTGCGCTACCGGCTGCAACCAGGCCACAATCCCGCTAATGACAATAATCGCCAGAACCACGGCTGCCACGACCAATAACGTCTGGCGTCGTTTAGGACTGAGATATGGACTGCGGTCAACGATGGGAACCAATGCCAGCAAGCCGCCCAGAATGACCGGTACCACGATCAGCGCCCGTGTTCCTAATGCGGCTTCCGCCGGGAACAACCAGATGAACATCCACCAGGGCTTGGTCAGTTCCACGCCGGCGACCCCTGGCTGACCCAATGGAGCCGGAAACAACAGGCTCAATAGCAGCACAACGCCAAAGACAATCAGGCCGTACCCGGCCATGCGCTTCAGATGAACGTCAAATCGTGATGCGCCTGAATCAACTGTCCTCTTTGTTTCTGCGTCCGGCGTGACTTTGGGCGAGATTCCGTGCTGCTTGATCAGGTAAACGTGGGCCGTTATGAAGAGCGCAAAGAGCAGAGGGAGAATGGTGGCGTGGCCGTTAAACAGCCGGGTGAGTAGCGGGGCGCTACGGCTAAATTCAGCCGAAAACCAGCCGCCAAACGAACCGAGAATTACGGCCGTTTCCGAATTATGCTGCAACGCTTCTACCGCTTCCTGATCTAACTTGAGGACAGAACCGGTGAAAACCAGCCCCAATGTGACAGCCAGCAGCCCCAACCCCACATACCAGTTAATCTCGCGCGGCCGTTTGTACGAGCATGTGCAGCAACACGGTCAGCGTGACAAGCTGGGCTGCCCAGAAATGGATGGAACGCGTCAGATCGCCCAGCGTAGCCCCGGTAATAATATAGACCACGCTGTTATGAGCATCGGCCGGCTGCGGGTTGTAAAATTGAGCCAGGTATATGCCCGTCACAATAAGGATAAGAAAACCAACCAGCGTAATACCGCCCAATAAGTAGGGCAGCGAGTTGGCATGTTCGGGGACGGCATAACGTATGCCGGATAGGCCCAGCCGCTCGTCGAGCCATTTGCCCGTTCGCCGCCACCCCCTGGTTGTTGTATCTGTGTGGGTCGTTGTACTCATGCAAAAAGCTCCTATTATTTGATTGAAAAGATCGTTTCCTGGGCCGGTAAAATCGTATGCCAGCCCCGTTGTTCTAAATCGGCCTGGAGCGCCTGACTGGCCTTCGGCTCGCCATGAACGATGAAAGTTTGCTGCGGCGGCCGTTCAAACCCGCCCAGCCAGCGCAATAATTCATCATGGTCGGCATGGCCGGAAAGGGCGTGCAGGCTGGCGATACGCGCCCGCACCGGGAATTCGTCGCCGTGAATGCGGGTGCTTTTCGCCCCATTTAACAGCCAACGCCCCCGCGTCCCTTCGGCCTGGTAGTCGACAAACAAAACGACGTTGCGCGGGTCGGGCAGCCGCCATTTGAGATGATGTTTGATACGGCCGCCGGTACACATGCCGCTGGCCGAGATTATAATGGCCGGACCAGGGCGGGTGTTAAGCTGTTTTGACTCTTCCACATCGCGGACAAAGTGAGTGTCGGGGCAGCGTAGGGGGCAGGCGTGTTCGTCCATCAGCAAGTTGACATCTAAATTATGGTCGTCACCAAAGCGACAGTAGATGTGGCTGGCCTCGACGGCCATAGGGCTGTCGATGAAAATGTGAATCTCCGGGACACGCCCGGCATCTTGCAGGCGGCGCAAATGGTAAAGCATCTGCTGGGTGCGGCCGACGGCAAAAGCGGGAATGAGCAGCACGCCTTCCCTGGCAATGATGTAATCCAGCACCTCTGTCAGAACGGCGCCGATGTCGTCGTCGCTGTGGCGACGGCCGCCGTAAGTGGATTCAACAACCAGGGTGTCGGCGGCGTTAATGGCGGTCGGCGGTTTCATGATTGCGCCATCGTAACGGCCGAGATCGCCGGAAAAAACGAGGCGATGCAGGCCATCAGCCCCACCTAGATTCAGTTGCATGCCATCCGTCCCTTGCAAGTTTACTTGCAATATCGCCGAGCCGAGTAAATGTCCCGCTGGTTGCCATGTCACCTCAACATCATCTAGTTGTAAGGGGGTGCCAAATTGAACGGGGGAAAGCAGGCGCAATGTTGCTTGTGCGTCAGCGGTTGTGTAGAGGGGCAGCGCCGGTTGATGTTTACTATAGCCCTTTTTGTTGGCGTAGAAAGCGTCCTGTTCGTGCAGATAAGCCGAATCGGGCAGCAGGATGTCCAGCAGGGCGCAGGTGGCTTCGGTGGTATAAATCGGGCCGCCAAAGCCCTGCTGCACCAGACGGGGTAGATAACCGGTGTGGTCAATGTGGGCGTGGGTAAGCAGGATGGCGTCAATCTCTTTTGGTGGAATGGGGAATGGAGCCCAATTGGCTTCTTTATTGCGGCGGCCACCTTGAAATAAGCCGCAGTCTATGAGGATATAACGGCCGTTCTGCCGCAGCAAAAAACGGGAGCCCGTCACCGTGCCAGCCGCACCGAGGAATTGCAATTCTGTACTCATTCGATTTTCTCCTTCCTAATATCCAGAACAAGGCTAACTCGCACTATGGCGTGATCGTACTCGCCAGGAGGGCCAGGTATTGATTCCTTCCTTCTGTAAACCGGTTCGGCAAACACGACTCAACCCCCATTCGATGAAACTGCGGAACAGTATCCCTTTGGCTCATTTGCCCACAACAGTTACCAGGCTGTAGTCATCGCCTAAGCGGTAAAAATGTCTGAATCTCAGGTGGGTCGCTTCCTTTTCTCTTATGACAGAATAGCGCAATTGTGGTCTCAAACGAAAGCGTCAAGTAGCGTATTGTAGGCAGGTAGAAGTAACTGTGGGGCAGACGCTATTTGGCCTGTGGGTAAGGTAGGCGAGAGATTTTGGAGAGAAGTGGCAACCACGTTGTCATCTATACTGCTGAAGGCAAATTGGCAACTTTACCTTCCACTAAGATACGCGTAAGAATTGGACATATGCCATTTTTGACGCTTTTTGATGCCATAACGGCCGTTTTTTAAGAACAATCCTGCGATAACGATAAATTCTGTGTTCAAACTTAGCTTGTCATCCAGAGATGGATGCTCTTTCAGGGACCGAAATACTGTGATAACCGGCATTCCCTCAGGAAAATTGGCTGATTTTGAATACATTATGTTCCGTGTCCAATTTTGGCCCCAATCCTAGTGGAAAGTATAGTAGCTTTTTATGAGTAACGGCGTCCCTATCCCGTTCTTTGCCTCTCTCCCAAAAAAACAAAAAAAGGCAACCAGTACCGTCCCACCGATTACCGTTTATCGAATATCGGTCGCTGACCTATTCGTTTGTTGGGCTTCTACTTGAATTAAACTGACCGAAATCGCATGGCAGCTTCGGCGCGACATCATCGGGAACGAGGCTCGCAGCTTTTCTCATAGCTGGCACCTGTAGACAATCTCGTCGAACGCGGATTACTGTGCGGATATACGGGTCAGGCTGGCAATGGCTTCCAGCCGATCAATCAGTATCTTGCGTTCATTTACAATATGAGCGATGAGGGTAGCAATCTGGGGAATCGTCGCCAATACCCTGGCTCGTTGGAATTCATCTAAGACATAGATATCTTTGGCGTGATAGCGAAACAAATCCGGCGAGACGCCAAACTTGCCGGCGATGACGGCAAGTTTATCTGGGGAAGGCGGCCATTCCTCTGGGGCGATGCAGCCGGCGATAACCATGCCCTTTAGTTCTGTACCGACGGCAATCATACTGCGGGCGGAGAGAAGCCCCATGCGTCCAACGCGAAATGAAGGTGTGAGATCCACGGCCGTCGCCAACCCGCGCCAGCTCTCGATGAATTTAGACATGGCGCCTGGTTGT
>CALBTC010000421.1 GCA_937967805.1 uncultured Anaerolineaceae bacterium
GCCCAGGGGCTGCAAGCGCGGTTGTCACAGGCTAATTGGGGGGCGCCGTGACCACCCAATTGGCTTTAGCCTATTACCAGCCCTCGCCGACCTGACGCCGGTTGTGTGACACTTCACGTTGTTCAGTGCATGCTCTGCCACTGGAAGAAAGCCGTTATACCGCTTGTATCGCTTTGGTAGTGACGCTCTAACGAAGAGAGTAATTAGCCCCCTCGCCCATCCCAAGAAACGTCATCACAAGATTAACAAGAAGAGGTAGGCACCTTGCCGGCGCTTTTGCTTACCAGAGGTAAAAAGAAAAACACAAAAATCATTCAATTTGGTCAGCTGGAAGATCTGCTCGCCGAACCGTTTGCACCAGACCAGGTCGTGCGCGTGATAGTGCTGGAAACCAGCGAAGGCCTGTCCCGCCAAATCCCCGACTGGCGACAGATCAGTCTCGGTGTAGATGTGCGCACCATCAACCAGGAAGGACACATTCTGGCCTGCCATCTTCCAGTGACCACCATGCAGCTGTACAACGGCCGTCGCGAGAGCGACCCCACCTGGCAAAAATATGACGTGGCCTGGGAACAGGCGGCAGCACTCAAGGAGCGGGTCGTTAACTATCTGCAAACAGCGGCTGCGGAGAAAGGTTTCGTGCTGCGCACCGCTGGCGTTATTGATTTGGGTGAAATACGGCCGTTACGCGCTACCTGGCAATCAGACCTGGCCCGGCAAACAAGAGTCGCGACAGATGTTTGTGCTTAGTGAATCGCAAGCTATCGTGCAAACCCTGGAGACAGTTCACGTCCCACCCTGGGAAACCCTCACTCACCTCAAAATCTACACCCCGGATTATCAGCCCCTTAGCTGGGCGCAGGTGTGGCAGGCGTTTGTGGACGTTTATCCGGAGCGGTGGGCGATTGAACTTTATCCACCGACGAGCGATTTGGTCAACGACGTCCACGTATACCAACTGTGGTTGCTGCCGGAAGATTATGCGCCCCCCGCTTCCCTGAATCTGGCCCATAAATACCGCTGGTAGCCGACAAATCTGCTCCAGAAACGCTTGTTATGAAAGGAGAAACTGTCCGTGCGCCAGCTGAGCCTACTTCCTCAAGACCTGTGGCTGCAAAACGGCCGTCTTGCCGGGCAGCTCCCACCAGATGCCCCCATCATTGTCTCCAATGGCGTGGGCGTGGATTCCGTGGCGCTCCTGGTTGAGTTACACCGACTCAACGTGGTCCCCGACGCCATCGTCACCGCCCTGGTTGGTCAGGGAGCGTATGGCAATGAGCATCCCCGGTTTTATACCTACCTGCCCGTGTTAGAAGCGTGGCTGGCCGAGGTTGGCTTTCCTCCGATTCAATACGTCTGGTATGAAATGAAGCGACCAGCCAAATATTTCCCTTACAAGAGCCTGGCGGGCAACTGCCTGGCCAACCGGACCCTGCCGTCGATCAGCTTTCGTCGCCACCACAGCTGCAGCCTCAAATTTAAGGGAGCCGAGATTGACCGGTGGGTGACCCAACAGTACGGAGAACAGCTGTGTTACCGGCTGGTTGGCTATGACCTGTCGGAAGGGGCGCGTACCGCCCGCTTTTCCGTCAAGACAAAGCCAGACGGGCCGCGAGCCCGTGATTGCTTTGTCTATCCTTTACAGCAATTGGGATTAGATCGCTCCGGCTGCGAGGCGGTCATTGCCGCCGCGGGTCTCCCCTTCCCTGGGCTTTCTGCCTGCGTCTTTTGCGCCGCCATGAAGCCGCAGGAGATTGACGAGCTAGACGCTGAATCACTCTGGCTCATTGTCATCTTGGAAGCACATGCCCAGATTAACCTCAAGAAAATTCGCGGTCTGTGGGGGCATGGGGAGCGCATGACCGAATATATCCGGCGGCAGGGCTTGCTGCCGGCAGCGCTGATAGATGAGGTGTGGGCCAAATGGATGGCTAAGGAACGCCCGGCAGAGCTACGGGAGAATCCGACGGCCGTTGCTGACGAGATTCTTTTTGCCGAAACCCGCCGCCTAGCGGCCCTGTGCCGCTAACGCCTTTCTAGCACCAAAGGAGAAAACCTTATGCACAAACTTTGTACACACCTGACGTTTATCTCAGATCCCGGCCACGGCTGGCTGCGGGTACCTATCATGGACATTGCCGCTCTGGGATTGGAGACCGCCATCTCCCATTACTCCTTCATTGACGGCCATTATGCCTATCTAGAAGAGGATTGCGACTGTGCCCGTTATCTCGAAGCGATTGAGGAACATATGCAAGCAAAACCAACGATCCTTGAAGAATATCGTGACCATTTCTCGCGGAATCGTCCCCGCTTTGGCGATGCCCAATTTACTGCTGAATTTTGGGACAAATTAAGGGGTTAAGGGCCTGGCGGCTTGTTTCATTTGGATGATAATGCCGATTTGTCTAATTCTACCGCACAACAAGCGGCAAATACACCGAATCCGGATTGCAGATGTCCTCCAGGTCAATGGACGCCCACAGCCGTTGCCATTCGGCATAATACGCTTGGGCCAGGGCCATGTCATGGATGATGAGGGTGTTCTCATCATTGCTATAGGCACCACTCCCCGTCCAGTTATACGATCCCAAAATCACCGTAGGATCAGAGCCATTGACATCGATCACGGCAAACTTGTCGTGGAGCTTCCCGGCAGAACTCTCTACGCCAACTTGCGCTCCGGCAGCACATAAGGCTTCATCGGCCGAACTGCCGTTGGCCTCGCCCAGCTGGTCAAACATCCCGGCAACTTCAACCCCTGCCTCGATTTGGGCAATTGCCTGGTCGGAGAGAACGGTATCGGTCCAGAAAAACATCGCAAAATGGATCGTTTCATCTGCCTGGGCCAGCTCGTCTCGTACTTCAAAGGCTACCAGGTCAGTGGGGGAAAAATAGCTTTCCAGCCGCAATCCATTGTAATTGAAGAGGTGGACCGTATTGTCTGCTTTGGCATTGTGAAAGGTTCCTGCCCACATTTCCTCAAACTCGGTGGTGTAAACGGCCGCCAGGATGGTATCGGTGATCACCACTGAATTGTTGGCATTCAGGGTGAAGCCGGTATCTGTCCAGTTGGTGCTGCCGGTCCAGACAGTTTGACCATCCACTACCAGGAATTTGTTGTGTTGAATAATCGACATGCTGGAATCTGTGACGATAGGGATACCGGCATCGGTGAGGGCCTGGTAAAAGGGTTGGTAGGAGACGGTGGACGCTTCATCATCGCCAACGACCCGTACAGTTACCCCTCGATTGTGGGCAGCAATCAGGGCCTCAACAAGGCTTTGGCGGTTTAGACCGTATATCGCCATATCCAGGCTGGTGCTGGCGTTGTTGATGAGGCTGATCAGGGCGGCTTCCATGCTGGTCTGGGCGGTCGTCGTAACCGCTGCTGTGGGAGCCAGGTCGTTAAAATAGACCTGATAATCCAGCGCCGTCCCGACGGCCGTCTCTGTGAGGACACAGGTATGACTGATGCCAGCGCTGTTAGTAGCGGAGCCGCAGCGAGGGTTATAGGTCCAGTTGCTGGGTATACTGCCAGAAACGGCCGCATCCACCCTGACCATCGGCACGCCCGCCTCATTGTGACCGGAAAACCACCCGCTGCTGCTGTCCACCGCGTCAATCACGGCGGCCGTTTCGTCCCGCAAGATTAAATTCTCACCGTCATTACCCAGGGCACCGGTATAGATGAGGTCGGCAGCCACGCCGGGCACGGTGTCGTCGTTGGTCCGCTCCAGGAGGAAGTTTGCTCCGGCCGGGATTGAACCGCTTAAGGCTATTGAGGGGGTGCCGTCAGCGGCGTTTAGTGTCCAGCCGGTGAGATCAATGGAGGCAGCGGTGGTGTTTAACAACTCAATCCACTCGTCGTTGGCGGACGTAGTCGTGCCCATCCAGGCCACCTCCTTAATCACGAC
>CALBTC010000422.1 GCA_937967805.1 uncultured Anaerolineaceae bacterium
AAAACTCGGGGGTCTTCATTTATAGACCCCCCTTAGTTTTGCGCAAAATTTAAGTAAAACGTGAAGCGTGAAACGTGAAACTTAAATTTTGCGCTCACGTTTCACGTTTCACGCATCAGCCAAAATCTACTAAATCCGAAAATTCAGATGGGTTCTTTAAAATCGTAGAGGTTGTTGCGAACCTGCCACTGACGTTGGCAGTCGGGATTGGGGCAAACGAGCCGTTCGTCTACCGGTTCAGGCAGCGGCGTTTGGCAGCGGGGGCAGGCGAAGAAGGTGTTGGCTGCGGCCGTTTCACCTTCATCTGGATGGGCCACATCAACAAACACGCTGGGGCTAAGCTGCCACCAGTTGCCCGTCCACTGGGCCAATGAATCCAGCCCCACCAACAAGCTGGTCGGTACCAGTCTTTTGATAGGCCCCAAACGGTAGTGGGAGACGGTGAGCTTTCGTCCCGGCTTGAAGCCTGCTTCGGTAAGCCGCTGCTGTATCCAGCGAGGATGAAAGTCAAAATTCAGTTCGGCAAATTCGATGGGTTCGCGGTCAAACGGGGACCAATCTTGCCGCCGCAGACCGTAACGCAAAATGGCTTTGAGGTTTTGCTTGTTGGCAAATTCCAGGATGTAACGGCCGTTAGGCCGGGCAATGCGGGCCAACTGCTGGAACAGGGCCGGCACGTCGGCGGCGTGGTGCAGCGTGCGAATTTGCACCATCGTGTCAAACAGGCCGGCCACAAACGGCATCTGGTACCAGTTGCCGGCCACGTAAATGAAGCGAGGATCATTGCCTAGATGGGTTTGGGCTTCTCGCAACAGCGAGCGGGAGTAATCGAACAGGACCACTTTTTGGTAGCCCAGATATTCATCGGCCAGGCGACCAAAACCGGCGCCAATTTCAATGAGGGTGCCGCCCGTTGGCGGCATCAGGCGGCGCAGGGCAATGCGCTCGACCCGGTCTTCGTAATCACGCCCCTGCCCTTGCCAAAACCGGGTGCGGTAGTCTGACCCTTCGTAGTCACAGACGGGGGGAAAATCGTTGTTGTTCATGCAAAAAATGGTGTGGTTAGCGCACGGCCGTATCCTGTGCCGCAGGTGGCCTGTTTGCCGCCTGAACCCGACCCATCAGTTCGTCATTGCTGGATGGCAGCCCCTTTATCAAGCGATCCAGCGGTTCAAACAAACCACGTAGCGTGTTAAACGGACCGCCAAGCTCGGTTTCTTGCAGGGGAATTTGCACATCCACAGCCAGCGCTACATCAATTTCTTGATCAACCGGCACATCCAGATTTAGCTGTACCGGCAGCGTCAAGCCTTCAGGCAATGCCAGAGAGACGTTTCCATTGATCTGGCCACCGCCACCTGGCAAGGTAAATTGGGCAGGAATACTCAACGGTATCGAATCGACAACAACCACATCTGTTTCCGTGTTCAATGGCAGCACAAAATTGATGGGAATTGTATCTTCTACCTCAATCGTGCGCGAGATAGTCGCCCCGCTCATATCGACAAAGCTGTCACTGAGCCCACCAACCAGCGGTTCTGCTACCGAATCCACGATGGGAAGAATAAGCGGCGCGGCAATGAGCAGCACCAGGAGCAGCACAAAGTTCATTACAAACGAAAAGATAATGGCAAACGTTTTAAACGCCTGCCACGGTTTTCCCGACCAAACCCACTTGCGATCCATTGCCTACCTCCGTAACCTGCTTCAGGTTGACATAGTATTATCACATTATGGTAACATGGATTAGTTGATTAGCAAAACGGCCGTAAGTCATGGTGCGAGATTTAGTGAGTAAACTGTAGACTGTTTCTCCTTCTACTTCAATGTTTCACGGGAAACAATTGCGGGAATAAGTGAATGAAGTAGAATACAGATAGCCTATCTATGTAATTCACAAAAAGTATTTTGAGAAAAACAAACCAACCATTGTGAATTACTTGAGCAAATCACGAGAAACCTCACCTTTGTTTTTCTGTGATTTGCTTACATACACAATACCTTCAAGAAATAGTAATTTACGCATGTCCACCCAATCAAATAAGCACGATAGTTCCCCAACTGCACAAACCTCCTCGGCAAATGACGTTGCCATTCTTCTCGATTTAGACAATCTGGTGATTGGGGCCAAGCAAATCAATTTGTCTTTTGATATAAAACTGGTGTTAGACCATATCAAAAAACTGACAAACGGCCGTATCGTCATGCGCCATTCTTATGGGGATTGGCGCCAGGATCGCCAGCTCATGCGTGACCTGGCTTCAGCTGGTTTCGAGACCCAGTCCGCCATTCGGCTCAATAACTTCAGCAAAAACCTGGCAGACATGCAAATTGTGGTTGACACGATGGAAACGCTGATCGATGGTCATCAATACGCCACCTATGTGCTTATGACCGGCGACCGTGATTTTACGCCGTTGGTGCAGGCGCTGCGCAAGCGGGGCAAGCAGGTGATTGGTCTCGGTGTACGCCACACAACCAGCCAAAGTTTTGCCAGCCTGTGTGATCTATACATCTATTATGAAGATATTGTGCCTGCACCACAGTTAACCGAAGTGCAGGTAGAAGAGTTACTCAATAACTCTTTGCAGCAGCTGCTCAACGGGGAACAGCGCGTTCGGGCCAGCGTACTCAAGCAGCACATGTCTGACAGCAGTAACGGGGCCTTCGACAAAAGCCACCACGCCGAAGGCAGCTTTCGCAAATTCTTAGAAAACTATCCCCACCTGGTTCAAGTTGAACAGGAAGAAACTACGATCTATGTAACACGTCCAGAGAAGAAGGAAAAGCCGCCCACACCGCTGCACATTCGTTACCGGCGGGGGCTAAAAAAACAGCGGCTGCGGGTGGTCAAGCAGGAAGCGCGCTTCACCATCATTAAGGATATAGTGCGGCATCTGTCTAAACCCGACCAGGTGCGTTGGCGCGAGCTTATCGATACGCTGCACGAAGAATACAAAAGCAAAGAAAAAAAGATTTCCAAGAATGCCATCAACGCGGTACTGCTTGTGGCCCGCCGCGCCCAGGTTATTCACACGCTTAAGTCAAAGTCTCTATCAACCGCTCCGGTGCTGCTGGAACTAAAAGGGGCAAAGATGGTGCAAGACGCCATTATGCGCTGTGACGCCGCTTACGTAAAAGGCATTTTGGAACTTTCGGATGAGTTTGATGAGGAAGAAGCGGCCGTTGCCCTCTATTATGAGCCAGAGTTTGCCCGGTACATCAAAACACTCATCAAAAATTTTGAGCGCCTGGGTATGTAGCAGTGTGCCCTCTGTGGCTATTTTTGCAGGGTCATCCTTGCAGCGCAATTTCATCTCGATGACCTAATCCCAAACTGTTGTCAATAAAATAAAGTCGTTCCGGCCGGAGCAGATACCAGTTGACTTGAGCTAAGGCCGCCTGCATTTTTTCATCGGCGCTGGCCAGGAAGGGGTATTTTTGCAGGTAGCGGGAAATGGCTGTTTCCCGTGAAACACCGGTTAGCAGCGAAACGCGCCCCTCTAGCTGGATTCCCTGAATGTCCTGCCAATCCTGATAATCTTCTTGAATGGTGGCGGCAACGTGGGGAACGGCCGTTATATTTTGCCCATGTCGCGTATGTCCAGCCGAAAGAAAGATAAGGTCAAAACCATCGTTCACGTAGAAAACGGCCGCTGCCCAAACACCCTGCGGTCCGGTGGTGGCCACCGTCATCACCTGATGGTTGGCCAGATAAGCCAATGCCAACTGCCGGGGATCACGACTCACGCGACTGCCTGCCTCCCTGCCACCGTTCAAATAAATCCAGCGGCAGATCAATCTCCAACACATCCAGCAAACGGTTAACCGTCTGGTTGATGATGTCATCCACAGACTTGGGTCGATGGTAAAAAGCAGGCATAGGCGGGGCCAGAATTGCGCCAATTTCTACTACCTGGGTCATGAGGCGCAGGTGGCCTAAATGCAGCGGTGTTTCCCGCGGAACAATCACCAGCCGCCGCCGGTCCTTTAGCACCACGTCGGCAGCGCGCAGCAGCAGATTATCGCTGAAGGAGTTGGCAATGCCCGCCAATGTTTTCATTGAGCAGGGAATAACAATCATGCCCCACGTTTTAAAAGAGCCGGATGAAACGGCCGCAGCAATATCGCGAAAGCGATAAGAGACGTCCGCCAACTGCATCACGTCTTCGGCCGTATACTCTGTCTCCAACCCAATGGTGGTGCCGGCGGCCGTGCTCATGATAAGATGCGTCTCCACGTCAGGCACAACCCGCAGCAGCTCCAGCAGACGTATGCCATAAATAACACCGCTCGCGCCCGAAATACCTACAATTAACTTTTTCATTCAAATAAATCCCTTTGATACCTTTTCAAATGAGCTGAAGAAGTTTAACGAACAATATCATATTTTTTAGTACGTTCCGGTTTAAGTCATTCCAGCGAATGCGGGAATCCATTCTCCACGAAGTTAGTGGATGCCCGCCTACGCGTGCATGACAATGGGTACAGTCTCTTTTTCCTCTCTCGATTTTAGAATAGGTAGCCAGAAAACCAAAATCCCCTTACAATCGCTCGCGTAAAGAAAACAGCCATGGAGAAGGTTTTGTGAAATCATTTTTTGTTGCCGATATTCAAGTGGGGGATGAACTGGAGAATGAGCCATTCCTGATTCAGGATTCCATTTTGCGTGAAACGAAAGACGGCCGTCCCTACCTGTTGGGGTCCCTGCGCGATAAAACCGGCCAGATATCCTTCGTTTTTTGGGACATTCCCAGCTATGCAGAAAGCTGGACGCAAATCGGCAGCGCCGTGCTGGTCACCGGAAAAGTCGTGCGCTATAAAGACGCCCAGCAAATCACCATCACAGACATGAACCAAAATCCGGAACCTACTTTGGCTGATTTGCTGCCCTCCAGCCGCCGCCCCCAGGACGAGATGATTGCCGAGTTAAAAGAGCAAATCAAAAGTTTAAACGCACCGTGGCGGCAGTTGGTGTCCCATCTGCTTTTGGATGAGGCGTTTCTGCGCGACTATGCCAACGCTCCGGCGGCACGTAACATGCACCACGCCTACATTGGCGGCCTGATGGAACACACCTTGAGCATGGCAACGCTGGCCAATTACCTGACAGATCACTATCCTTACGTGAACCGGGATTTGCTGCTAGCCGGCACGCTGCTGCACGATATGGGTAAGGCGATTGAGTACGACATCAGCAAATCGTTTAGCTTTTCAGAAGACGGCCGTCTCGTAGGTCATATCACCCGCGCCGTGGTTTTGGTAGAAAAAGCAGCCGCCGAAATCGGCGGTTTTCCTGAGGAGGATTTGCGCCATTTGATCCACCTCATCGCCTCTCATCACGGCACGCTGGAGTGGGGGTCGCCCGTTCTGCCCAAAACGTTGGAAGCCATCCTGCTGCATCAAATCGATTTGCTAGACAGTCGCGTACAGGGCTTCTTTGACCATTTGGCCAACGACAACGGGGAAGAGACTTGGACTGCCAAAAGCAGCTACATGTTTGGCACGGAGCTACGCCGCCCTGATGGATTCGATGGGCCAGCGGATTAACCCCTACAACTACGGTTCAATTCGATAAACCGCATACATAAAACGCATCTGATCATCGTGCATTTCTTCATAGACTCCAGCCGGATAGGCTTCCTGCACGAAGGTCAGTTCGCTGGTGCGTTCCGGCAAAAAGATAATCCAGGTTGTCTTTTCGATGGGCCAGCCAGGCGGTGCCGTCAAGGGTTCAATCACATCGACAGCCTGTACATCTGGCGCCAGGTAGGGAATCGTATTTAAACTGTAATACCCCATCCGTGGAAAGCCTAAAAAGTAAACGTCCGGCGGTGTTGGCTCAGCTTGCAGGGTCAGAGCAATATCGGTAGCCACAACCGTATTAAAGCCACCGAGTTCATAAGATTCGTAGAGATCGCCAAAGTAGAACGTTATGTCAATTAGAAAAAGCCACACCAGCACAACAGTGGCTCCCAACCCTACCCACATCTTGCTCTCCGGCCAAAGCTGCCGCAGCCACCGGGCCACCAAGCCAATTGGCAAGGCCACCAAAACGGCCACGCTGGGCATCGCCAAAATAAAACGCTGCGACGCCGGCGGGTCCTGGCTGAAGCCGCTCAGAATGGGAACAGACAACAATGGCAGCAGCAGCAAAGCAAAACGGCCGTCCAACCGCAGCAGCGCCCAGGCCAAACCAGCCAAAAACAAACCGGCCGCAAATGACAGCAGCAGCGGCACACCCGGCTGATATAGCAAACGCAGCGGCAGATGGGTAAATCCCAGGGCCGCCTGCCACATCTGTTGCAGTACAACCAAACCTTGACCGGTCCCTGCTGCAGCGGCCATGCTTTCCAGGCGCTCCCCCAAAATGGTGACGCGGTTGAGCGGTGCCTGAAATTCGTCCCAATGGCGGGCAAAGTAAACGGCCAGGGGGAAGATGGTCAGTACGGCCGTATACCCACTCAGCACAAAATCAGGCAGCCGTTCCCGCCATTGCCGCGGTTTCCGCCACCACAAGCCGGCCACCCACAGCAGCACCAGCAGCGGCAGCACCCGCACAGAAACGTAAAAATATTGGCCCAACCCCAGCGCCAAACCGGCCAGCACAAAAGGCAAACGTCGCCCGCTGCGCCAGCCGTACCACATGCCGGCCAGAACCAGCGCCACAAATAAACTGTCCCACACGTTGTTCAGACCAATGCGGCTCATGTGGATATGGTAATGGGATCCCATCATGACGACAGCAGCAGCAACGGCCGTCACCCGATCAAACATCACCCGCGCCAAAAGATACGTGGCCAGCACCGCCAGAGAACCGCCCAAAGCGGCAAAATAGCGCAACGCCGCCACCGTCTGCCCAAACAGATCGATGAAAACGCTTTGCAGCGCAAAATAAAATGAGGGGAACGAAAACCAGCCAGTCGTGAACCAGTTATCGGCATCACCTTGTAAAAAAAGCACGGCATGTAGTCCAGCTGAACCTTCGTCGCCGGAAAAGGTGTTGGGGAACTGGGTGACGGCCGTTCCCCTGAACAGCCACGCCCCCACAAACAACCCCAGCAGCAGCCACCACTCCCAGCGAGCCAACCCAATGCCACGTCGCAGCCACATGCGCCACTCATCCCGCGACACGCCGCCCACAATGGTTAAGCCCAATGCCAGCAGCCAGGCCACAACCGACACAACCCAAGCGCGGGCGAGGAGCAGATCCCCCGCCGACAGTCGGGCCAGAACGGTAAATATTAATGCCAGCAGCAGAAGCAGCGCCTGCCAACCAGCCACATCCAGCCAATGCCCTAACCGATGCAACCCGTGAGCCAACCTATCATTGGCCAGGCCATCCTGACGAACCCGGCTGCCGGCCCACAAAAACAGGCCGCCGCCTAAAGCCATCAGCCCTATAACCAATCGGCGGGGGGACAGCTCCAGTTGAGCCAGACTCATCTGCCCCAGGATGAGCAGCAGCAGGCCGCCGAGCAGCATGGTGGCAATGATCTGCCTGTGAGCTTGGTAGGTGAGCGGGGAAAATGGCTGGGGAGAAACGGCCGTATCATCCCCGCCCGCTTCCACCTGCCGCCGCCAGCGCCGCACCGTTAACCAAAGAAGTAGCGCCCCAAAAAAGGCACCCCACAGATAAACCAGCATCGAAGGAATCGTTTCATTCGTCACAACGAGCCTAATTATCAACATCCGCTTCATTTTCGCAAAATCGGTTTTTACCTCTGGGAGCAGAGGCCGAACGGCACATTGAACAATTGTTCACTCTATGGCTTAAACCGCGACAACAGTGCCTGGCACAATCTTCAATTGTATTTGCCCCCGCCAATGATAAAATCCCACCAATATGGAAGTTGAGATCAAACAGCTTGTGCAAACCATCCACGATGCCCCGGAACGCATTGTTTTGGTGGCCGCCGGTGCCGGGACCGAGGCCCTTTCTAATCTACTGGGGGTAGCCGGGGCAACCCGCACATTGCTGGAAGCGTTGGTGCCCTACAGCGAAGCGGCCTTTGACGACTTTCTGGGTCAAACGCCGGCCAAATACGTTACCGAGCGTACCGCCCGGTTGCTGGCAGGACGCGCCTTCACCCGCGCTCGCTGGCTGGATGCAAACACCCATCCTGTAATAGGGCTGGCCTGCACCGCCACCATCGTCACCGACCGGCCCAAGCGGGGGGAGCACCGGGCTTACATTGCCACCTGGCAGCCGGATCGTCTGGTGGAGTATGGTATCCACTTGCAAAAGGGATATCGGGATCGAACCGGCGAGGAAAATTTGGTGAGCCGCGTCATTCTCAATGCATTGGCCGAGGCAATGTCGCTGCCGGGTGATCTAGAATACGAGCTGACGGACGGGGACAGGCTAGCCGTGTCCACGCATCATTTTGGCCAGGCTGCACGGCAAATTGACGATGGTGAACTGGATTATTTTGGGGTGACGGCCGACGGCCGTATCCGCCATAAAAATGCCAATCCGCAGGCGATTCTCTCCGGCTCCTTCAATCCGCTCCACGATGGACATCTGGAACTGCTGCAAGTCTCAGCAAAATTACTGGGCCAACCCGTTGCCTTTGAGATTTCCGCACAAAACGTGGATAAGCCGGCCATCAACCCAGAAACCATTGTGCAGCGTATTGCTCAGTTTGCTGGCCGCTGGCCCGTCTATGTAACAAATGCCCCCACTTACCTGGAAAAGGCACGCCTGTTTCCTAACACGGTTTTTGTGGTCGGCTTTGATACGGCCGAAAGAGTCCTGCACCCACGCTACTACCAAAACAGCGAGGCGGCTCTGCACGCTGCGCTCACAAATATCGCCCACTGTGGCTGCTCTTTTTTAGTCGCCGGCCGGCAAGATGATGATGGTGTTTTCCGCGATGGGGATCAGCTCAACGTGCCGGAACCATTCACAGAGATGTTCAAACCGATTCCGGCCGATGCCTTTCGTAAAGATATTTCCTCTTCGGAGTTGCGCGCAACCGGCCAGCGCGGCAGTCGCTAAGTGTGACGGTACACAAGTTTTCTTCACCTGTCATTCCCGCGAAGGCGGAGGCAGGCATGATAAAAGCGTGAATTATTTGTGTTACACCGTACTAATCCGGCAATCAATAAAAAAGGCTTGATGTCTCCCAACATCAAGCCCAGTGTAATCAAACTATACTCGCAAAGGGCAAAATCTAACATGTTTGGTGACACAGTTAAAAAGTGCCCACCGAGAGTATCAACTTCTTCTACGCCTGATTACGCGGCTCTACAACAATGCGGATAGCCGTTCGTTCCTGGTCATCAATGGATACCTCCACAAATGACGGATCACAAACGATATCAACCCCCTCTTCAGCCAGGTACCCTTTGGCAATGACAATTGCTTTTATGGCCTGGTTGACGGCGCCGGCACCGATGGCCTGCACCTCTGCCCGGCTTACTTCACGCATGACCCCGGCAATAGCGCCGGCAACTGCGGCAGTCCGCGAGCGAGCAGAAACTTTGATGACGTTCATGTTGGGCCTCCAAGTTTTTCTCATCGATGAACCAGCTTGTGGTGTCATACTTGAGAGAGTAATGCTCAGGATGGATAAATTCTAGTCAATACGCCAACCGATTGTCAAGGATAGCAGTCCCCGACTATCCTGGCAAAAGTCACCGGTACTATTAAGTGAATGTGCCACAAATGTTGGGATTTGACAACCATTTGGCGTGGGAAACGGCCGTTTCCCACGTTATGCGCAACCCGGCACCAGATATGCGCCTTCCAGGACTGAAACACCCATATCTGGAAATCAGCAAATGAGGCACAGGTCCGGTTCTAAGCAATTATTTTTCAAAAACTGTGGATAAACGGCCGTAAACTGTGGAAAACCGATCTTAGATGTGGAAAACTTCAGTTGTCATAAACTTTAGAACTGGCCGTGAAATCCCACATATGGGGGCTTACTTAAGTCAGGGCACATATACGCATATGGACTAAACAGGTAAAGATTAACGGCACAAGCCTGAGTTGCGAGATTATACAGAGCTATCCCCAAAACCAAAGGTCAGCCGTACATGGCAAATCCGAAAGATGTGGGGCATGCGCGTGATTCAAACCAACATATGGGGCAGTGATGGCCCCCGTCCACATATCCCCAGTCCCTACTACAACATACTAAAAATAATAATGAGAAGAATAACCATATGGATAACTTTTCTTAATAACAACCTGAAGGCCAGACAGCCAGCAGAAACTAGCTATAATCGAGCTAATGTCAATTGCTGAATTAATTGCCTCGTTGCGAATGACCCGTGACTTTATGAATAATGTGGTTGCCTGGGAGCGTTTACCGGCGCGCCCGCCGGCAACGGCATCGTGTGACCTGCCCGATTCAATTAAAAAGGCTCTGCAGGAGCGGGGCATTGCCCAATTATATACCCATCAGGCCGCGGCGGTAACGGCCGTTGCCCAAAAGCAAAACGTCATCATCGCCACCACTACCGCCTCCGGCAAGTCACTGTGCTACACCATTCCGGTTTTTCAGCGACTGCTGGAACGGCCGAAAGCCCGCGCCCTCTACATTTTTCCCACCAAGGCACTGGCGCAGGACCAACTTGCCGAAACCCAGGCGCTCATCGGCGCGGGCAACTTGCCCATTGATGCGCACAGCTATGACGGCGACACGCCGCGCAGCCAGCGCACCCAGGTACGCCGCAGCGACGGCATCCTCATCACCAATCCAGACATGCTGCACAGCGGCATTCTACCTTACCATACCGGCTGGCGCAGCCTGCTCAGCAACCTGGAATTTGTGGTCCTGGACGAGATTCATGCCTACCGGGGCATCTTTGGCAGCCATGTGGCCAACGTGCTGCGCCGCCTGCAGCGGCTGTGCCAATTTTACGGCAGCGATCCGCAGTTTATTTGCTGCTCGGCCACCATTGCCAATCCCCAAGAACATGCGGAACGGTTGGTGGAACGGCCGTTTACCCTCATCGACGAAACGCAAAACGGCGCGCCCAGCGGCGAGAAGCAGTTCATCCTCTACAACCCGCCCATCATCGACGA
>CALBTC010000423.1 GCA_937967805.1 uncultured Anaerolineaceae bacterium
CGCGGCAGCCCACGGCAAACCCCGTCGTACTGGCCCGCAAAATACGGCCGATTTCTTGATTCTCACTCATAAATCACCATCTCTTTGTCATGCTGAACGAAGTCAAGCATCCTTGAAACCTTGTCTTGTAAAAATCCTTGCAAAGCCAATGGCCTTAGCTGGCCAGGTTTAGAGGGATTTTTCACTACGCTGCGCTCCGTTCAAGCTTGTACTGAGCTTGTCGAAGTAATGACAAGCATTCGTTTTAGAATCCTTCGTGGCGAGTACGGCCGCCTCGGGCCAGTTCTTTGCTGCCTTGCTTGGAAGTAATGTCGTTGCTGATGCCGTACCGCTCCATGATGACGTCAATCATGAAGTTGAGTTCGCTGGCGTCTTGCCGCCCCACTACGGCCATCTCATCGGCGCGAGCGATGACGTAAGGATAGTCACCCATGATGCGACATTGATCGATGAGCAGACTGTGAACGGCCGTTACACTCACCTCATCCTCCGCCACCCACCGGGGAATATCCACCCTGGCAATGTTCTGCCCCGTCAGCCCCGGATTCAGATAGAAAAAGCAAACTTCATTAGCCGCATCCTGGGTCATAAACACATCGTTGGGATCAGAAATATTGGCAAAAACGGCGCTGCGCTCGCCTGGTCCCAAAATCTGGCTGAACAGATCGGCATCGGTGAGTCCCTGCGTCGCTTTGCGGTGGCCCAGTTCGCGCCAGTTAAACTGCGCGTCTGTCAGCCCGGCGATGGAACGCAGCAGCGTCATCACGGCGCTGGTACCGGGGCGGTCGATGTAACCGCAGAGCAATGCGCCTGCCTGGCGAATGCCGGTCATGTGACTGCCCCATTCGGTAACGGCCGTATTCTCCGCCACCCCCGCTGAGCCAATCGGCCAATACAGCAGCCGCTGATCCATAATAGCCAGCAGTGGTGGTGCGTTGTGGCGGCTGGCTACGGTTTGTCGGGCTAATGTTTCGATCTCTTTCAAATCTCGTTCGATACTGACTGCGCCGGGCGTGTCGTTAAAGTTGTCAATCGCTTCGTCGCTTTCCGGGTAGAAAATGTCGGGTTGGGAGAAGGTTTCCGGTGTCTGGCCGCTGCCGTGATGGTAAATGATGCCGCCCACGTTGATGAGGTAGTACAAATGCGCGGCGTGCCGGTCGGGCATGATCTGGCTGCCGTCGGCGGCGATGAGGGTGGCTTGCGGTGGCGGTGGCGGGGCGGGGATGTGGCTGTCGAGCGGTTCGTTCTGGGAAAACGGCCGTGCCGAGCGGTAAAACTTGGGGTCGGATTGTTCTTTGGCGGTGGTGAGTGCGTTGGCAACGGCCGTCCAGTTGGTACGGTAGGTGTGCAGCGTCTCCCGCGCCTGCGCCACCCGTTCGCGCCGCTGGCTTAAACGGCGGGCCGTGGTCTGGGCCATTTTTTCCAAATCGGCCGTGAGTTTTTCAAATTCCAAAGTCATGGGCGCTATTGTAAACCGTTATCAAACCGGCGTAAACCAAAATCATTTTACCGCGGAGAGCGCGGAGGTCGCGGAGGCATAAACAAAAACTCTGCGTTCTCCGCGCTCTCCGCGGTTTTTTAAGCGATCACCGATTACCGTTCACCGTTCACGGTAAAGGTCTGGCGAGACGAAGGGGGCAAAGGCATAGGCCACTGCCAGGGCAAAGGTCTCGCCGCGCAGCACCAGGCCGTTGGTGAGCGCCCCCACCGCGCCCCCTTTCTGCTTGGTGTTGTGGTCGCCTAGCACTTCATCCATGACGTCGCCCAGTTCGGTGCCGGCCAGCACCTTTTGGGCAATATGCTCCGGCAATGGCAATCGTCCCCCGCCGCCGATGCCGGTACGGCCGTTCCCGTCCACCACCACCACCCAGCCGTGCAGCGTCAGGCCAAACGGTTCCGGCTGCACGCCGCCTTCCAGCCCGACGCCAAAGTCAGCATCCAGCGCTTCGCGGGCGGCCACGGCCCGGTTGCGCGCCCCGGTGCGCGTCTCCTCGTCGCTCATGGGCATCTCACTGACGCCGCTGGGCACGGCAACGGACACGATCTCTGCTTCCGGCCAGATGCGGTTGATGGTTTGGCGCACGGCCGTCACCTTTACCGGATTTGTAGAACCTACAGCAATTCTCATGGAATATTTTTTCAACGCAAAGATCGCAAAGAAGCAAAGGATGTAAAGAACCGCTATTGCATTTCTTTTCTTTGCGCCTTTGCGTGAAACTGTTTAACCAATTTCTATTTTGGTAACGGCTTCAAAATCAAGGGATTCCTGGCCGCCCAGGACGGTTTCCAGGGCCATCTGGGCAAATTCAAAAAACGCTTGCAGGTCGTCGATGCGCTCCAGGTAATATTTGGCCAGCTCCTGCTCTTCCGGGGAAAGCTGGTCGTTGGCCGTCTGCAATTTTTCCACGCTTTCGTTAAGCACCTGCAGCGCCAGCTGCACTTCGCGCCGCTCGCGGCTGTCCAGCACGTTGCGGATCACCTGCCACAGGTCGGATTCCGCCTGGTAATACTTTTTCCGCTCGCCGCGCATCCACACTTCAGTGGCCATGCCCCAACGCTCCAGGGCGCGCATGTTCATGCTCACGGAACCTTTACTGATGCGCAGCGTATCGGCCAGGTCATCCAGCGAAAGCGGATCCGGATTCATGAGGAGCGTACCATACAAGCGCCCCATCACTTCGCTAAAGCCAAAAAAGCGGGCCAATCGGCCTAAGCCAGCCACGGTACTATCGTTTACGGCCGTTAAATTTTTGTGCATCGTTTCCCCCTGCGTTCAGAACGTTTTGAATGTACCTGATGTTAGCAAAGTTCTGAAACCGCGTCAACAGCGGGAAATTGAATTACTCTTCGCTAAAAATCGCCAGGGGGCCGTGGCCGCCGCCGAGCTGCCAGTTGGCGGCACGCTGGATGGCGCGATGGGTGAATTGCTGGGCGTGGGCAACGGCCGTTGCCATCGCCTCCCCCTGCGCCAAAAAAGCACAAATTGCCGCCGACAGCGCATCGCCGGCGCCGTGAGTATTCGACGTCTCGATAAGCGGTTGGCGTAATACCGCGAATGATCCCCCGTCAAACAAAATATCGACCACGCTTTCGCGCTCCCGGAATCCCTTGATGAGAACGCATCGTGCCCCCCAGCGATGCAGTTTTTCGGCGGCGCGGCGAATTTTTCCAAGACTGTCCAGCGTGGACGTGTTGAGCAAAACGGCCGCTTCCGTCACGTTGGGCGTTACCAAATCGGCCAGCGGCAGTAAATAATAAAAATAGAGCTGGCGCACTGCATCAGGAAACATAGGTTGGTGGCGATGATTCACCAGCACCGGGTCGATGATAATGTTGGCCGGTTTATATTTTTGCAGCAGCGCCGAAACGGAAATAATGAGCTCGGCTCGGCCCAAAAAACCGGTCTTCACCGCTGCTGCGCCGTAATCCGACAGCACGGCTTCCAGTTGGGCCTGCACAAAGCGGGGTGTCATCCAGGCAACATCTTTTACCGTGAGGCTGTTTTGGGCGGTAACGGCCGTCACCACACTCATGCCATAGCTACCCAGCACCGTCCACGTTTTCAGATCCGCTTGAATCCCCGCCGCGCCGCCGCTGTCTGAACCGCCGATGGTTAAAAGTTTGGCCGGCTCAGCATCTGTCATTCCCGGAAAATTACCTCAATCAACGGGCTTCCCTTTACCAACTCCTCCAGCGAATCGACCTGCTCGTGGTACCAGGCCATCGCCGGATGGCTCAAAACGGCGCGGCGCTCGGCCGGATCGATGATGATGCGGGCACAGGCAGGTAAATCTGCTTGCACCGACTCCTTTAAATGAAAGACAAAGTTGGGATATTCCAATAGATTCGCATACCAGTCTCGTGGACCGGGCGTGCCAGTGATGTAGATACGGCCGTCTACCTGCTTAAACCAAATCTCAATCCGATGCAGCTTGCCGCTCTTGCGGCCCCGCGTCACAATATCAATTGTCGTATCTGTAGCCAACGCCTGCCGAATTTTTTCATCCATGTGTGCAACCTCGTCGCAAAAACACCTTTTTCATCACGAATAACACGAATTTACGAATTGAACGCATAAAAATTCGTGTGTTTCGTCCATTCGTTCCATTCGTGATTGCTTTCAACAATCACACCTGAAACGATGTTTAGCATTCTAACATATCCATTGCCGATTGCAGCAAGAAGCGTTAGGATTCAGGCTCAACTCGATATCTCAGAATCTCTGTACAGGAAAAACGATGCTAATTGCTAACGACATCACCCTCTCCTTTGGGCAGCGGGTGCTTTTTAAAGACGTCAATTTGAAATTTCTACCCGGCAACTGCTATGGTCTCATCGGGGCCAACGGCGCGGGCAAATCCACCTTCCTCCAGGTGCTGGCCGGTAATATTGAGCCGGACAAAGGGGAAGTGATCACCGATCCTAACGAGCGCATCGCCGTTT
>CALBTC010000424.1 GCA_937967805.1 uncultured Anaerolineaceae bacterium
TTGGCCTCTGCCGCGGCTGGGCGGCAAAGATGCAGCGCGTACGTTGATACCACATGGGCCGATGGGCAAAGCGAAACGCTTCGGCCACCTGAGGATCGCGGTCAATGAGGGCGATCCCGGCTTCAATACGGCTCAGCGTCTCACGGCCGTTTGCCAGAGCAGTAGTGGCCTCTGTTCGAAAGCCCCCTAAATCGCTGCTGGCGCGGGCTTTAGTTTCCTGCTCGGTCAACCACTCGGCATAGGCGCGGGTGAGCGGCGAGAGCAAATTGGTGAAGCCGCCCGTTTCCCGCTCGGCCAAGGTCTTCATATCGACGACGGTTTGATCCAGGAGAGGAATGTCTTCGGCCGTTGGCGGTTCCATGCGCTCGACTTCGTAGCTGGGAATCACCTGGGTGCGAATCGCGCTGGCGCGTTCCCAGCTCAGCCAGGATGTTTCAGCGTGGGTGGCCACGCCGTGGCCGACGGCAAACTCGACCTCGCGCCGGTAGAGCATCTGCATCGCCCGGTCTTCCTCATCCTGCGTGTTGAGGCTATCGGGCAGCTGCCGTTTGATGAAAATGGCCCCATCGTGTGGGGCATCGTCGGCTGCGGTGACGATGAGCTCTGGCTGGAACAGCCACGCCTCATCCTTGCGCTGTTCCGGCTCGCTTTGCGCGTTCACCAGGAACAGGGTGATGTTCCAGGCACCCCCCCGTTCGCGGCACAGGCCACGCACGTAAATTTCCTGGTTGTCTGGGTCAGGGTAGAAGATTTTTAATTCCCCTGAACGCAGGGCAAGCTCCGCCGTGCCCTCTTTGGGCCAGCGCTGCCACACCAGCGGCGCCGCGCCTTGCTCATTGGGCGGTAAGGTGTCGCTGCGAACACGCCTGTACTGACCCCATTTGGCCGTAACACGAATCGCGGTGGCTGCACCGTCCACGGTGAAGGTCAGGCCAATGGATGAGGGCAGCATGGAGGCGGTTTGGGGCACGGCCGTATCCGCCTGCCCATCCTGCCCATCGCTGGTGCCATCGACAGGGAGGGGGTCTTCATCATCGGGAATGATGCTTTGCCCTTTGGGGGCCAGCATCCCCACGACATACCGGCCGCGCACGTTGCGTTCTTCAATTTCTTCCCGCTCGCCGCCCGCTGGCCCCAGTAAATCCTGGCGGACCAATTTGTCCAGCTCGGCGCGGAGTTGAAGCGGCGAGGGGATTGATTCTTTTAATGAACTCATTGGATACCTTTCAACTTGGCTAAACAACCATCTCATGGAGCCAGGACGGGTTCAGCGCTTCAAGGACTTCTCGTGTTTCCGGGCGCAGGCAATACCGCCACTGATCATCGGCGGTAGGGTCAATGATAAACAACATGCCAATACCTGGTTTAGCGGCACGGCCGTATCCTGGCGTACCGTTTACACGCCGTCCCAAAGCGCCAAGTACGCCAACCAAATCCTGCCGATCACGTCTTCCCATGATCTGAACCAGCTCATCATTTGCCAAACCGCGCTCACCGGCGTCATAGAGCGCCTTGAAAAGTTGTTGTTGACCGCGAGAGACTGGCCGACGGGTGAAAACCAGTTTGATGTCGGCTTCATCCAGCTCGTTTTCATCATTATCCTCATCTGGCATCAAATCCGGCTTTTCGACATGCCACCTAGCGAGGGTCCAGGTTTTGATTTTTTCCCGTCTTGTTTGCAGGTTGGTAATCGTCCAATCCTCAAGTTTGGCCAGCTCTTTTTCCATGAGCAAAACCGACTCCTCATAGAAATCTCTTTTTCCTCTCACCTTCCCCTGCCCAATAAACGGCCGATTGCCCAGTTCTGTATTGGTGTAAGTCAATGAAAGGTTACCAATGTCGTTGAGCCACCGTGCATACTCGTTTCTCGGAAAACGTTTGCGCCAATAACCTTGTTTATCCTTGGTTTGCGGCAAAATATGTTCAATCGTGTCCTGCTTGCGAGCAATCTCTTCGTACGGCATTTTAACAGGCACACCTTTTTGGGCGGCCAGATGGCTCTCATATTCATACAAATAATATTTGAGGCCGGTCCACTGATACCAATTGGCTTCTTCTTCCGCGAACGCTGCCTCGAATTGTCCATCTGGGGCATAACTTAAGATCAACTGAGCGACTCTGTTTTTCATCTGCGGTAAATCTACCTGTCTCAGGAAGACTTGATTTCCCAGTCTAAACAGACGAGATTGCCCGGCATTGGAACGGAGGCGCAACCAACGATAGACGCGGAAAGCATACTTTTCACACAGCTGCACTGTTTCCAAATAATTTTGGCCATCGGTAGCATGCTGAATTCTCAAGCCCATTAGAAGGGGCAAAAAGCTGGCTAACGATCCAACCCGAGCCAGCTTGGTGGCTGCTTTAATAATCTCCCTTTGTATCGGCTGGCTCTGGAAGTTTTGAAAAGCCCCGGCGCGTTTTGGCCTGATAATGTCGCAATATGCAGTCGCAGCGCTATACAAGGTATCTAAATAATGGTGAAGCTGCTCCAACAATGATTCATGGCGCTGTTGATATCGTCTCAAATTAAACTGCTCTTTGATTGAGCGGCTCCCAGCCCAATTTGCTGGCCGTGGATCATAAGCCATGAGCCAGTGGGCTCGCAGCAGCTGGTCCTCGTTCTCCTGGCTCCCCAAGCCTGTGGTCATCAGACTTTCAAAGATATGCTTCCAGGTTTGGTTAATGGTAGCAACCAAAGTGTGCTCGCTTGATAGATGCAACTTGCCAGCTAAATAGAGTAGATAATTTTTGACTTTCTCCAACTCGGTAATAGGTTTTCCTCGATTGTTCATCGTTTCGAAGATAACGCCGGCATCTGCTTCCTGTTCGACGATGTAAACCATTAGATTGAGTTTTTGAATCAGCTTGAGGTAAAGGGCTTCTAGCCAATTGGCAAAATCTTCTTTCAGTGTTAGCTGCTGAGATTTGAGGTAATCTCTAAAGTACGCCTGAGCCTCAGACAGGCGTTGATGTGAGCGGATCGTAGGTCCTTGAATGTGGGGGCCTTGACTCAAAATGACTTGTCTGAAATAAGTGCGACTATCTTCATTTAAAGTCAACTTGGGTAATGGTTGTTTGTTACGGTCTACGCCGATCAAATATCTCTTTTTTAAGCCATCAGCTAAATCACGCAAATCATCGAAATCTTCCATAAATCGACCGATGGTTTGAAGCAGAATAACGACAGTGGTTAAGCGCTGCTGCCCATCAACAATATCGTATTCTGCGTAGGCGTTACCACTACGGTCAATGATTTTTTCACTGTCATGACGGTGCAAAATCAGGGTGCCCAAGAAATGTGTTTTTTCAGGTTCGAGCAGTTCCAGGTCTTCTACGAACTCTTGACATTGCTGAATTTCCCAGGCGTAGCCGCGCTGATAATCTGGCACACGAAATAGTTTTTCGGAAAACACTTGGGTAATTGTATACAAGTTTTCCATGGGAATTATCCTGACTTTTAGTCCACCTATGGTTTTATGAATAGTCTACTATAAGAAGATTTGATGGCCTTGAATATAGAAGTAGCACTTCCAAAAGTATGGTTCAAGATTCGCCGATTACAGTGGTTTCATTTGTTTCCATCAACAGCGCATGCAAAAATGGTCGGTATTTATCATGTATGCGGTAACGATTTTTTTGATCGCCCTCAGCCCCGCCGGATTCAAAAGTAATCACCTGACGTAAATGAGATCGCCCTTTTTTGGTGAGCAGTTGGGAGATACCGCTCAAATAACGGCCTGTCTGGCCAATATCACTGCCGATACCAGAAGCATACAGCTTTTCTTTTATTTCCTCCCGCTCGAAGGCCCGCTGTTCACTGAGCAGAATGCGCACAAACTCGATAAAGCGCGGCGTCAGGGCACTTTGCCTGTTTAAGGTGTGCCGCCATTTTTGGGCCAGCACCTCCTCATCAAAGTCACCGATTTCCATAGAGAAGGTGCTGCGGATGCCGCGCTTTACCTCTTTTTGCTTTGCCTCCTTGCGTTCAATGTAATCCTTTGCTTCTGGCAGCGGAATAATGATTTCCGGGTTAACAAATAAACGTCCAGCTGCATCGGTGAATGCTTGCAGACGAACGCATTTGATATCCAGTTCATACTCCCGCAGCCAGAGCACAGCTGAAGCCACGTCAGAATGGAACTTCTGCGCCACGAGGATAAGGCGCTGCTGCTGGTTCAGCTCGTCTAAATCCGTTTGGATGAAGGCTTCTATTTGTTCCTGAGCATCGTCCTGGTCCTCGCCGAGATAATCAGCCAGAAGAGCAAAGATGTCATCCGCCAGGAAGCTGGAGCAGTAAGAAGCGTACTTGATTGCCTGCCACTCCACGTCCCGGCCAGAATCGTCCCGCTTGAGCTCAATGATGACCAGATTGGCCTGTCGATCAATGGCCAATAAATCCAGCCGAATGCCAGACGGTAAGGGCAGTTCTTTGGCAATAACCAGCAAATCTTCACCCAGGATAGCAGGCGTTTTGGCCACCCATTCCTGGATATCGAACCGCTCGCGTAAACCCAAGTAGCTGAAGGATTGTTCCTGAAGAGGAATCAGTTGTTTGTTGTTGACATCAACGTGATACATAAGCAAATCCTAAGTATGGAGATTTCTGATTTGTTTAAGAGAGTTGTTCCTATTTAAAAAAAGCGGATAAATTCCAGTCATTTAAGCTGGAGTGAGAGTATTCGGTAATTCAAGATAAGGTTCTCATGGCCAAGACCTTGGTCCGAGAACCAGCTAAATCAGGCCGTTGTAAACGATGAGCCGTCAAAGCCA
>CALBTC010000425.1 GCA_937967805.1 uncultured Anaerolineaceae bacterium
AAAATGAATTCTGTTAAGAAAACTGCCCGTATGACTGGTCTCTTTTATCTGGCTATCTTTTTTGCCAACATTTTCGTATTTATCTTCGTGAGCGGCAGCCTGAGTGTGCCGGGCGATGCCACGGCAACGGCCGAAAACATCCGGGCCTCAGAATCGCTGTACCGCAGTGGGGTAGTGAGCTACCTGATTGTCTTTTTAAGCGAAATTGGGGCGACGATTCTGTTGTACAAGCTGCTCGCGCCGGTTAACAAGACGGTGGCCATGTTGATGATGGCCACCCGGTTGATGCAAGCGGCCGTTCACGCCGTCAACCTGGTCAACTTCATCTTCCCGCTGATTTTGATCAATGGCGGCGACTATCTAACACCCTTTACATCCGCTCAAATTGATTCGTTGGTCTTGCTGTTCACCGACGTCCATTACTACGGCGTGCTGGTTTCAGAAGCGTTTTTCGCCGTGAGCCTGTTCTTGCTCGGGTATCTGGTGGTCAAGTCAGAGCTGTTCCCCAGCATCCTGGGCATCATGCTGGCGATTGCGGGGGCGGGCTACGTGCTGGACAGCTTCGGCATCTTCCTGCTGCCCCAGCAGGCCACGCTGTTTGCCAATATCATGATTGCGCCGGCGATTATTGCCGAGCTTTCATTCACGCTGTGGCTGCTCATCAAAGGCATCCGCACGCCCAAGCCGGAAAGCCGCAAGGCCATTGCTGCGGCATAAGGTAGAAAATATCGAAACGTAGGTTCAAGGCGCGCCTTGAACCTACGACAGAAATACCAATGAACCAAAATAAAAAGGCGGCTAAACAAAGGAGTTTTTGACATGACCGCAAAAATGAAAGCAATCGTACACACAAAATACGGCACACCCGATGTTTTGCGGCTAATGGAAGTAGCAAAGCCGACGCCCCAGGCGAATGAGATCCTGGTGAAAGTGGTGGCAACGGCCGTAAACCAGGCCGACAACCATCTGCTCAGCGGGATGCTGCGCTTTAGCTCCGGCCTGCTCACACCCAAACACCCTATCCTCGGCTCCGATATTGCCGGGCAGGTGGCAGCGGTGGGCCCAAACGTGACGCAGTTTCAAGTGGGTGATGCCGTCTTTGGCGATTTGTCCGGGGATGGGCGCGGTGGCTTTGCCGAGTACGTGACGGCGCCGGAAACGGCCGTTGCCGGCAAACCGGCCAACGTCACCTTTGCCCAGGCAGCGGCCGTACCGATGACGGCCGTCACTGCCCTGCAAGGTTTACGCGACAAAGGGCAAATTCAGGCCGGGCAACAAGTTTTGATTAACGGTGCCTCCGGGGGTGTGGGTACGTTTGCGGTGCAGATTGCCAGGGCGATGGGTGCGGTTGTTACGGCCGTTGTCAGCACCAAAAAAATGAATATGGTTCGTTCACTCGGGGCCGACCACGTCATCGACTACACACAGGAAGATTTCAGCCTAAATGGGCAGCAATATGATCTCATTTTTGACACCGTGGGCAATCGCTCGGTTTCCGAGTATCGGCGGGCGTTGACTCCGCAAGGGGTTTTTGTGACCAGCGCCTTCCTTATGGGGCTGATATTCCAGAAGCCCTGGTTATCCATGAAAGGAGGGCAGAAGATGAGTAACATGATGGCGAAGCCAAACAAAGCGGACCTTGTATTTTTGGTAGAGCTTCTCAAAGCGGGACAAATCATCCCCGTTATCGACACCTGCTATCCATTAAAAGAGACGGCCGAAGCGCTTCGTTATCTTGGCGAGGGGCACGCCAAAGGTAAAGTGGTCATCATGCTGGGTGAAATGTAAAACGTGACGCGCCAGATTGGTTCAATCTCCAAGATTGAACCAATCTCGACCTATCCCTGCCAGGGGAAGGGCGTGATAGGCGTGATGTCGTAGTACAGCTCCACCAGGCGGCGGAAGAGCGGGGCAGAAACGGCCGAACCTTCGCCCCCATGCTCCAAAATCACGGCAATGGCAATTTCCGGCTGGTCGGCCGGGGCGTAGCCCACAAACCAGGCGTGGGAATTACCGGGTGGCGCTTCGGCCGTGCCCGTTTTGCCGGCTACCTGGATGGGCAGCCCCACAAATTGATGGGTCGCCGTGCCGTTTGAATCATTGGCCACCTTCCACAAGCTTTCTTGCAAGATAGCTAAATCCTGTGGCGAGAGCGGCAGTTCACCGTTGGCCTGCGCCGGGAACGGTTCCTCGGGCGCGCCGCCGCCGGCGCCAATCCGGTCGATGAGTGTGGGGCGATTGAGCGTGCCGCCGTTGGCGATGGCGGCCATGATGTTGGCCATTTGCAGCGGCGTCACCTGCACATCCCCCTGGCCGATGCCCATGTTGACGGCGTCACCACGCACCCAGCCTTCACCGCGTGTGGCCAGTTTCCATTCCGGGCTGGGCACCGTGCCGCCGGCCTCGGCCACACCCACAATGCCGGTTGGCTGACCCAGGCCAAACTGGCGCGCCGTATTCGGGAAAAAGTTGGGGTCCATGGCGTCCATCTCAAACGCCGCATCGTAAAAACAGGAGTTACAGGAGACCACGATGGCCTGCTTCAGGGTAATCGTGCCGTGCCCGCCTTCGCGCCAATCGACCTTGATGAAGTTATCCCCCAGCCGCCGCCAGGTGCCGGTGCTGGTGTAAAACGTGTCCGGCGTGTACAGGCCGCTGTTGATCGCCGCCGAGTAGGTGACAATCTTGAAGGTAGAGCCTGCCGGATAGACACCCTGCGTGGATCGGTTTAGCAGCGGCCGGTCCGGATCGTTAAAAGCCACCCCCAGGGCCACGGCCGAATCTTGAGCAAACGGATCAAATATGCGCGGATCGTAGCTGGGGTAGCTGGCCATCGCCAACACCTTGCCGCTGTTGACGTCCAGCACCACGGCCGCACCGGCCCGCAAACCTAACGATTGTGTTGCTTCAGCCAGGGCTTGTTCAACGGCCGTTTGAAATTCCAAATCCAGCGTGGTGTAAATACTGCGGGCCTGCTTCGGTTCCTGCTCCTGCACCGTGGTGATGTAGTCGCCGTTGGGCCCGACTACCGTCAGCGTGCCGCCGCGCTCGCCGTTAAGATAATCTTCCCCCCAACGTTCCAGCCCGGCCAGCCCCACAATTTCATCCCCGGCAAAGCCTTGCGCCTGGTACTCGGCCAGTTCTTCGGCGGGAATGTAGCCGGTGTAGCCGATGAGGTGCGGCGCTGCGCCCGTGTCGGAAAAAAGGCGGGCCAGGCGCGGTTTGGGCTCGGCCAGCCCCTTGCCGATGAATGGCTGGATGGAGGGCCCATATTGCTGCATCGTCGCTTCGGTCACGTCGCCGATGGGCCAATACCAATCGGGCAGGGCGGGGGCGTAAATTTCCTTGATTTCCTCGGGTGAGAGGTTGAGCATCGGGCTGAGGGCGTTTAACATGGCCGGCTCGTCTTCAATCTGGCCGGGGATGACGCCCAGGGTGAGGATGGTGCCCTGGTAAGCCAGGGCTTTGCCGTTGACGTCGTAGATGTTGGCTCGGGCGGGGATGCGCTGCTGCATGACGAGGGTATTGCCGCCGGCCAGTTCGGGCAAAATCAACCCTTCATCCCAGACGATGCCCCAACGGCCGTCTGCAAAAGCCAGCGGTACGGTGTATTCGCGCATGATGGTACCGACTGCGGCCGTTTGCCACGTCACGCGCACCTGCATTTGCGCCGTGTTGCCGTCTTGCAGCGTGCCCAGCGCCTGGGCGGAGACTTGCGTCACCGTGGCCGTATCCATCGCCTCTTCATACCGTGTGACAAATGAAACGCTGTCGACCAACGCCTGGCTGCTGGACGTGAGCAAACTGTACATGCCCAGAAAGTCGTTTAATTCCCAGGCGCGGTAAAAGGCCAGGGCAATGCCGTTGGCGTCTTCACTGGTGGGGATTTCCGTGGCGCGGGGGGTGTTGGTGGGCAGCGGCGTCAGCGTCACCAGCTCGCTGGAATCTTGAATCGGCGGAATACCTTCACCGCCGCAGGCGACCAACAAAGCAAAAAAAAAGAGGAGGAGCAGCAGATACTTTTTCATAGGTAAGGCTGGATTATAGCGGAGTGCGGGCCAGACAAAAAAGGTTGTGTGCAATCCTGGAATTGTTTTAATTCAATCATAAGAATGGGTTTGACTTAGTCCACAACTTAGTCTATATTTTTACTGGAGGTGGCTCATGACAACTGTGAATATTCATGAAGCGAAAACACATCTATCCAAATTATTAAAGCGTGTGATGAATGGCGAGGAAATCATAATCGCTCGTGCCGGAAAACCGATTGCTGTTCTTACAGGAATTCAAAAACCAGCGGTTGATCGGGTACCGGGGCGAGACGCCGGGCTGGTTGTCATTAAAGAAAATTTTGATGATCCGCTGCCGGAGTTTGACGTTTGAAAGCACTGTTGGACACGCACGCTTTTTTGTGGTGGAATCTTGATTCACCGCAGCTATCATCCACTGCCAGAGAATTTATTGCCGACGGCCGTAACCAAATCTATCTGAGCGCAGTGACTGCCTGGGAAATTGCCATCAAGTTTGCCAAAGGTCGTTTGATTTTACCGGAGCCGCCAGATGTCTACGTAACCAACAGGATCAGCGAAGATAATTTTAGCGTGTTGCCCATTCAAGTTAGCCACGCGCTTCAGGTAGCGCACCTCCCCGATATTCATCAAGACCCTTTTGATCGGCTGCTCATTGCCCAAAGCCAAATTGAAAAATTGCCGCTGCTGACAGTGGATTCCTTTATTCGCCAGTATCAGATTGAGACAGTCTGGTAAAGTCATCCCAAAACATTTGATATACCAAATAGTAAATCGCCACCTACCCGGTCCGGCCAAAAGGCGGTGTGAAAGTTATGATGAAGATCATGTCGGTTTAATGTGGGAATCTACTTTTGGACGGAGGGCATTTTCAGTAAGCTGTAAGCGTGTATAGACCGTGTTTGTGATGGCAAACCGCCTGGTTTGCAGGAGGCGAATGATGAAGGTCAAGTACGCTTTAATCTT
>CALBTC010000426.1 GCA_937967805.1 uncultured Anaerolineaceae bacterium
TTCCCGCTTTGGACAACGCAAAAAGCAAGGGCAATTCCGCACGTAACTTTGCGCATAGCCACCAGCGGAGCGGACCTTCTGCCGCAGCCAATCAGTATAGGTGGTAGGATACTTTACATAAACATCCGATTTGGGCGCGTACCGGATACGAAACCCTTGTTCGGCGATGCGGTGGGAGATGACGGCATCCTCCGCCAGGGCATCTTCCGGGATAGGGGGGATGAGTTCGCGGCGGGCAGCAAACAGGTAGCCGGAGCAAAGCAGGAACTCACCTGCGACTTCCCGCTTTTGTCGGGTTTGGTGCGCCCCTTCGACCAGCAAATGGGACCAATAGCCTAGCATGGTACTGCGCGGACTGCTGGAAAACGGCCGTCCCGTCACCGCCCCTACAGCTTCATCAGCAAAAGGGGCCAGCAAATGTGCCAGTGCTTCGTCACCAATCACCACATCGCCATCGCTAAATACCACGATGTCGCCTTGGGCGGCCTGCAAACCGAGATTGAGCGCCGCTGGCTTGCCGCGCTGCTCCGGTTCGGGCACATGGCGAATTTGGGGGAGTTTTTGGGCGTATTGCTGGACAACGGCCGTTGTTGCCGCATCAGGGCAGACAACCAGCATTTCGCTGCCGGGGGGCAGTTGGGGCAGAAAGGCTTCAATGGCCCGGCCTATAGTGGCAGGTTCGCGGTAAGCAGTGATGAGGATGGAAATCATGGAGAGACTGGAGGTTGGAGATTGAGATTGGAGAATTTTTAATCTCTAGTCTCTAATCTCCAATCCCTTAAATTGAGACGTTTTTGGTGCCCTTCGGCGCTTCGACAGAACTGTACACGACAGAAACCCCGCGAATCCGCCCGACGATACCTTCCAGGGCAGCGATAATGGCCATGAAAACAATGTTGACACCAATGGCCATCGACAAGGCAAGTCCGAGATAGCCAAAAACGGTTGTGGCCGGTCCGGCCAGACTGTTAATTACCATGCCGCTCCAGCCCAACAGCGACAGGATGATGCCAACCACAACCATCGTCCACAAAAAGGCGGGCCAGGCGCGGCGGTCGGAGCGACTGGGCATCATGCCGTTGGCAATGGCAAAAAGCAGGTAAAGCCAGAGCAAAAAGTCTGGTGTCTGGAACACTTGCCCCAGGGCCACGGACAGCGATTCGATCTGTCCCACCTGAATAGCGGCGGCCAATTCGGTGACGCTAAAGACGCGAAAACCGATCAGGAGGATAACGGCCGTTCCCGTAATCAACGGCGCGCCCCCAATAATGCTCTCTCGAATCGGCCCCAGGGTGCGTCCTTTGAAATATTCCACGTAGCCTAACTGCACCGTGCCATCGGACTGCATCTTGGGAATCACGGAAAAAGTGCCCGTGCGTACGCCCAAAAATGTGGCCGCCAGCCAGTGGCTAAGCTCATGCAAAAACACGCCTGGCAGCAGGATGATGGCGTACAAAATGACGGCCCGTTCCGGTTTGCCCATCAGCAGCAGCGACAGGCCATGCAGGTGGGTATGAATCCAGCGCTGCATCACCAGCAGAATGATCAGGGCAAAGGCAGTCCAAAAGAAGGGCATTAGGGCATTGCTCATGACGGATGTGCTAGTTTAGTGCGTTTTTCACCAGCTCTACAAAGCTGGCTTTTAGGCTGGCGCCGCCTACCAGCGCACCGTCGATGTCTGGCTGGGCCATGTACTCGGCGATGTTGTTTTCATTGACGCTGCCGCCGTATTGGATGCGCACTTTTTGCGCCGTTTCTTTGCCAAACATGTCGGCGATGGGGCCGCGTACGCTCAGGCCAATGATGCTGCCCGCCTGGGCGGCGCTGGCCGATTTACCCGTGCCGATAGCCCAAATTGGCTCATAGGCGATGATGAGACCGGCGACCTGTTCGGCCGTTAATCCAGCCAGTGCAGCACGCACCTGCCCACTGACAAATTCTTGCGTTTCACCGGCTTCGTTTTGTTCCAGGCTCTCGCCAACGCAGATGATGGGGGTTAGATCGTGGGCCAGGGCGGCTTTGGCTTTTTTGTTGACGCCTTGGTCCGTTTCGTTGAAATATTCACGCCGCTCAGAGTGGCCGATGATGACGTATTGGCAGAATGGGGTGAGCATGTTGGGGGCGCATTCGCCAGTGTACGCGCCGCTTTCGGCAAAGTGCATATTTTGCGCGCCGATGCCGATTTTGGTGGCTTGCAGCGCCTCATGCACGGCGGGCAAAGCGACAAATGGCGGGCAAACGACTTTATCCACTCCTTCAATTTGGCCCAGGCCGTTGCGAATTTCACGGACAAAGGCGACGGCTTCTTCGGCCGTTTTATTCATTTTCCAGTTTCCAGCAATAATTGGGGTACGCATGATGCTCCTTTCAACGCGTTAACGCAGAGGGGCAGAGGTTGTTCATCTGCCGACTCTGTATTTGAATTGGTAAGGGTTACGGCCGTGATTTTACGTGATTTTTGCCAATTCGGGTAGCCAGCCAGAGAGAAATGTCTTTCAAGCGTATTGGAAAATTTGGGGCGGGAAATGGTGAATCATTTAAAATAAGTCACTCTTCTGCTAGGAAATAGTAAATTCACCGGGCCGTTTTTTGCTGTGGCTGAGAACGGCCGTTAAATCATCTCCGTTGTTGACCACGTAAGCCACCATGCCGCTGGCTTGCAGCATGGAGTACACGGTGTCGGTCGAGCGGCTGCCGCCAAACGATTCCGGATTGATGAGCACCGTTACCACGCGCAGGCCGCGGCGGGCCAACTGCCGGGCGGCCGTGGGCCAATTTTCCCGCGTGCTGGGCGTCACCACGATAATGGTCGTACCGCGCGGGAACAGATGCGACTCGGCATGAAGCACATCCTGAATGGGAATCTCCCCCTCGGCGCGCAGCACAGAAAGCGTTTCCAGCACCCGGTTCATTTGCCGCTCGCCCCGGTCGGCCTGCAAGATTTCATTGGTCTGGCCATAGCCCAACATGCCCACAGCCCGGTCGTGGCGCAAGAAATATTGGGCCAGTGAGGCAGCGACCGTCACCGTGTATTCTTCGGTGGTGGCGGGTAGGGTAAACTCCTCTAAACGCATCCACTCAGGCAGGCTGCTGTAACCGGGTTTAGGGGCAAAGGCGTCTTGCCGGGGGGCCACATGCCCGTACACGGCCATATCGGGCACAATCCAGATGTCGGCCAGCGGGTCCAGCTCAAACTCTTTGACGATGAGACGGTCGCGCCGGGCGGTGCTGCGCCAATGAATACGGCTGAAGCTGTCGCCGGGGGCGTAATCACGCACGCCGGAGGCGTTGGTGGTCACGTAGTGGGTGCGGCGGCGCAGCGCATCCCCGCCGGGCAGCACGCCCAGCGGCAGAGCAAACTGATGAATTTCAAAGGTCAACGGGTAAATGACGACGTTGGTGGTAGGGACCAGATCGCGCTGCATGGGGAACAGGCCAAACGGATCGCTGGTTTTAAGGCGAATGGGGCCAAGCTGGTAGCGGCCTCGTTGGCGGCAAATGGTGGTCACGCGCCAGCTGTGAGTGGCGTGGCCGCCCAGGCCGTTGACCACATGGCTGGAAAAGTGGTTGGGCAAGGTGGCAAAGTCGCGCACTTCCAGCCACAGCTTGGGAATGCGGCTGGTGTTGCGCACGGTGAATCGTTCTTCTAACGGCCGTCCCACCTGGGCGCGCCGGGTGCGGGTGACGCGAGACAAATGCACCCAATTAATGTTGGCCCAGGCCCAGGCAAAAGAGATGATGAGCAGCAGCCCCAGCAGGTAAGCGAGGTTAAACAAGATTTCGCGCCCGGTAATGAGGCCGCCAATCAAGGCCACAATTGCCAGCAAAATAACGGCCGTTCGCCTTTGCTGTCTGAATTTAAGCATAGTGGGACCTCACCTCTAGGATGTGGGTGCTTTCACCTGTGCGCCGGGCACCGGCACTCTATCTAAAATATCCTGGACAATAGCGTCTGGCTCAATATCTTTAATGCGGGCAGCGGGGCCGACAATAATGCGGTGGCCCAATGCAGCGCCGGCCAACGCTTTCACGTCATCGGGCAAAACGTAGTCGCGGCCAAACATGGCGGCCCTGGCCTGGCTTAGCCGGTACAGGGAGAGCGCCCCGCGCGAGCTGGAGCCCAGGTAGACGTCGGGATGCTCACGAGTGCGGCGCACAACTTCAATGATGTACTCTTTGACCAGGTTATCGATGTAGATTTCTTTAACGGCCGTTTGCACCTCCAGCAACTCTTCTACCGTCACCGTCTGCTCAATCGATTCGATGGGGTGCTGGAACTGCTGCCGGTCTAAAATGTCCATTTCCTGTTCTTTGCTTGGGTAGCCCAGACGAATGCGCAGCAAGAAGCGGTCTAGCTGGGCTTCGGGCAGGGGGAAGGTGCCTTCATACTCGATGGGGTTTTGCGTGGCCAGTACCATAAACGGCTTTTCCAGGGCATAGGTGGTGCCATCCACCGTCACCTGCTTTTCTTCCATCGCTTCCAGCAGGGCCGACTGGGTTTTGGGCGTGGCCCGGTTTATTTCATCGACCAGCACAATTTGAGCGTGGATGGGACCAGGGCGAAACTCAAATTCGCGGTTTTTCTGGTTAAAAACAGAAACGCCGGTCACATCACTGGGGAGCATGTCTGGGGTAAACTGAATTCGCTGAAATTTACAGCCAACTGACTTAGAGAGCGACTTGGCCAGAACGGTTTTGCCGACGCCGGGTACGTCTTCAATAAGGATGTGGCCCTGACACAACAGCCCCAGCACGGTAAGCTGTACGGCCGAACGTTTACCGACGATTACTTTTTCTACATTTTCCACAATGCGGTTGGCAATTGCCTCAATTTCTGCCATTTAAGATGCTCCTTCATGCGTGAATTTGTGATTGCGCGTGCAATTGTATCATAAACTGTAATTTAGGTGACAATATAGGGTCAATCGTTGGGGAATCGTTGCATTGGCGGACGCTTTTGCTCGAGTAAGCATAATCTATTTTACTCAGTTTGGGAAGAAATGGTGGGGAAAAAACGGCCGTTCTCATCCAGTCGTAACGTATATTGCCTTCATTGCTGCTAATTGTATACTGAATGCACCAGGATGGTTACCTGTTTTACAAAACGGCCAACAACGTGTGGTTGGTAGGATCTGTTCCGTGCGGATATATTGTGAGAACAGGTGACTGTCACTTCCAAAAGTGACTGTCACCTCCACGGGGAAACTCACGGCAGCGACTGAATCGAATCAACCTCGGCCGCGTCATTGGACCCGCCTAGTGGCGCGGTGATGCGTACCCAGCGATAATTGCCTGTTGGCGCAATGGCGTCAACATCAATGGCTATGCCTGTTGAATTACCTCCGTAAAGATCGGAAAACGGGATCACGTGATTGTCTGGCTCACTGCCGGCTCCATAACCTGCCTGACCGATGTTGGTATTGCCATCAAGAATGTCGTCGCCCCAGTAGAAGACCTGCACCCATGGCCCAGTATTGCTCCGTCCAATTTCCACAATGACCCAGTCTAGATTGATCATGGTAGCCGGATTTTCCATCTCATAATAGACGAGATCGAAAGCGGGTTCGGCGCCGCCGGCGACATCAATGGCGTTCGGCGCTCCTAAATCAACGACAAAGTTTTGACCGCAGCCAACCTGGGCAATGATGCCGTTTGGATTGCCAACGTTGGGTTCTCCACCGGGAATATTGCCACCGCAAGGCGGCGGTCCAGAAGTGGGTGTTTCCGTTGGCGTTGGCGTTTCCGTTGGCGTGGGTGACGGTGTGTTGGTCGGCAGCAGCGTTGCCGTCGCTGTTGCTGTGGCCGTCGCTGTTGCTGTGGCCGTTGGTGATGCTGTAGGCACGGCCGTTGGTGTAAAGGTTGGCGGCAATGGCGGTATGGTGGCGGTGGGTACAGGTGTGGGCGTCGCTGTTGGCGACGTTGGTGCCGGTGGTGGCGGTGGCGGCATGGGCGTCCAGGTTGGTGGTGGTGTGGCTGTAGGTGGTGGGGTTGTTGGTGTGGCCGTTGCCGCTACGGTGCTTGCCGGCGGCACGGGTGGTGCCTCTGTTGCTGTAGCCGTGGCCGTTGCTGCCGGCGTTGCGGAAGGTTCCACGGTGGGAAATGGTGTCGGCGTATCCGGTTCTGACGTGGGACGGGGGGTATGGGTGGCCGTGGTGACAACGGCCGTTGGCAGTTGTCTAGTTGGCGTTTCTACTACGTCGGCAATCTGTACCGGATCATTCGGCGTCGGTGGATTAGACGCATCAATTTGAGATGGGGTAGGGGTCAGAGACAAGCCTATACTATCGATAGTGGCCTGAATGATCAGCTTCGTGCTCACGGGCGCAAATTGAACCGATGATGGGTCACGGCCGTAATCTGCCCGGTTCTCCGCCAGCATCTGCGCATGGGTGATCTCGGTTGGCCACAGGCTCAAGGCAAAATAGGTAGAGGAGTAAACGCAAAAGAGACTCATAATGAGTGCCAGCAGCGGCAGCAGCCACAGCCAACGATTCCGGTTTTCGCCATCGGTAGATGCTGGTTCCATGACTTATGCAGGCTCCTCGGTAACGGCCGTTGCCAGCAAAGGCAGCTCGCAGGTGAAGGTGCTGCCCACACCCACCTTGCTTTCTAAGGTGATGCGCCCCCCGTGCAGTTCCAATATCTCCCTGGTAATGTAAAGGCCCAGCCCGATCCCCCGTTCGTTATAATTCAAATCATTCTTGGCGCGGAAGAAGCGTTCAAAAATATACGGCTGGTCGCCGTGGGCAATGCCAATGCCGCTGTCGGTTACCCGCAAATAGACGTTTTCCACATCATGTTTTACGGTTAACTGGATGCTGCCTTTTTCGGCCGTGTAGGTAAGGGCGTTTTCAAGCAAATTGGCCAGGGCCCAATGAAGACGGCTGGTGTCGCCCGATACCGGCAGCGGCGCGTCGGGCAGCTGCACGGCAAAAAATATCCCTTTGGCTTCGATTTTGTCGCGCCATTCATTGGCCAGTTCGCGGATAAAGGCGGTGAATGAGATTTCTGCCTGCTTCAGGTGAAGGGAACCGGCCTGAATTTCTGAAATACTGATCATCTTCTGGATATGTTCTTCCAGTTCGCCGCTGCCTTTGGCGATTTTTTCTAAATAGGTGACCTGATCCTTTTGCAGCGAACCGTTGGCTGAACGCCTCAACAAATCCGTGTACAGCTTAACGATGGTGAGCGGGGTGCGCAGCTCGTGAGACATGCTGGTGATGAAATCATCTTTTAGCGTTTCAGCTTCAGCGGCGCGGGTAATGTCGCGCAGAACCATGACGGTGCCGATGGGGCTGCCTTCGGGGGTTTTGACCTGGGCCGAGGAGGCGCTGAGGACACGACCGTTCATATCATACCGTTTTGTCGGCTCACCGCCTTCCCCCAACGTTTCTGTTGCCGAAGCCGCCATTAGCTTTTGTAATGAAGCTTTGGAAAAATCGCCGGTGATATCGGTGATCATTTTTTGCGCGGCCGGGTTGGAGTTCACGATATTGTTCTCGTTATCCAGCACAATGACGCCGTCAGCGATAGAGTCCAGGATAGCGGCTAATTCGCTTTTTTGAGCCACAAGCTGGCGGTTGTGCTCCTCCAACCGTTCGGTCATTGTGTCGAAGGAAAGAGCCAGGGTGCCAATTTCATCATTGCGTAGGATGCCGGTGCGCTGGTTGAGGTTACCTTCTGTGACCTCTGTGGTTACGTCCACCAGCCGGTTGAGCGGCCGGGCGATGCTGCGCGCCACCCCGAAGCCGATCATGATGACCGAGACGGTGGCAATGGTGAAAACCAGATTGAGCAAGTTGCGGCTGGTAGCCGCGGCATTGACGATGAAGTTGCTGGGTAGGGCCACGCTGAACAGGCCAAAGGATTCATTGCGCAAGCGCCAGTCGCCAAAGGCTAGCTGATAATCCTGGTTAAGCACCTCCACGCGGCGCAGCGGCACGTTGGTTTCGGCCGTTTCGGCCACGACCTGGTAGCGGCTGGGCGATTCGGCCAACTGGTTCAGGACGGCCGTATACTGTCCGGCGGGTTCTTGCAATAAATCTGCAATGTTTTCCCGGCCATCACCCAGGGTTGTGTCAATTACCTGTCCGTTTTGGTCATACAGGGTGACACGGGCCACGGCATTTTCTGTAAGGCCAACGACCATTTTGCGTACGGCCGTTCCCACCATAGCCGCGCCTACAACTTCATCATCCAGAAGAACGGGGCCGATGGTAAACAGCATATGACCAGACGGCGTCTCTACCAAAATAGCGCGCTTGTCACCGTACTCATCGGCATTACCGGACAACACAAACTGTACATCCTCAAGTTTAGAGAGGTTGAGGTTGGCGAAGGTGGCACCTGGTTCTGAGTCGGCAGCACGGTCCCAGGTGAATTGGGTACGGCCGTTACTGTCCAACAAAACAACGGCGTCGGTAGGGCTGTTGATGATGATTTGGGGAATTAATAACTGGAGTTGCTGATATTCCTGACCGGCTAAACTTTCCGGCACGCCTTCGGTGTGGGATACCTGGCGCAAAACGGCTAGCCTGTCTTCTTCATATCCCACCATGCTTTCCGCCACCACCCGGCCAGAATCCAGCAGCTGGTTGTTGAATCGCTCATGCAGCGTGCCCGTGACCAGGCTAACTACAATGTAAGCGCCAATACCGGCTACAATTAAGGTGAGCAGCAAATATGGAAATACAATTTTTGAACCAATGCCAGAAAAAAGAGTTTTCATCAATGAC
>CALBTC010000427.1 GCA_937967805.1 uncultured Anaerolineaceae bacterium
TGGAAGCAACCGGGTTAAAACTGGATATGCACAAGGGCGGCTTTGTTCTTTCCAAGCGAATCAGCCGGGTAATGCGGCCGCATTTTGTCAGCAGCTTCTTCAACCCTGATGACGTAAACATCGCCTATATGGAGCAATCCCCGGAAGAAGCTAAAGTCTGGGATGGCGCAGGTCTCATTTCTCGCCAAATGCTGCGGAAAATGGTTTTGTCTGAGGATGGCCGACACGGTGGGCTTTCTCCAGCAAAGCGGGAGCGGCTGGAAACGGAACTGCACCATGCCAAGCGGGTGGAGTTCACCGTCATGACGCCCAAAGGGCAGGATAAAGGCCATGCGATTGTGGCCGATGATCTGCGGGATGAAAACGGCCGTCCCGTAGACTTCCTCTTGCCCCAAGACACCAAGAGAGAAGTGCGGCTGGATAACGGCCGTACTTTTGTTGGTCTCAGCTTCGTCCATGGCCACAACGATATGCGTTTGGACATTCAGAGCCTGATTAACCTGCATCCCTTTTTCCAGGAAGAGCAACTGCTGGATTGGCTAAAAGATGAAGGTGACTTATTCGTACAGGCTGTAGAAACCGGGCAGGTGGCCGAAGCGATGGGTCGGATAGATCGCCATACGACGCTAGAAGAAGTGCAGGCGTGGCCGCTGCGGGAATACTTCGCCAGCGGCGGTCATCCCATGTGGTTCCGCAGCCATGTCAAGAGCCTGATGAACCAGCACCTGAAGCGGTTGAACCATTCGACTTTGGAGAAGATGCGCTTGCCCATCCCTGGCGGTCGCCACTACGTCATGCCGGCGGCCGTGGGGAAGCGGGCAGGTATCAAAGGGCTGGACGTGCCCAGAGGCCACATTCACATTGACGACAAGCGTGGCACGGCCTGGGTCAATGACGAGGATTGGCTGGCACTGCCGGACTCGCCCAAAGGTGAAGGTATCGCCAGGATTTTGGGGGGAGCCGACAATGATGACGCTCTCTGGCTGCACCCGTTCACCGACCATGATGGGGAGCGGAAGGTGCTGGCCTGGCGCAGTCCCAACCAGGTGGGTGAATATGTGATTCTCAAGCCAACGGAGGATTCCCACGTGCTGCCGTGGACGATAAGTGTGAATGATGTGGGTGAGCGGGAAACGGCCGTTTACGCGGCCGCCGATAGCCGCAAACTGCCGCCGCGAGTGGATTTTACCGATCCGGAGTATCTGGGATTGGTGAATCCAGAAACCGTCGGGGGATTAGGAGAGGGTACAGAATACAGCGTCGAGGTTATGGAAGCGGCCGTTGCCCAAGCTATCGCTAACCAGGGTGCATTGGGCATGTATTGCAATACGTTGATGCTGAACAAGGCCCTTTACGGCCGTTTACCAGACAATCCCCCTGCCCCACTGGAAGACATTATTGACAGCGCCGTGAAAACAGGCGCGGACCTGAGCCAGGTAGTGTTGTGGAACTATGCGAAATCGCGTGAGATATTAGAGAGCGGCATTCCTATTCCGTCCCTGCTGCACAAACGGCTGAGCATGGACTGGTCGGATAGAGAGAACCGCCCTCCCCTGCCCCCCGCCACCGGTGTGGCGGGACGCTCGGCGCATTGGCTGGACAGGCTGGAAGCTGGGGTGAAGGCGCATATTGAAGCCATACAGCAAAGGCGAGATAACCTGACTGCCCAGGCGCGCCCGCCGCAGGCGATGCTGGATGCGGCTTTGGCCGATCCGGAAGGGGTGAAACTGGGGGCCGGGTTGAACAAGGCGTATGCGGCCGCTTTGCGCATGGATAAAGGCCAATATGCCAATGCGCTGGAGCGGGCGAAAGCGGCAGCTGAAGATTATTTGGCCCACTTTCTCCCCGAGCGGCGAGGGGCAATTTTGTTGGGGGCGTTGGCTAGTGTGTATGGAAAGGAGGATGGTGGAGCTGATATGGCCGTGTGGTTGGCAGCAAGCAAGGGGAATGCAGATCAACCGTTACCAGGCATTTGGCCATCTTCAATTGCTCATGAAACGATTGAGGCGTTGCGGGAGATCGGGCTATTGGATGACATTATTGCTACCATAGAAGGGTTGGTCGTGTATCCTGTTGAGATGGTGAGAGAGGCTGGCGACACAAAGTGAATCCGGCTTGCAGGTTAGGCACCTTCGATAAGTCGGGCGACAGAACCACGACAGCGAATACATTCACCGCGCAAAAATAAATCTCCCTGCTTGATGTTGCCTTTGAAATTGACGATTGTTGTCTTTTCTCCACAGTGAGGGCACCAGACTGCACCGATAATTTTGGCCTGAATATGTTCGGGAATGCTGTCCCAGAACCATTGTCCCTGCGGTGTGAAGGCTGGGGTGGAGGTTAAGGGCGGGGCCACCATTTCACCTTGCCAGTAGACGCCTTCGCGCAGCTGCTGCGTCACTTTATCCAGGTCAAAGGCTTCCGGATCAAATACGCCGCCGACCCACTCCAGGTAGCTGTCGTGCTCCTCGTGTTCCGGGTCTTGTAGGGCTTCCAGGAAAAGCTCGTAGCCCCATGGACCGCCACAATCTTCAGGCGGGCAGGCGCGTTCACCGGCCAGACAGTGGGGATAAACGGCCGTTTCATCCACCGGTAAAATTGCTTCCAGAACCAATTCATGCTCCCAACTGTCGCCGAAGTCATATTCGTAGGTACACGTTGTTCCTTCTTGCTTAATGATCTTGTCCAGTTGGGTTACATGATCCGGCGCGCCGTCTTCATCCCATTCGGCCAATATTTCACTGTCCGTGATCAGAAGTGATCCTACTTGAAACAAGTGCAAGTGACTGTTCCACCACCCCATAACGACTTGCAGAGTTTTGTGCAGTTCACGAAAGGTAATGTCGCTGTGTACCTGAAAACGACGCCAGATAGGCGGTTGGATTTCTTTGAGAGTGACTTTCAATTGATAGATCATTTCTGCACCTGTATTAATTGTATCGGTGAATTGATTTCCGCGGTCAAGGATTTTGATGATATATCCTTGAATTATACGCAGGATGTAAGGGAGTGGTAGATGTTAACGGCCGTAAATGATGAGGTCGTTTTTGACCTTGAATTCGGCAGCTGCACAATGGCTCTTGATTTGCTTCTGTTGAAAAGGGCGTTGTACTGATAGAGAAACTATTTAGACATGGCGCGAATAGTTTCAACATTGAACTTTTCCAAAAATGAATAATTGAACTTGTTTGTTCTGAGAAAGTGCTCAAATCGTTCAGCCAACCCAGCCAATTTGGACTGGTCATGATTATGGCTGACATGGGTACGAGCCGCTTTCCATACATGCTCCTGCGGGTTCAAATCCGGTGACGCCGACGGATATTTCATCACTTCTAGTCTCGGATTTTCAGCCAACAATTGTTTGACGGCCGCCCCACCATGCCAGGTGGCTCGATCCCAAAACAAGAGAATTTGTTTAGCTGGGTAAGACGCTAAAATCTGTTTCAGATGAACAGCTGTCGCCTCAGAATTCATCGTTTCTGCCCGGGTGACAATTTCCGCGCCAGAAACCAGGTCGAGCGTGCCATAGAAGCTGACCTTATCTCGCTGCGGTGAGACTTTGACCAGAGGGGTTTGTCCGACTGGTGCCCAGACGGAGGTAGTGGTGGCTTGTAAATACATGCTCGCTTCATCTTCACTTAGATAGATAGCTTCAGGATGGGTTTGCGCATAATCGGTCACTTTTTTTCTAACTGTTCTTCAAACTCGGCCACCTTGTCCTCTGAACGTGAGCGAAACACCTTGGCCGTTCGCTGCCAACTGACGCCGCATTTCTGGAATAGTTGCAGATAGGAAGCAGCTCTGGTGTATTCGAGGCCATACCATTTTTTTATCGCTCGCCTTAAGTCAGGCACACACCAGTGCAGTCCATCGACCGTCGCCACCTCTTCCTGACTAAACAAGTCAACTGGACGATACTGGTGCAGCTTCAAGGCTAAATCCTGTATCTGTTCATCGGTGAGATATTGATGATTACCCCCTTGGCGATTGTCAACGAAACCATGCAGACCTTGTTTCAGGTACCGTCCATACCAGCGGATAATCGTACGTCGTGGCATTCCAGTCAGGTGGGTGATCTCTTTGACGGGAACCTCACTGCCATACAGCCTGACTGCTTGGATGCGGGTTCTCATCTCACCGTCTTTACATTCTGTGAATGCCAGAAGCAATTGCTTATCAGCTTCTGGTGAAAGTAATTGTTTACGTTTATTTGCCATGGAGCATATTGTGTCACTTTAATTTATTTTGTCTATGAGCATCATGTGAAGCCGGTTTACTTGATGACATTATCATGTTGAAAGAGGGTTTAGCTATTTATCCTGCGTCGTGAACAATGCCCCGGCAGCGCGGATAGTTGGAGCAGCCCCAGAAAACCTTGCCCTTGTTGGTACCGGTCTTAGCCGTCCGCTGAACCATTTTGGCTCCACATTTGGGACAGACGGGTGCGGCCGCTTGTTCAACTCCATCGACTGGCTCATTAATGCTGCTGACTGATTTTGATAATGGTCCAGCTTTTTGCTGCAAGTATTGATTGAGCTTTTCCGTAGGATAGCCATTTTTAACCGGGATGTGTACCAAAGGTAGCCGTGCAGCAACAAACACTTTATCCACAAACCGATCTCGTTTCTGTCTATCGGTTCGTTGATGACTCTTATCATCCAGCTCGATGCCTAGAATGGGCCGCATTGTATGGGGATCACACAAGAGAAAGTCTACATGTTTGCGATCTATTTTGTTTCGGTACGCTTGATTTTGACCGAAGTCACCGGTTTGGGCATAGAAAAGATCTCCCAAGGATACTTTGACCAAAATTGTAGCCCAGTTGGATACGGCCGTTTGCAATACCCTGTAGAAATTCAACTCAGCAGGAGAAAGGAAATCATCACGCAGATGATATGGGTATTGCACTGCTCCTGTTTTTTCTGTTTGATCATCCAATAACCATTCTTGGATACGGGTGATCAATTCATCTATCTGTGCCTCTGACAACCCTAATAGTTTGAGGATTTTTCTTAAACTGGAAAATGTCCTGGATTCGTTCATTGATGTAAAAGTGTATCCTATGCTAGAGAACAGTAAATGTGATTTTTGTATAAGACGATTCTCTGGCGAATCTAGAGATAAGTTACGTGCTGGTGCTCCGTTGGCCAGTATTCCACTGGCTGAATGACAACCTGTTTCAGCATTCTCTGGTGAATCTTTGGGTGAGCTACCACTCTGTAGCATCTTTTGTTTATTGCCATACTCAGTTTCAGCATTCTCTGGTGAATCTTTGGGTGAGCTACGCGCCGGCGCAGATCTTCAAGCGCCGCTTTACTGCTGGTTTCAGCATTCTCTGGTGAATCTTTGGGTGAGCTACCGATGTGGCGCTTGGCCCGGGCGAT
>CALBTC010000428.1 GCA_937967805.1 uncultured Anaerolineaceae bacterium
ATTATCAACATCAGTTAGCCTTAACTTGATGTCCATTAAAATGGGGGAAGGTCATGTTGTCTTGACGTTGCCATACACATCATACGTAGAATAGGAATCGATCGTTTGCCGGGCATAGGTGCAGCCGGTACCACCGCCACCGGGTACGCTGCCACAATTGATAGGAATGAGTTGACTGAGGCGGGTAAGTGTGCCTTTTGTAGGCGGTGTACTGGCGATTCCGTTGCTGCCATCGTAATGATACCAGGTACCGCTGTGCAAACTGCCGGCACCATCGTAAATGCCTTCTACACCCACCAACCCAACAACCCAGTTAGTTGTGTGTGGATAGTAGGTGCGGCGCGTTTCCCGATAATGTGTGGCGGCATTGATGTCATCAAATTCCTTGATGTGGGTCAAATTGCCGTATTGCTCCCCTCCCTGGTTGGCAGTGGCGTACTGGTACTCTACTTTGCTGGAAATGTCCGGTGTCCCGCCATTGTGGTAATTTCGCGTGGTTGTTTGGCTGGTATAGGTGAACATGTTGGCCAAACCGCCCACCGAGGTAGGCGTGTAGGTATTTGTGGTCCGGCTCATCAAAGTGGAACTGCCGGCAAAAACATCCACCTGGGTCGGCCGGCCGATACTGGTATTCGCCGCCTGGGAAAAGGTCGTTATCTGCTTGTTGAGGACGGTGGTGCCATCGTAGTCGTAATTGGTTTGGGTGGCGGTGAGATGCCCGACAATGTTGCCGTATTCGGGCGAGTCGGCCACGCCGCAGTTGACGGCGCCGCCGGGTGGCGTGCCCCACTGTCCATAACAGGGTTGGGTATAGGTGTAGGTGGTTTTGATGGCGGGGTTACGGCCGTCGTTGACCAAAACGGTAGAAACTTTGTAGTTGAAGCCAATGGTCGGCCAGATGTAATTGTTGTAAGCAATATATTGATAACTGCCCACTGACCGATTATCACTGGTGTAGGTAAAGCTGACTGACCCGCCGTAGCCATTTTGGTAGCCGGTTAAATACATAAACGAAAAACAGTTACCGCTGCCGGTAGTGTAATGGGTTAAAGGCGAGTAGGTAAAGGTGGTTGCCGGCAAGGCATAGCCGGCATCGGCATCGGCCGGGTCGCTGTTGGTATTGACCCATCGCTGGATGCTGTTGACAGTCCAGGTGTTACTATAACGGGGCTGATTGGGAACGACATCATAGTTGGTGCAATAAGGATTTGCTGCGGCCACGGCTACATTGCCGCTGTTAATCCGGTATTCCGTGGTGGGATTGGCGCTGCCCCCGTGATAAACATAGACGCTGTTAATCGGTTTATTAAAAGCGCCGCCGGTGTCGCCGCTGCTGGCACGAAACTCAAGGCGCGTTCCCGGTGTCGAAGTGAGCTGGCCTACTGTGTTACTGGCCGGCAATGAGGTAATTCTGTCGGGGAAGTTGTACTTAATCGTGGCGATCCGGCTGGAGCGGGTGATAATGACCAGGTTCTGCCAATAGGTGCCGTCCCAATAACCAATGCTCTCACTGGTCGTGCGGGTGTAATTAATAATGATAGGTGATCTGGTTGCCAAAGGGATCGGTCACCGTATCGACATTCCAGGCAATGGCAGATGTGTAATCTTCAACATTGTGCCCCTTGTGCCCATCGACTGAAATGTAATAATGGTATGGGGCGGTTTGATACTCTTCCGCATCATCGGTTCGCCCCAGACGATACCGGGTGCCATCTGGGGTAATGACGATCCAATAGAGTCCATCCGTCGCCGAATTAGCCGCGTCATAATAACGCTCAACAAACATCCCCGGCGCGTCCTTCACGTAGTAGCGCACCTAGTTTCCTGAAGTAGAACCGACAGGGTACAGTTCATGCCCAGAACCGTTAAACACCAGGCGGAACTTATCGGGATGGTATGTCTCCGGCAGGTTGCCGGCATCAAAACGGAGTTTGACACCGACCCGGACGATCTTTATTTCTGCCAGCGACCAGCCCGTGCCGATGGCCCCCCTCTCCGGATCGTGAATCAATCCATCCACGGCCCGGCTGTTGTAGGAAAGGGCCACGTTGGGCTGCAGGCCATTGCGACCGGGGGGCACTTCGATGGGATAGCTGTAGGTGGCAGCCCCGCTAAAAGCAGAGACGCTTGGGGGAGACCAGGTGGGGTTCCAGCGCTGCGGGCGTACGCCGGCGGCCCAGTTTGAAAAATGAAGCACGTCGGCGCTGATGAGCCCATCTTCCTGATAAACCGTCAGCGGCACATCATGCCAGAGGGTGGGGTCTGTCTTATCCTGGTACGCCAGGTAGAAGTCGCTGTAAACCGGATTTAGGTCTTGCGTGAGCGCGCGCAAATCAACCACAATTCGGATTGGCTTCTCGAATGTGGGGATGATTTGCTCTGTCGCTGTAGCAACCATTTCCAGCTGAAACCGGGCCAGAACCAGATTGCCAACGGGATTGGAAATGGTATTGGTGGCTGTTAGCGGGGGGAGTGGCATCTCTGTATCGGCGCTCAGGCTTGTGGTAATTGTACTAACAGGTACAGGTACGTCTAGTTCGGTGAATTCGAGCGTCACATCTTCGCTAAACGTTTGTTCTTCAACAAAGACACCCACTTCTTCATTGCCCATAATCACCAGGCTGTCTTTTTCAGAATCCACCGGCGTGTCTGCTTGACTATCTGATTCTACAGCTACCACACTTACCTCGGCATCTGAAGGCGCAAAGTCTTGCATTTCATCGGCATCGGGCGGTGGCTGGTACTCCAGGGTTGGTGGAACCTCGGTGGGAACGGGCTCCCACTCTTCGAGGATTTCAGGATTAACAATCTGGGCGGAAATAGGCGTTGTTAACGACAAAATGGTAGCAAACAATACCCAGCGCAAAACGCTGACGAATCAAGACGTATTCTGTTTCACGTGTTGGGGTCTCCTCCTGACTTTGCAGGCACAAAAATGGAGTTGAGTGTACTGGCGGTGTACGAAGTAAGGCAGATTATACGAGATTTATTTGAGCTTTGTAAATAGGCGATTGCCCTACGCAGAAGACAGCATATTTCCCTACCTGAGGTAAAAATTAAAATCGCCAGACTCCAGTGATTAAGGGAAGCTCAGTACTGTTGAGTAAACGGCGTGTCAAACAGGCACGATTGGTTATAATCTTGCCTACCTTACTTAATCCACGCTACAAATGGGAGTTTTCCGTTGTCACCCAGGCTGCACCGTATTGCCCTCCGCCTCTGTTTTGTTTTGTTGATTTTTCTAATTGGCAATTTGTTGGTGTCGCTCCGGCAGCAGCGGGCCTCGATTAATCTGGCTATTGCTAAAGGGCAACAGCTGTACATGTCTGCCGACGGCCGTCCGGTGGGATTGGATGGGGCACAACTGGCAAACCTGGATACGGCCGAATCTTCCCTCATCTTTGTCAATGCCCTGCCGCTCAGCCTGGCTGAAGCGCGACCCTGGGCCGAACTGGGCTGCACGGCCAACAGCTGCGCCCACGCCACCTACTTTGATCGCGCTGGCGGCGGCACGGTCAACCAGATTATCTCCCTGCCCGCCAATACCGTTTTGGCCGAATGGCACGATGCGCTGGCGCGCCCGGCCGGCAGCCGCTTTGTGGTTGAGGAAGCAGTTCAGATTGCGGCGAATGATCCGATGGTAACGGACGTTCTCGGCGACATCGGTGCGGGTGATCCGGCCATGATTCCCATGTCTGCCTGGCTGGCCGACGGCGACTGCCGCCAAGATTGGTGTGTCGATTTAACGTTTCATAGCCCGGGTGGCGACGGCCGTATCTTCCACGTCTTTGTCAACATGAGCCAACAAATTGTGGCCCGCACCTTTTACACCCGGGCCCGGCCGGACCTAGACGTAGCCATGCCCGCTTCCCAGCGAGCAGCCTTCACCGACGGCTGCCACGAGCAAGACGGCTGGAACGTCTGCTGGGAAATGACCGCCCACGACGGCGTGCTGTTTCGCGACGCCACCTACAATGACACTGCCATCTTTGCCAGCATTAAAATCCCCCAAATTGAAGCGTGGTATCCCAGTTGGCCCGGCGGCTACCGCGACGAAATTGGCTTTTCGGCCACGGTCCCCCCCTTTGGCGACACCCTCGTCAACGAGCTGGATGACGGCTTTGAAGTGCGCCAACTGTTCACCGAGTTTACCCGCTGGCCCAACTGCATCTGCTGCTACCGCTACGAGCAAATCATCCGCTTTTTTGCCGACGGCAGCTTTGAACCCCGCTTTGTCTCTTACGGTCCCGGTTGCGACGATCTATCCATTTACCGGCCATTCTGGCGCATTGATGTCGATTTAGCCGGCCCGGAAGATGATCAGGTCTGGCTGTGGCAGGAAACAGAATGGACCGAAGTGGAAACAGAGCAGGAACTGTTTCCCTTTGTCGATGATTTAGGGCCGGACGGCTTTAAGCTGGCCACCGGCAGCGGCGACCTGCTCTACCGCTGGACGATGCTGCCCACCGACCCGCTGGGCCTGGACGAAGCCCGCGTCTTCGTCCTGAAAGAAAACGAGATGGAGGGCGAGCAGCCGCTCTCGCCCGGTCCGGGCGATACCTTCCAGCCGCCGCGCCAATGGCTCAACGACGAGCCCGTTTTTGGCGAGGACATTGTACTGTGGTACGTGCCGCTGCTCAAGACCAAAAAAACGGAGCCAATCTGGTGCATGCCGGACCCAGAGCCAGGCATTAACCAGTGCGAAGCCATCTTGCGGGTGGAGATGACCGATGAACTACCACAGCCCACGGCCGAAGAGCTGGCAGCGATGGCAGCGACGGCCACGCCGCCTCCTACCGATACGGCCGTCACCCCCGCCCCTTCCCCCACGCCCCGCCCGGTCCAGGGCAGCACGGTAGAAGAACTGATTCTTAATGCAGGCTGTGCCGCCTGCCATGCCATCGGCCCGCTTGGCGAAATGCGTAAAGTTGGCCCCGATCTGTCGGCCATCGGCTACGAAGCCACGGGGCGCATCCCCGATGTCTCCGCCGCGGAGTACATCCGGCAATCTATTCTGGAGCCAAACTATGCTTTGGCTCCCACCTGCCCCAACGGACCCTGTATGGCCAACATCATGCCCCAGGATTACGACCGGCGGCTCACTTCAGAGCAGGTTGAGATGATTGTGGATTATTTGCTTACGTTGGATGGCACGCAGCCGGCCGGGGATGTCACGGTGATTGGTGAGGGAGGGACGGCCGTTTTCCCCAAAGGCGGCAGCGCGGCTAAGGGCGTAGGCGGTGTTGTGGCCGGCGTAGACAGTTCATCGGTTTCTGTGCAGCTCATCATGATTGGGATGGTTTTCTTGCTGACGCTGTTCTTGTTGTGGAAACGGCCGTATGAAGAAGAGTAGCCGTAAGCAGCCGTGAAAGTTAAGTAGATAACATAAAAGATGTCGGCTCACGCGTTGACAAAAGCCGGCGTAAATACGATACTGAACACATAATTATTGGTTTAGAACAAATTCTCAGATTTTACAGGAGGAACATTGTGTCCGAAGCATTAGATCAACTGGTTGAACGCGCAGTAAGCGATAAAGAATTCCGCAAACTACTCTTTAAAGACCTGGACAAAGCGCTTGAAGGATATGCCGTTTCCGACGAGGAACGCAGTTTGCTAGAAAACCTCGACGAAGAAAACTTCGATGAATTTGCCGGCGGCCTCGGCTCCCGCACTACCAAAGGCTTCATGCCTGGGACAGGTTAAGCATTTTAGCCCAAGTATCCGAAAAATTACGGCGCTCGGACAAATCGTCTGAGCGCTTTTGTTTTACCCCGTTACCAGGCCCACCTTATTGACAGCCGCCAAACATTTTTCGCCAAGCTTTTTGAGACGGCCGTCTCTACTCCCCAACAACAAACGGCCCGCTCTGTCAAAGCAAACCAACTTATCACCAAACCGCGACCGACTTCTGGCGGTCATAACCGTTTTCTCTAGAAATTCTTCACGTTTTTGCAGATTCGTTTCAAGTTCCGCCAGGCCTAAATAGACCAGCGCGTTAAAATCTGGTGAGCCTTCTTTGGCTGAAGACAGGCTGCGGCGAAAATACGATGTAGCCTCGACCCGTTCGCCTTGACGCTGACTAACCACGCCTAAAAAGTATTCTACAATTGGCAACCACCAAATTAGCTCCCTTTCCTGAATGAGATGATAAGCATCACTCAGGAACTTTTTCGCCTCAGTTAGACTGCCGGAAAAAGCTTCCACCTGTCCTAAGCCCACCCATAATCTTGCCCTTTCTTCTATGTAACTTTCCGGCTGTAGATCGATCAGCGTTTGGGCTTGCTCAAATTGGCTCTTGGCCTGTTGCCACTGCTGCAGCGGACAAAAATATTCAAACCCCCAAAATAAATGGGCCTCAACAAGCAAACTTGGATAATTCATCGTCGTCAGCAAATCAACGGCCGCTTCAAAGTCAGCCAAAGCGGATTCAAAATTGCCCAATCTTGAGTATGCAGCGGCCCGGTTTGTCATGGCCAACGCATATAAATTTTTGCCGCTTTCTTTACCAATTTGCACGGCCTCATTAAAAGTTGCCACAGCTTCTTCATAACGACCCAGGGTAAATTGAACGAAGCCGACATTGCTTAGCGCAATTCCCACATTGATCGGCGTGCTGAATTCACGAGAAAGTTCAACACCTTGCTGCATGGCCTTAAGAGATAATTCCAGCTCTTTTTGCGAGTACCGTGTGAAGCTGATCGCCTCATAGACACGGGCCAACAGATAATTATTATTTTCTCGCTGGCAAATTTGCTTAGCCAGCTCCAAATAATCCAGAGCCGCAGAATAATCCAGTTTAGAACTGGCCGCCCAACCGGCCCAAATGTAGGCGCGCGCTAACTGATCTTTAGCGGCAACTTTGCTTAAATCATCGATGATTTTGGCCGTGAGCACCTGAACTTCATCAAAAGCCCCTTGCCGGTAGCGGATTTCGGCCATGAGGTTGTAGGCCACGGCCGTTGATCCCTGATCCTCATTTTCGTTGGCCAGCGCCAGCGCTTTTTCCGCGTCGGCAAAGGCGGTGGCTAGATCGCCCAGCAAAATCAAAACGTTGCCGCGTGAGAGATAGAGGTGCACGGCCGTTTCCCACAAATCATCATCGCTCAAAGCGGTCAGGTGGCGTTCCGCCAGGTTGTACAGATCAATTGCTTCCCGATTGGCAAAGATGTGGCGGGCTTCATCGGCGGCCAACAAAGCATATTCCAGCGCCTTGCTATGAATATCGGCCCGGCTGTAATGGTAAGCCAGCACGGAATGGAGCGGCTTGAGGTTGTGTTCGTATTTGGTCGCCAGCCAGTTGGCCACGGCCGCGTGAAGCTGCTGCCGTCGCGCATACGGCAAGCTTTCATACGCCACTTCGTGCGTCATGGCGTGCTGGAACAGGTAAATCCACTCCGGATCGGCCGTAATAAGCCGCGTCATCTCCGCTTCAGATAAATCTGACAATAGCTGAAGCACCGTTTTATGCATAGGTGTATCGGCAATCACTTGCAGAGGCTCGGCCGAAAATTGCCGCCCAATAACCGAGGCCACCTGCAACAAATCGCGGCCGGCCGGCGGCAAGCGATCCAGCCGGGCCAGCAGCAGCCCGTGAATCGTATCCGGCACCTGCATCCGGGCCAGCTCGGATTCGTCTACCTGCACACGGCCGTTTATGCGTAGCACCCCCGCTCCCATCATCACGTTCAGGGCCTCTTCCAGGAACAACGGATTCACCGGACTATCGCGCCCTTCGCGGTCCCTCATGCCTAAATGCTGCTCCACCGCCTGGGGCAATTCAGACGTGCCGACAAGCTGGGCCAACATTTGCCGCGCCGACCCTGGCGAAAGGTCAACCAGGGGAATGGGAATGCAGGACGGCCGTTCCATCGTCACAATCTCCACCGATTGTCGCGAACGAAACGTAAACGCCAGGAAAATGGCAGCGCCATCCAGATGATCGCTGATCTCATCCAGCAGCGCCAGCGTCGCCTGGTCGGCCCACTGCAACCCTTCCAGCACAATGAGGAGCGGCTGTTCAGCAGCAATAGCCAGACAGCAGCGGCGCACCAGCGAAAACAGGCGCACCTGCCGCGCTTCGGCGGTCAGTTCGCCTAATGAGGCCGGCTGCGGCATCGGCAGCCCCAGCAGCTCGCGCCACAAGCCCACGTCATCGCCAACGTCCGGCACCAGCGCCTGCGTTTTCATCACAACGGCGGCAACTTGCTGCATCACAGGCATACCGGTTGCCAGCCCAAAATATTCGCGCCAGACGTCTCGCCACGGACTGTACGGCGTATCCTTCGTATGTGGATAACAAACGCCGATGAGACCCAGGCCGTCATTGGTTAGCCAATGATGCACGCCGGTGGCCAGCAGGCGCGATTTACCTACTCCGGTGCCGCCGTAAACGGCCGCCGCCCCGCCAATCCCGCGCAAAGCGGCATCCATACCGCCCAGCAGCAAATCCAGCTCCGTTTCACGCCCAACCAACGGCCGTTCCCAACGGTCAATATACGCTTTCATCAATGTGGTGACGGCCCGGTCTCGCTGCACCAAATGGGGGGTGACGGCCGTTTGCTTGCCCTTCAGATGAATCGCCGGAAGCGGTTCGCATTCAATTACCTGGCGCGTACGTTCGGCGGTGACCTGGTCCGTCAAAATGGCGCCCGGCTCACATACCTGCATCAACCGCGCCGACAGGTTAACCACGTCACCCACCACCGTGTACTCACGCCGCGTTGATGACCCGACCGGGCCGGCAAATACCTTACCTACCGCTACGCCAACGCGCTGGGCCTCGATAAAGCTGGGCTTCTCCCGCTGCAACGCCAGCAGGCAGCGCAGCGCCTGCTCCGGCGTGTCTGGCGCTACCGGCGCGCCAAACATGATGTGCAGCTGGTTGCCTTTATCCCCGGTCAGCACCCGGTTGACCCGCGCATTTTCCTGGCCAAAGCGGCTCACGACTTCGCAGGCCCATTGGTAATAATCTTGCAGTTGGCGGCCCAAATCGGCCGTTTCAATCGCCGAGGAATCATCCTGTCGATTTTTGTAATCAAACTGGACAAAAATAGTGGTGACGGGGCGATGTTCGGCAATATCTGTGGCGCCGGTGGAGACCAGGCGACGGTACAGCGCCGGTGGGACAAAAGGCAGAATCAGTTCAGCCAGGCGGCGCTGGGCGGTTTCATCATAATCGTCCCAGTTGAGGACAGCATTGGCCGGCGGGGGTGAAACGGCCGTTTCCAGCTTCTGAAACGGCTCATCAACCGGCAAGCCGGCCTGCCGCAGCACGGCGGCGCTGGCAATGATGTCGCCGGCGCTGGCGTGCCGCTCAGCGGCGGCGGCTTCATCAACGGCCGTTCCCGTCAGCACAAATTCCAGGCTCTGCTGCGGATTGCCCACAAGGAGTTCCTGGCAACGGCCGTACCCCACACCAATCTTGATGGTCAAATCAAAGAAAGGATGTTTGCCCGGCGGCCGATTGGTCACGACGCGGCTGAAGCTGGTCAGCATGAGCTGCTGCATTCTTTGGGCACAGAGTAAGGCGCGCTGTGCGGCCGTTCCGTCCGAGTCTGGGAAATAAACCGACATGGCGTCGCCATAAAAGTGGTTCACTGCGCCGCCCAGCTCATGAATCACGTCGATCATCGCCGTAAACGTTACCAGCAAGACGCGGTTCAACTCCTCGGCCCCACGCGGCCCATCCGAGGCCAGCTCCTCCGACATGCCCGTAAAACCAGAGATGTCGGAAAACAGCGTGGCGGCATTTAACGCGTGGGGCTCGCCCGGCGTAGGCAGCCCCTGCCGCATGATGCGATCCGCCAACGTTGTCGGGATATAAGCCGCCAACTGGCGCAGTCTGTGGCCTGTGGCCAACTGTTCTTTGCTTGCTGTACTCGTGGACATCGTTTCTACAATGGTCGTAATTACCCACAGATTAGCGTAAATTGCACTCGCAGATTATGCAGATTTTATATTTTTTAATCTGCGTAATCTGCGGATTAATCAACTTTACTCATCTTCATTATGATGGGGATAATACCGTGCATTTAAATAGCCAATTAGTCTCCCGGCGGGATCATTCGGCAAATCTCGCCCGAAATAGACGTGCTCATGCCCATAATCAAACGCCAGGCTGCTGTGCTTCTCGCTAAAATAAAACGGGGTTACGTGCGCCCGGTCATAGGCCGTGGTAATGCCAAAAATCGAAACGGGACGACGCACGATCAGCATATCCTCATGAACAAACAAAATTTCGCGGTTAGCCGCATAAAATTGCCACTGCCGCCAAACAAGACGGCCGAGCAGAAACAAAAGATAAAGCAGCACCAAAAGCATCACGGTAAAAACAAAAGCAAATCGCTCCCCAGAAAAAGCAATCTGCCAGGTAAACATGAGGCCAAAGATAAACATGCCTATCCAGATAAGCAGCATCACGCTGTACAAAGCCAGGTAAACCCACTGCTTTTTAACCGGCAGGACCACCTTCAGCCGTTCGTTGTTTTCTTCAAACTGGATGTTTTCGATACTTGGTAGCATATGGCTCTATTTTATAGCACCGTATCTAAACTTTCGACCCGAGTTTGTTTGAAGTGAATGAACTGCCACTGGATACTTCGCCGCGGAGGCAGCGGCGCACGTGAAGAAGCAGTGGCAGAACATTTTTATTATTGGCGGCTTAATTGGCCTTGGGGCCATCATCCTGTTTTTTGCGGTGCAGCAGGTGCGCGGTGAAATCAGCACACCTGTTGATCTCAGCCGGTTCCCCTATGCCCAATCCACCTCCTGCGTCACCTGCCATCCGGGCCGTTATGAGACGTGGCACCAGACTTTTCATCGCACCATGACCCAACGCGCCAGTGACGAGAGCGTGGTGGGTGATTTTGACAACGCCTCGTTTGCCTAACGGGGGATGACTTCTTATTTTACGAAGGAGAACGGCCGTTACTACATCGAAACCCTCGCCTTTGAACAAAATGAAACGGCCGTTTGGGCCGCCCAAGCCCAGGCTGAACGATTCGGCACACAATTGGCCGCACAGCTGCCAGACGATCCGGCATTTGCCATGGCCGAATCGATCCGCGCCTTGTTGATGGGAGACGTGGTGCAGCGGGTCGTTGCCGTTGACACCCTGGCGCACGAACGCAGCTATGCGGAAACGGCCGAATCCCAACTTTGGGCAGTGCCCTTTTTGCTGTTGGCCATGGAAGACAATTATCCGGCCATCCGGTTCATGTGGGCTTCTTTTTAGGCGGGCTGATTCATTTTGAGGGTGATCCTGGCCTGGGCATCTTTTTAGCGCCGCCGGGGGCCTTGCTCATTCTTTTCACGGTGCTGCTGCAAACCATGGCCATCTGGCACGATGGGTAACAGGTAACCAAACTAGCCAAACCTGACAGGTTCCCATGATAATCTAGCCAAAATGGTGCCTTGCCAGGCAAAAAAACATGAAATCAAACCAGTTTTGCGAACCTGTCAGGTTTACTCTCTCGCCTGCAAATGTTCATCCAGCAGGGCAATCAACTCGTCGCGTGAATAGTTGTGTTGGGGGCTGTCGTTGGCGTCCAGCAGTCGCTCAATCAGGGCGTTAATCACCCGATCCCCTTCCCATTGGGTGCCGACCAGATAGCGCAGCCTGGGTTTTTCGGCAAAGAGGGCGTGGTAAACGGCCGTGGCCACAATCTCCGGTAACGACGGCTTACGATTGGTTTCTGACTCATCGGTCACATCCAGCCTGATGGGGACGATATTTTCAAGTCCGCTTAACGCCGCGAAATCTGACTGCTTGCGAACGGCCGCATACACCAGGTGCCCCCGCTCCGCCAAATAATGGGCAATATAATTGCCAATGCCCGTACTGGCACCTGTTACCAAAATTGCTTTGCTCACGTTGTTCCTCGAGGCAGAATATTCATTACTGTCACGATTTTACTTCAAACAATTACTGTAAGGTACAACGGTTTACAGTGCCTGGTAGTGTAAATTACTCCTCACCTTTTGGCAAAAGCATCGGTCAAACCCGCGAATTACGCCCACCTTATCCCACCATTGTGCCAATCATTCAAATTACAAAAAGTAAAACGCAAAAATGCCTACAGTTCATAGCAAAAAGAATTCAAGTCAAATTCAAATTTTATTGGTTGATATAGCATGACATCCGTGCTATCATGCTTGTATGATTCAATCCTTTTTTGATCAGGGTACCGAAGATGTTTTTAACGGGGTCAACTCTAAAAGCGCTCGGAAAACTTGCCCAAAAAACCTTTGGCGCGTTGCTGGTCGAAAACTGGAGCAATTGGATTCTGTTGAATCACTTGAAGATTTGCGAGTTCCACCTGGTAATAAACTTGAAGCTTTAAAGGGAATGAGAGCAGGCCAATACAGTATTCGCATCAACGCTCAGTTTCGCATTTGTTTTGTTTGGCAAGAAACTGGCCCGGCTCAAGTCGAAATTGTCGATTATCATTAGGAGATTAAAATGGTACGCATTCCAACACACCGAGCACCAACCCATCCAGGCGAAATGCTACTGGAGGAATTTTTGCTTCCGATGAATCTAACACAGCGCGATTTAGCAAAAAGCATTCATGTTCCTTATCAAAGGATAAATGAGATCGTAAATGGACGAAGAGGAATCACGCCTAGCACCGCCTTACGTTTGGCTAAGTTTTTTGGTATATCCGCCGGATTCTGGATGAATCTCCAGCTACGTTGGGATCTATATCATGCTCAAAAATCGGAGGCCAATGAACTCCAAACGATTAAGCCTTTCGCCGGTTCATCAAATCCGCCAACAGCCGCCTAACAGGGCTTACATCTGACCTGGCGGCAGATGAAGCAGGCGTTAGGCGGCGTCGGCTAATTCAGAAAATGGGTGTTAAAAACTACCTGGTCGAGGGAGTTTCTTGTGCCGGTAAAACCTCGGTCTGCGACGAGCTGCAGTGACGCGGTTACCATGTCATCCATGGCGACAGGGAATTGGCCTATTTTGGTGATATAGAAACCGGTGAACTCTTAGATGGTAATTCCAGCGAGAATCGTAGTTGGATAATAAGGCGAGTTATTTAGCATTATGAGAACACAAGTTGGCATTATCGGTGCAGGACCTTCGGGCTTGCTTTTGGCACGGCTGCTGCATTTGCAGGGCATTGAGAGCGTAATTGTGGAACGGCAGCGTATGGAATATGTACTCGGCCGTATTCGCGCCGGTGTTTTAGAAGAAGGCATGGCCAATTTACTGCGCGAAGCCCAGGTGGGTGAGCGGATGGACCAGGAAGGGTTGGTGCATGAGGGCATTCACCTGGCCTTTTCCGGCCGGATAGAGCGCATCGACCTGGCAAGGCACACCGGCGGCAAAGCCGTCATGATCTACGGCCAGACAGAATTGACAAAAGATTTGGTCGATGCTCATCTGGCGGCCGGCGGCGTAATCCATTATGAGTCGCCTGCCATAGTCGTGGAAGATTATGAATCCGCCCAGCCACGCATCATTTACGAGCAGAACGGCCAACGCCAGGAGCTCATTTGTGACTTTGTGGCCGGCTGCGACGGTTATCATGGCGCTGCTCGCCAAAGCGTACCCGCCGACAAAATCAGGCTGTTTGAAAAGTCGTATCCGTTTGGCTGGCTGGGCATCTTGTCCAACGTACCGCCGGTGGAGGAAGAAATCATCTATGCTAATCACGAGCGAGGCTTTGCCCTGTGCAGTTTGCGCTCCCACACGCGCAGCCGCTACTACGTGCAGTGTGCTGTTGACGACGATGTAGCCAACTGGACCGATGACGCCTTTTGGGACGAGCTGCGGCGGCGTCTACCGTATGAAGTGGCGGAACGAGTCATCACCGGACCCCGCCTGGAAATGAGTATCGCGCCTTTGCGCAGCTTTGTCGTGGAACCGTTACGCTTTGGCAACATGTTCCTGGCCGGGGATGCCGGGCATATTGTGCCGCCAACAGGCGCCAAAGGCTTAAATCTGGCGGCTTCTGATATTTTCTATCTTTCCCGTGCTCTCACTGCCTATTACGGCGAAAAACGGACCGATTTGCTGGATCGTTATTCGGCCGCTGCTCTACGCCGCGTCTGGAAAGCGGTCCGCTTCTCCTGGTGGTTTACAGAAATGATGCACCGTTTTGAGGAGGATCCTATCAACCACCGCCTGCAAACTGCCGAACTGGATTACTTAACCGGCTCAGAGGCGGGACGCACAGTGATGTCCGAAAACTATGTAGGGCTGCCGTTTGAGAAGTTTGAATAATAAACCATGATTGTGACTGACAAAATTGACGAGGTGCGGCGGCTGCGCTGGACCAATGCCAGCCTCACCTGGGGGCTGGTGCCGACGATGGGCTATTTGCACGAAGGGCATCTGTCGCTGGCGCGGTTGTCGTTGGCAGAGAATGATAAAACGGCCGTTTCCATCTACATCAATCCCACCCAATTTGCCCCCACCGAGGACTTAAGCAGCTATCCGCGCAATCTGGAAGGTGATCTCTCCTTGCTGGAAGAGGCTGGGGTCTATCTGGTCTTTACGCCGAGCGATGCCATCATGTAGTCGCCCGACTTCCAGACGACCATCAGCCTAAGCCGGGTGACGCAGCCGCTGGAAGGCAGCTCGCGCCCCACCCATTTTGCCGGGGTGGCCACGGTGGTGGCCAAGCTTTTCAACATTGTGCAGCCGACGCGGGCTTATTTTGGCCAGAAAGATGCCCAGCAAACAATCGTGCTGCGCCAGATGGTGCGTGATCTCAATTTCAATCTGGAGATGGTGATTGGGCCAACGGTGCGGGAGCCGGACGGCCTGGCGATGAGTTCGCGTAACGCCCTGCTTTCTGCGGAAAATAGAGCAGCGGCCCCGGTGCTGTTCAAAGCGTTAAGCGCCGCGAAAGCAGCGGTTGAAGCGGGAGAACGTTCCGGAGAAAAGCTGCGGCAAATGATGCGAGAGACGATTACGGCCGTTCCCCAGGCCCGCATTGATTATGTCAGCGCTGCCGATCCGCGTACGCTCGCCGAGCTGGATATGGTGGAGAATGGCGTTTTGTTGTCCACGGCCGTTTTCTTCGACAAAACTCGACTCATCGACAACATTTTAATTGAAGTGGATTAACCGCAAAGGGCGCAAAGGTTTTCTATTTTCTTTCTTTGCGTTCTTCGCGCGCTTTGCGGTTCAAAGTTTTTCTTAATCAATCAGCGAACGGCCGGTCATTTCTGGCGGCTGTTCGAGGCCCATCAGGTCGAGGACTGTCGGAGCCACGTCGGCCAAGATGCCGCGGGGGCGCAGCCAGACGGGATCGTGGCAAATAACAAAGAAAGAGACCGGTTGAATAGTGTGGTAGGTGTGCGGCTCGCCGGTTTTTTCATTGATCATGATTTCACAGTTGCCGTGATCGGCCGTCACCAGCGCCGCCCCCCCCTTTTGTACAATGGCTTCCACCAGTCGGCCAGCACATTCATCCACCGCCTCCACGGCGCGAACGGCCGCTTCCAGCACGCCCGTGTGTCCCACCATGTCCGGATTGGCGTAGTTGACCAGGATGAAATCATCATCGTGTTCTTTCAGCCGCTGCAGAACTGCTTCCGTAAGCTCGTAAGCGCTCATCTCCGGCTGTAAGTCATAAGTAGCTACCTTAGGCGACGGTTCTAAATGCCGTTCCTCACCGGGAAACATCGTCTCGATGCCGCCGTTGAAAAAGTACGTGACGTGGGCATATTTTTCCGTCTCAGCCGCGTGAAACTGCTCAAGACCGGCCTTGCTGATCACCTCGGCCAGCACGTTGGTCAGCTCCAAATCGGGGAAAATGACGTCAACGGGGAAGTCATCCTCATAATTGGTCATCGTCACCAGATGTAAATCGGGGATGAATTCACGATCGAAGCCGTCAAAATCTTTAAAAGCAAACGCTTCCACCGGCTGGCGCATCCGGTCGGCGCGGAAGTTGTAGAAGATAAGGCAGTCGCCTGGGGCAACCGTCACGTCCTGGTCGCCAACTTCTATAGCGACGGGCAGAACAAACTCGTCTGTCACATCGTTACTATACGAATTTTCCAGAGCGGCAGAGGCGGAAACGGCCGTTGCCCCCTCCTCCCCATCATGATTGGCAATCACCTTGTAGCCCATCTCTGTTCGCTCCCAACGCTTGTCCCGATCCATGGTGTAATAACGGCCGCTCACCGAAGCAATGACGCCGGGATGATCACTCAGATAATCTTCCAGCTTCTGCACAAAACCGATGCCGCTCTGCGGCGGTGTGTCTCGGCCGTCGGTAATCACGTGCACAATCGGTTCAATGTCAGCCTCTTCGGCCAGCCGCAGCAAAGCGTAAAGATGGTCCTGGTGGCTGTGCACACCGCCGTTGCCCAGCAGACCAATTAGATGCAGCTTGCCGTTGTTTTCTTTCACCTGGGCTACGGCATTTCGCAGCACTTCTTGCTGGGCAAACCGATCTTCCCTGATAGCTAGATTGATGCGGGTTAAATCCTGGTACACAATGCGTCCGGCACCCAGATTCAGGTGCCCGACTTCCGAATTACCCATCTGCCCATCGGGCAAGCCCACGGCCTCGCCGGAGGCATCGACGATGGCCCGCTCACGGCTGCGCAGCCAGCTCTGGTAATTGGGCGTGCTTGCCTGCACCACGGCGTTACCGTGCTCCATTTCACGAATCCCCCACCCATCCAAAATGATGAGGGCGACTGGTTTGTAGCTCATTAAAAACTCCTTTCAGGGATTTCAGTTAGTAACTACACAGCTCGTTTGCCAAGATTGGACCAATTTTATTGATGTGAATCTTTATTCTAGAGAAAATTGGGCCAATCTCTGAGCACGTAGTTACTTCTGTTAAATGTTAAGCTGTGGAAAACAGGTGGTTGAAGTGTACTTGAGAATGGGGGTTTGTTCAATTTAGAGAAACAAAAACGACAGGCCAATGACCTGTCGTTTTCAGCTCCTCAGGTTGGACTCGAACCAACGTGCTCAATTATAACAAAACAGATACCGATGTCAAGCAAGATTAGACCAATTTACTCAAGCAAGTACGCCTGCCTGTACGGCAAATTGGTCCAATCTCATATTGGCTACGCCCCTTCAAACAGGTGCTCGCCGCGATGCAGCCGGGCAGCAATCTGGTACGTTTGGCCCTGGGCCCACACCGTGGGGGAGTGAGCCGCCAGGTAGCGGGCAGCGGCGATCAGCACATGGCTGCCTTCTTCTGAGCCGCGCATGAAGCTGTACAGGTTAAAAGCCGCTTCCACGCTTTGAATCGTATGAAAGTCGCGATCCTCGCGCAGCAGCAAACGGCCCAGCAAGGCAAGCAGCTCGTCAGGATTGCCATTGCCGCTCAGGTAACGGGAAACCAGTTCGGCCGCTTCGTTGACCTGCTGCTGCCGGTTGAGCAGCGCAGGGAACTGCTCCAGAATCTCGCCTGGCTGTGACACCTGGCCATTGGCAGATGGAATCCGCGCCGCCGGAATGTTGAGGAAACGGTCGAGGTAAATGCTCATCGCCGCGTCAAACACACCGCGCAGCAGTTCTACCGAGGGGGCGCGCCGCAGCCCCTGCATGATGGTGTTGGCGAAGGTGAAGGTGTGCAGCGCCGTATCCCAATCGCCAAACTCGTTGCTGGTGTGGAAGCGGGCAATGCGTAAGGCAGCGGCGTAAGTCACCGTTTCGGCCAGTTCCACCGAGCCGGCGCCCGCTGCCAGGCTGTTCAGCAAAGCAGCCACACTGGCCTGGGGATCGTCGGCCAGCAAGATGGGAACGAGGTCGTTACGGCCGTTCCACTCCCCACCTTTCTCTTCCCCAGTAGCCACTACATCCGGCAGCCTTGCAAACGCCTCCTGCAAAATTTCAATCAAATCAATGGGGTGCCGCCAAGAATTGGACTCTTCCATGCGGCTGGCCTCGGCATACCCCGTTACCAGGCTGGTGAGCACCGGCCGGGCGTATTCCCAACCCACAATGTCCAATGCCTCAAACGCCTTGTTGGTGAAGTCGGCCGGGTGGCCAATCTGGATATAGCGATGGTCGGTAACGGCCGTAAACAACATATCGGCCATTTGCTGCGACGTTGCCCCAGCTTCAATCGCGGAGATGATGCATCGCTCGGCCCCTTCGTCGTCGCGCACCTCAATGAATTGGCGGAACCACCGTTTGAGCGTGGGGATATCGGCATTGGTGTCGGGCAGCGGCCGTACCATAAAGCGCGGCGCGCTGCCGGCCGTGTCTGCCGCCACGGCCGACAGGCCATTGTACAAAGCGCGGGGGCGATCTGTTTCGTTGAGGTGCGGCAGCAAATTCATCAGGCAGGCCAAAATGGTGAGGCCCTGCCCCCAACCGGCGCTGCGGTAGCGTGTGCCAAATTCCAGGCCAATGCGGAAGGGATCAACGGCCGTACTCACATCTTTGCCATCAACCAGCGTCAACACCGCCTTGCCAATCACCAGCGAAAGGTTGCGCTCCAGACCTACCTGCAAACGCTCCCGCTGGTGCGCCTTTGGGTCTCGTTGGCTGGTCACATCCACCCATACCTCGCCATCGCGGATCTCTACGGGGAAAGCGCGCACGTCGTCGGCCCACTGGTCAAAGGTGCCGCCGCTTTCCAGGTCAAAGCGGGCGTGGTGCCAGTGGCAGGTGAGGATACCGTCCTTGACGCTGCCCCGATCCAGGGGAAAGCCCATGTGAGGGCAGCGGTTGTCGATGGCATATACCTGCCCGCCGACGTACCAGAGCGCCAGGGTGTGGCCGTTGAGGTTGATGGTTTGGCAAACGGCCGTTTCCAATTCGGCCAGAGAAGCTGCGCGAACAAATGTTGATTCACTGTTTGTGGTACTCATTTTCTGCTCCTTCTACTTGTGATGGGTGATACTGTTATTATGAGGGAAACAGCCGTTGGCAACACCGGGCGCGAGGCTAGACTATCTCCTGTACAATGGTACAGGCAAGAACAGTTCGTCATCTTGGTCGCTCACTTCATCCGCCGGGCTTGCTCAAACGGCCGTTCCGGTGCCTGATGCCTTAAGCTGTGAACAATTTTATGATCATTGTCAAAAAAGCCAGTGATGTTGGTCACTGAGTCTGATCAAGACCAATCTATATCCTTGCAGGGTATTCGTTGACCACATACACAGCCATTCAAATGAGGAACGATGCTCAATCAGCCAACATTTCTGGTTCAAGAAACATCTGACTTTTTGCCACTGATAAAAAAGTGTGTGTTCTTTAAAGAGTTGTCCGACACCGAGCTGCACCAAGTGATGCTCAATGCTCACCTGAGAAAGCATGCCAAAGACAGCTTCCTATTTCACGAAGACGAGCCGGCTAACCGTACCTATATTTTGGTTCAGGGTGTCATTCACCTAAACCAGCTAACGGTAAAAGGCCAGCAAGTCATTATGCACTACATAAGCCCCGGCGATGAGATCGGCATTTTGTCGCTGTTTCCGGATCAGGTTTATCCGGTGACGGCCGTTGCCGCCACCGATTGCGTCACGCTGAGTTGGTCCAGAACAGAACTAGCCTATCTCATCACCCAATACCCTCAATTAACCCTGAATGCCTTACAAATGATGACGGAACGTTTTGTCATTTTGCAAAACCAATATCGCCAGTTAGCCACGGAGCGGGTAGAGCAGCGCATTGCCCGCACCATTCTGCAAATTGCTGAAAAAAGCGGGAAGCAGGCTAAAAATGGCATTCGTCTTGCGCCCCCACCTTCACGCCAGCAGATTGCCGAAATGACCGGAGCCACCCTTTACACCGTCAGCCGAATTTGCAGCCAGTGGGAAAAAGACGGCCTGGTTCACACCAACCGGCGCTGGTTACTCATTAAAGAAGCGTCCGCTCTCACCAAAATTGCTGCCGACGGTACAGTGCCCCTATAAACAAATTGGGCATGGAAATTTGACCCAATTAACGGCTGTTTGTTAAACTGAGACTGATTCATTTTGTAGCCCATCAATCTAATATCACCATAGTTATCCTGGCAAAATGAGATTGTTGTTGTAAACGGCCGTTTATGACGCTATCACAATGAAAAGATCGTTTTCCTCAGTTAAACTGAAGCAAATGCTTTCTTGAACTCACCGTCAATGGAAGTTTATTTCAGCAACAGGAGGTTAGTTAATGCCTCAAGAAACAACGCAAAACAATACCGGCTCCTTTCGACTGCTCATCCTGGGCATCATTGCCGTGCTCATCGTTGCCGGGTTAACGCTGGTCATTATGGCCGTGAGCCAGGCCGGAACCGAAGCCGACGAGCCCGTAACCATTTACATCACAGCAATGGTTTTACTTATCGTGGTCGGGGTGCTCGGTGCTTACTTCCACATTCAGGCCGACCTGACCAGCCAGAGCACCATCGTGCCGGAGCGCTTTTTGCGCGGTGCACCGTTCATGTCCCCTTTGCTGTTCAGCAATATGGGGATTGTCGGGTTGTTGGCTTTGCTGTCACCAGAGGAAAACGGCCGTTAAAATCCCCTAGCAAACACCCTTAAGCCAGCATTCTACTGATTGCTGGCTTTTTTTCTTTTAGGGTTACCTGCTGGCCGAATTCAAGGCAGTAACTGGTTCAGATCAGATTGCGTTGTGTCATGAAAGCAAAGCCCCCCCTTTGGCGCGCTGATGTGATAAAATTAGAGAGAATAAACTAATTGTATTGGACCCATTAAATGGAATTTCCGGCACAATACATTCTGTTTCTCATACTCTCGCCAGTAGTTACCATCGTTTCGCTTGGTGTGATATTAGGCCTTGCCCGCCGCTACCCGAGCCGCCCGACGAGACTGCTAACATACCTGGCCCTTACAATTGCCGGCTGGCTGGTTTTCAATTCGCTGGAGCTGGTGGCTTCTTCCCCAGAAGCGTCGGTTTTCTGGGCCAAAGTGAGTTATGCCTTTATAACCCTGACGCCTGTTGCCTGGCTTGCCTTCGCCCTTCAATATACCGGCAACGTTCGCTGGCTGCAGCGAGACCGTTTTTTCATCTTTTTTCTGGTGCCGGCAGTTGTGACGCTGTCCGCCTACACCAACGAATTGCACCAACTGCTGTGGCGAGAATACATTTTCACACCGGTCAGCCTCTTTCTGGCTTTCAGCGTGGAACACGGTCCCTTGTTCTGGCTGCATATTGTTCATTCATATGTGCTGGTCTTCACCGGTGCCCTCCTGATAGTTCGCCAGGCGCTGCGCACCTTTGCCGTATATTGGCGCCAGGCAATTTATTTGATCGTTGGTGCCCTCGTGCCTGTGGCCACAAACCTTTTCTATCTGGCAAATCCCATACCGGCCATCAAAAAGGATTACACGGCGATCAGCTTTGCCATATCGGCGCTGGTCCTGACAATTGGCGTCGTTCGTGACCGATTGTTTGACGTGCGGCCGGTGGCAAGGGACCTGCTGGTAGACAGTATGGGCGATCTGATGCTGGCGCTGGATCGTCAGGGGCGCATCATAGACCTGAATCCGGCAGCAGAAGCCGCTTTGCAGGTCAAGTCCCATCAAATCGTGGGGAAGGCAGCCGCAACGGCGCTGGCCGCGCACAACGTGCTGGCGCAGTACATCGTGGCAGCCGGCGAAGTCGAGGATGAAATCAGCCTGGAGCTTGAAGGCGGGCGGCGCTGCTATGATTTACGAATATCGCGACTGTTGAACCGGCGCGGCCAGGAACGTGGGCAGTTGGTGGTGCTGCGGGATATCACAGCGCGCAAAGAGGCCGAGGCGGAGCTACAGCATTATGCGGCGCAGCTTGAAGCGCGCAACCAAGAGCTCGACGCCTATGCGCATACGGTTGCCCATGATCTAAAGAACCCGGTAACGGCCGTTGTTGGCTATGCCGAATACCTGCAAGAGATATCAACCGATGCCAAAGTCAACACTGTCGCCGACCGGATCATCCTATCGGGACATAAAATGCAGAGCATCATTAATGAACTTTTGTTCCTATCTATTGTGCGTACCAAAGACGTTGCTGTGGAACCGCTAACAATGGAAACAATCGTGGCAGAAGCGGCCCAGCGCCTGGAAAGTGACATCGCCAAGCTCGATGCAGAAATCCGTTACCCATCCCAATGGCCCGCGGCTTACGGCCACGCACCCTGGGTCGAAGAAGTATGGGTCAATTACCTCAGCAATGCGCTCAAATATGGCGGTCGCCCACCCAAGATCGAGCTGGGTGCCGATATGCCGCAAAGTGATTTCAGGGCAGCTTCTAACACGGTGCGTTACTGGGTACGGGACAACGGCAGCGGCGTCGCTCCCGATGTACGCAAACGCCTTTTCACCCTTTTTGAACGACTTGACGAGGCTGCCAGCGATAGCCATGGTTTAGGCTTGTCCATCGTCCACCGTATTGTCACGAAACTGGGCGGAGAGGTGGGGGTCGAAAGCCAGGAAGGGGCAGGAAGCCTCTTCTGGTTTACGCTGCCGGCTGCCAGACATCACTCTTGAGGAACAAAGCGTGGCAAAAAAACAAGTCGAAAATTTCCGTTCGAGCTGGTTGGGGCTATGTTGAACCCAACTGCATAATGGCATAAAATCTGTGCCTTAAATCTTCGGATAAACCATGACACCACAAAGAATTGGACGATACAAAATTTTAGAAGAAATTGGCCGCGGCGGCATGGCGGCCGTTTTTCTGGCAGAAGACCCGCTGATCCGGCGTAAAGTGGCGGTGAAGGTTTTGGCCATGCAGGCGCTGGACGTTGATCCCAACTTTTATGAGCGCTTCCAGCAGGAAGCCGAAACGATTGCTGCACTGGAGCATTCGGCCGTCATTCCTATTTACGATTTTGGCCACCAGGGCGATCTCTCTTACATCGTCATGCGCTACATGCCGGGGGGAACGCTGGAAGACCGGCTGCAAAACGGGGCGCTGCCGCTGGAGGAAGTGGGCTTTATCATGGAGCGGGTTGGCTCAGCCCTGGCCGAGGCGCACGAAAAGGGCATCCTGCACCGGGACATCAAGCCGGCCAACATTTTGTTTAACGGCCGTAACGAACCGTTCCTCTCTGACTTTGGCACCGCCAAAAATTTACAGGCGGCCAAAGGGATCACCGGCACCGGCGTCATGATTGGCACCGTCGAGTACATGAGTCCTGAGCAAATTCAGGGCAACAAGGAGCTGGACGGCCGTACCGACATCTACGCCCTGGGTATCGTTCTCTTTTTCATGCTCACCGGCCAGCTCCCGTTCAAAGGGGATTCCATCGTCAGCATTGTGATGGCCCACCTGAACAATCCGGTCCCCAGCGTGCAGGCCGCCATTCCCACCCTGCGCCCTCCCTGGGACGATATTTTGCACAAAGCCCTGGCCAAAAAGCCCGAAGACCGTTACCAGACGGTGGATGAGCTGGTGCAGGCGGTCAGGGAACTGGTTAAGAAGAGTTAGTATTGCGTAACACAAATAATTCACGCTTCTGTCATGCCTGCGAAGGCAGGCATCCATCTCTTGGATTCCCGCCTTCGCGG